>JBKPOZ010000185.1:0-27342 GCA_046733355.1 Pseudomonadota bacterium | reverse complement strand
AGAGGGTGAGCGGTCGGGACTCGTGCCTCGATATTCACATACGAAAACAGCGTACCTGTTCGCTGATCCGTGCCTCGCATGTTCGCGACTCCCAGTTGACCTCGTCCACCAGGAATCACATCCTCACAGCTCTCGCTAGTGGTTTTTCAACAGCCTGCTAGACCCGTTCGCGACAAAACTCCGCGCGGATTTTTGCGCTGTGCTCGCCGGTCGCAGGCACACGACCGCGACAACGCTCGATCTCGCGACTGCGCGCGGGAGGCGCCGGATACGCAATTTTCCCCGACGGCGTTTCTACAACAATGCGCCGCAGGTGCGGATGCTTGCCCAAAAGGGACGGATCGTTCACCCGCGCAAACGCGATCTGAGCGCGATCGAGCTTTGCGGTGAGCGCCGCCTCCGGCAGTTTTGCAAAAACGGCTGCAACGCGCGCATCGGTTTCTGCGCGCCTCTTCACGCGCTCCACATTGGTTGCGAAATGCGGATCGCGCGCGAGTGCCTTGTCGTCGAGGACTGCGTCCGCCAGCACACGCCATTCACGATCGCTCTGGATGGAAATGAGAATGTCGGCGCCATCCTGCGCCTTGAACACGCCGTAGGGCGCGATCGAAGTATGCGCGAGACCCATGCGCCTGGGCGGCATGCCGCCCTCGTGCTGCAGGAGCGGCACCGTCATCCAGTCCGCCATCGCGTCAAACATTGATACGGAGATGGCGGCGCCCTCGCCGCTGCGCTCGCGTGCGATGATCGCTTCCAGAATGGCCTCATAAGCGTACATGCCGGCGCCGATGTCGCACAGGGAGACGCCTACGCGCGCGGGCGCCTCCGCGCCGCCGGTCACGGAAGCAACGCCCGATTCCGCCTGGATCAGCATGTCGTACGCCTTGCGTTGCGCGTAGGGGCCTTCGTCGCCGTAGCCGGAAATCGAGCAGACGATCAGGCGCGGATGCTTTTGCCGCAGCCTGTCGATCGCAAAGCCAAGCTTCGCGATAGCACCGGGCTTGAGGTTCTGCACGAACACGTCGGCCTTCTCCAGCATGGCGGCCAGCACTGCCTGGTCCGCCTCGAGCGTGAGGTCGAGGCAAATCGATTCCTTTCCGCGATTGAGCCACACGAAATATGCGCTCTCCCCCCCGGCGAGCTGATCGTACTTGCGGGCGAAGTCTCCCTCGGGACGCTCCACCTTCACCACGCGGGCGCCGGCATCGGCGAGCCGGCAACTGCACAGGGGTGCCGCCACGGCCTGCTCCAATGCGACCGCGAACAGGCCGGAAAGGGGGAGGGTCATGCTAGACTCCAGACGACAGAGGACGGACGACAGAGGACCGACGACACAAAATGGCACCGCCATTTTACCGCAACCGCTCCTCTCCTCCACATCCGTCCTCTGTCCTCCGTCGCCTGTCTGCTGCGTTGCTGGTGGTGCTCGCACTCGGCATTCCGATCAACCAGCTTCCGCAATACGCCATGCTCGTGAGCGCGGCCGTCTTCATCTTTACAGGTGTAATTTCGGCGCGACCGAAAGCCTGGCTCGGTGCGATCGCGGTGGTCGCCGCATGCCTCATCGGCCAGGGCGTGTTTGCGCCGGCGCAGATCGAAGAGGGCGAGAACGTCTTTATCGTTGATGGCGAGCGAAGCGCAGCCTTGCAGGCCGGATTGCCCGCCGCCGTTTTCCGTTTCATGGCGGCGGAGTTCGACGCCAAATACCCGCCCAACCTGCGCTGCGATCCCGCTGTAACCGGGTGCTGGCGGGGCGACGCCTTTCCGGCCCAACCGTTCGCCTTGTCGGCCGACGGTTTATTTCCGAAGCCCGCCTATTCGCGGCAAGTCACCGGGGTCGATTTCGCCGATCCGGTCTGGCTTCGTCTCGGGTTCATCAATGAGCTCGGCTATAACTGGAATGCGCGCGTGAGCGATGTCGATCGTGCATCCCGCGATTCCCGTTTTTGGCATTTCCTGCACCGATGGCGACTCGAAATGCCATGGTTCATTATGTACCGCTTTCCGGCCGAGTTCAGGGGCAGCGCCTTGTGCTGGCGCGGACAGGTGCTGTGGGAGCGCGCGGCCGAGGAGTTCGGGCCGATCCTGCATTCATCCATGCAGTGCCGCCGAATCGCGGCCGAGGATATCGGCCGCCGCATTTTCGGCGTCGCCATCAAAAACGAGCCGTCCCTCGCGATCGCGCTGCGGCCGACTCTCAAGCGAGCCGTCCACCAGCTCATCGGACCCGCGCTGTCCCTGATCGGCGCCGCGTCCGTCCTTCTCCTTCTCGTGCGCAGAGGCGGCGAAGGAAGAACGGCGCTTGCCTTTGCGCTTGTCGCCATCACGCTCACCCTCGCGTTTTTGGATGACGCAAGCTTCCTCGGCGGCGTGCGGCCGTTCGATTCCGGCGATGACGGGCTGGTGTTTGATGGTCTCGCGCGGGTCATGCTGCGCAAGCTTCTCGACGGCAATTTTCTTGGCGCGGTCGAAGGCGGCGAGAAGGTGTTCTATTTCACGCCCGGCATGCGCTACCTGCGCGTCGTCGAGCATGTCATTTTCGGCGACACTTATCTGGGCTATCTGTCGCTTGTCCTCATTTTGCCGTTTCTGGCGTTCGCGCTTTTCCGTCGCTTTCTACCGCTGCAATGGGCCGTGGCGCTCGTCGTCATCTTTGCCGGCATACCCATCGGGATCCTGTTCGGCTCGAGCCTCGTGCAATACGTGAAATGGGCGGCGCGTGGTTTTGGCGATCCCGCGGCCTACACCTTCTTTCTTGCCGCTGTGCTCCTGCTTGTCGGACCGTCCCCAAGCGGTCCGCCTGCGTCTTTTGCGCCGGCCTGGGGCGCGGGATTTCTGTTCGCGCTTGCCCTGTTCGTGCGCCCCAATATTGCGCCCGCGGCGGCGGTACTGCTGACCGGGGGCGCCCTTGCGGCACTCTGGCAGAAACAGCTCGCGCGCGTGGCCGGTCTGGTGACCGGATTCGTGCCGGTACTCGGCATGCTTTTGCACAACTGGTTCTTTGGCGGCGCGTTCTATTTGTTCACGGCGACTGCGCAGCACCCGGGCGCCCTGGTCACTCCGCCCTCGGTCTACATTGCGGCCCTTGCCGAGCTCGCATGCTTCGACTTTGCAGGCGAAGACATTGCACGGGCCCTGCGCCAGATCGCGGGCTGGCTGGCGGGGCCTTCCGAATGGGAAGGCATGGCGCCGGTCAGTGCGGCGGCGCTTATCATTCTCGTTCGCATGCTGCTGAGAAAAGGTGCCGATCCCTGGCTGCGGCTCATCGCCGGCGCCACCCTGGCGCAGCAGACCATCGGCCTCTTCTATGCCCCTGCAGGTCGCTACTATTATCTCACGTGGTTTCTCACCGGACTCGTCACCTCGGTCTGGTTTTATGAGGAAGGGGTGCCGCGGTTTCGCAAAAGATTTCCGGCTATCGCCGGGCGCGTCGCGGCGCATCCGGCCGTGCTGGCGCTTGCGCGCGCCGTCGCCTGCGCAGCGGCCGCGGCAGTGTCAGAAAGCCATGCAGCTCGGCGAGCATGAGTGCGCCGATGTGAAGCTGCGATACGAATTTCCCGGCGCGGATCAACTGCGCCAGCTGTGCCGGTGTAACGAATTTCACAGAAACGCCTGGCTCGGCCGCAAAATCATTGATGCGTTTGCCCGCTTCCACGAAGAAGGAATGCATCCTGTTGCTCAGGCGGCCGGTGCACGGAAACGTCTGCGCCAGCGGATGCACCGCGCGGGCTGAGAGCCCTGTCTCCTCCAGGAGCTCGCGGCGGCAACAGGCGAGCGGCGTCTCACCCGCATCGACCAGCCCCGCCGGCAATTCCCACGAGAATGTCTCGAGCGCCGGCCGGTACTGGTGAACGATGGGAATCCTGCCGTCGCGCGTCATCGCAACGATCGCGATGTAGTCGGCTTGTGCGACTGCGTGATAAACCTCACGCGCCGCCCCGCGCGAAAATTCTACTTCGCGTGCGATGATGCTGACCCAGGGCGAGAGCGCGGTCGTGCGTCGCGCGCGGATTTTTGGCCAGGTTGACGAATTTGGCATCGGCGACGCGCGCGTTCAGGAATGCCGCAGCGCGACGGTCGAGGGACCGCGCCGGCACAGCGTTGTGGCGAACGCGTAGAAATACCAGCGCAGATAGGCCGGCAGCCATCTGAGCACCTGAAACCGGCTTTGCCCGTGCCGGCGCTCGAACCAGCTGACCGGCACGTCTGCAACCTTCCAGCCGAGCCGGTGCGCCTTCACCAATAGCTCGATGCTGTAGCAAAAACCCTCCCGCGACTCGACCTGGATGCGCTCGATCACGCGCCGCGAGAACAGGCGGAAACCGTTGCTCGCGTCGGTGGTCGGCAGATGTGCGAAGTGCCGCAGCGTAAAATTGGCCGTGCGCACCAGCGCCGCTTTGAGCGGCGGGCATCCAACCATCGAGCCCCCCGGCATGAAGCGGCTGGCGCAGACGATGTCGCACCCGGCGCGTGCCTGCACGACCATGCCGTCAAGTCTTTCGGCATTGTAGTCGTCGTCCGCCGGATACATCAGCACGTAGGGCGCGGCGCTCGCGGCAAATCCTGTCATGACTGCGGCGTGCGCACCCCGGCCTGGATTGCGAACGAATTCGACCGCCAGTCCGGCATAAGCCTGCCCATTGTCGCGGATAGCGGGCAGCGTGTCGTCGTCCGGATGATCATAACAGATCAGCACGCGCGCCGGCGTTTTGACCGAACGTGCCAGCGCCGAGAGCGTGCGCACGATGTTGCGTCCCTCGTTGAATACCGGAATGACGATGTCGAGCTCGGCCGGCATGCAGGGCGCAATAGCGAAGCGTATTGCGCCCGGCAACGCCGATATACGGTACCCTACTTCTTCACGCCCGCCGTGAGCACGAAGGGAGCAAAACGTTCGGTGAAGGGAAGCGCAAAAAGCCGTGCGTCAAGAAAGTTGTAGATGGGGAGGAGGAGACGGGCGCGCGCGGAAGCGACGTAGCGATACGCGAGTCCCGCGAGATAGTGCGAGGTCACCGCAAAACCCGCATGCTCAAATATGCGTGCGACCTCGCGGGCGAGCACGGGCCGCTCGTTCGCCGTCACGCCGACCGAGCTGTAGAAGGGCGAAGAGCGGTCGCGGTAGAGCCACATGAACGGGTTCATGCGATTGGGGTCAAAGGCAACGAAGCGGCCACCCGGCCGCAGGATCCGGAACACCTCGGCGGCGCAGCGCGAGGGATCGGGAAGATGGTGCACCACACCGCTCAGCAGCGCGCCGTCAAAGCTTTCGCGCATCAACGGCAGCTTCTCGATGTCGCCCTGCACGAAGGCGAGCCCCGGGTGTTTGCTGCGGCCCACTTCGAGGAGCTTGCCGCTGATGTCGAGACCCACGCAGTGATAGCCGGCGCGCGCAAGCAGATGGGTGAATACGCCTGAGCCGCAGCCGAGATCGATGACGCGGGCGCCTCGTGGCAGGCCACTCAGCCGCACGAAGCTCTCGATGAGCCGCGCGCTCGCTTCTGGCGTGAACACGTCATAGGCATCCGCATGCGCATGCGCGTCGAAGAACGAGATCTCCGCCTGCTTGTCCTGCTCTTCGGGCTTACGCATCCAAGCCACCAAGCCGTCGTTCCCGGGCGCCACGAAGTGGCGAGCCCGGAATCCATGACCACAGGCCTGGGGTTATGGATTCCGGCTCTCGGCCTTCGGCCTCGGCCGGAATGACGATCTCTGCCTGGCGACCGAGAAGCAAGCGAGGCTGGCCGCGCAGGCGTCGATCCTGCAGCGGGGATGCTGGGCGGATGCCACGAGACCGTTGAAACTTGCGGGCCCATAATCCCTGTACGCGCGCTGTGCGAGGACGGAGCCAAAACAGAAGTGGGCAACGACGCGGGTACCGCCGGATACCAGGTTTTTCGATGTGGGTTTCCACGGTGAGCCCGCTGGCGATTGCGATATCTGTGCGCGCGTCTTCTTCCACGACGCGTTCTCCTTCATCCACACTGGAATCATGTCTGGTGTATCACCTGCGCAACAGCGTACGCAGGTGGCGGCGCCGTGATGAAAGTGCGACATTGGCGAACCCGCAGTACCAACTGAAAGAGCAAGAGCAGCCATGATGGAAGGCCTGCCGGACCGGCTTCCACTCGTCATCGGCGTCACCGGTCATCGCGATCTGCGCGACGAAGATGTGCCCCGGCTCGAGCAGGAGGTAGGCGCCATCCTGGCGCAGCTGCGCCGGGATTTTTTGCGTAATGATAACGAAACGCCGATCATCGTGCTTTCCGCTCTCGCCGAAGGCGCGGACCGGCTGGTGGCACGCGTTGCGTTGGCCCAGGGGGCGCGCCTCATCGCGCCCTTGCCGATGCCGCTCGAGGAATACCGGCGCGACTTCGAGCCCGGACTGAAGGAAGGCAACCTCAAGGAATTCGAGACGCTGTTTGCGCAGGCAATCGCCGCGCCGGTCATGCCGCTGCGCGCGAGCGTCGAACAGGTTCGCGCCGATCAAGCCAGGCGCAACGACCAATATCGCGCCGTGGGGATTTTCATAACCCAGCACTGCCACGTGCTGCTGACGCTATGGGACGGCAACGGCACGCAGATGAGTCCCGGCGGCAGCGCCGAGGTGGTCAACTTCAAGCGCGAAGGCATTCCGCTTCTGGTGAGCCATTCGCCGCGCGCGAGTCTCGACGCTGCCGAGATCGGCCCCGTTATCGAGGTCCTCAGCCCCCGCATGAAGGAGGGAAGCGCGCCACGGGAGATCAGCGTGCGTGCATGGGGCAGGACGCTCATCAAGCAGTATCGCGGCGGGCTCATGAGGCGCGCCTGGCATCGCCTCGGCGCATTCATTGCCCACGTGCTCGGCCGCGAACGAGAGGATGACCGCTACAAGATCCCTCGCACGGAACGGCGCGAGCTGGAAAACTGGGAGAACTTCGATGCGCTCACCACTCTGACGCGCCACTTCAATCGCGATGCTGCCGAGCTGCAGAAGCAGCCGAACGGGCCAGGGCGCCTTGCGCGCAGCATCGATCACCTGTTCACCGATGCAAAGGACGGCGCCGCAGTCGACGAGGATGCAAGGAAGCATGCGCTCGAAGTCGCGCCGCTCTGGTGCCATCTCTACAGCGTTGCTGACACCCTCGCGCAGGATCGTCAAACACAATTCAAGCGCGACTGGAAGCTGCTCTTTTCCTTGGCGTTCATCGCATTCTTCTTTTTCGCGATCTTCACGCATGCGGCGACGCACGTTGCGCCCGCGATCATCGCCGCGCTGCTGGCCGCCTATTCGCTGAGCTTTCTCGTCATCATCGTCGTGTTCCTGCGCGCCGTGCACGGCCGGCATCAGGAGCGCTTCCTCGATTACCGGGCACTCGCCGAGGCCTTGCGCGTCGCGGTGTACTGGAAGCTTCTCGGCATCGGCTCGCGCTATTCCGATGCGAAAACCGGAGAGTCGGAGCAGCGCGGCGTCGATCCGCTTGCGACGATTGCGCAGGCCTATCCGATTCAGCAGCCGACCGAGCTCGCCTGGGTGAAAATTTGCCTGCGCACGCTCGAGCCGCTCGACAAGGCGCTGGGCCGGGGCGGGGAGCGCATCGATCCCGTCGGCCATGCCCTGGTGCAACGTTTTTGGCTGCGCGGGCAGCTGGCCTATTTCAGGCGGCAGGGGCTGCGGCACAATGAATGGGCGGAGGCGAATGAAACGCGCGCGGGCGTGCTAACCATCCTGTCCGCATTCCTGTTTGTGCCGCTCCTGATCTATCTGTTCCTGTTCGACGTCGACTTTCATTGGCGGGGCACGAGTCTGCAGCAGGCGATCGTCGTCTTGCTTGGTCTTCTGCCCGGGGTGGCTGCGGCATTGACCGGCTATACCGAGCGCCTCGCCTACAAGGCGCAGGCGCGGCAGTACGACCGCATGCGCATGCTGTTCGAGCGAGCCTGCGAGCTGTTGCCCGACACCATCGACCGCGAAACCACCGGCCTGGCGCATGGCCTCTATCGCCGGCTTGGCACCGAGGCTATGCAGGAGAACGCCGAATGGGTGGCGATCTATCGACAGCGCCCCATTCAGCCCCTGCAGGGGTGACCGTCATGCGCGGACTTGTTCCGCGCATCCACGTCTTGTCTGTTGCGCTCAAAGACGTGGATGGCCGGGACAAGCCCGGCCATGACGAAGTGAAGAGCGGTTGATGGGTTTCACTTCGTTCAACCCATCCTACGCGGTCAGCGCAGGGCTGACGCTCCGCGTTTCGGCTGCTGGCAGAAAATGCTCCGGCTGCACCTGCCTTTCGGCGGCGATCCTGGCGATCTCGTAGATGGATTGCACGATGCCCGGGTCATCCATGCAGCGATAGCGCGCAACGTCGCGCTCGGAAACTTTCACGGCGAGATTGCGCTCGAGCCAGTCCGTCTCGAGGCGCACGTCGTAGCGCAGGAAACGAAACAGCTTGCCGCCGGCCGGACCATCGTCTGCAAGCGTGCCGATTTCGGAATTGATGCGCCATGGCATGGGACATTCGCCGAGCCACTGCATCTGCGCGAGGATCAGCGTCTCCGCGTCCGTCATCAATGACATCAGCGCCTGCAGGGCGAGCTGGGGGAAGCGGGTGAAGCCAAGATCCTCGTATTTGAGTCGCGGCCGGTAGGTGCCGGTGCCGATCGAGGTGACGGAGAGCCGTTCGGCACCGAGCGGCCAGCAGATGCGGAATGCCTTGAGCACCGCCGTCTGCAAGAGCGCAAAGCAAGGATTGTTATGCGGGCTCACGCCGCCGTCGACGAACAGCCCATAATCGCGGTCCGGGTGGTGCACCGGTTTTTCACGCAGCCCGAGGCGTTGCAGCAGCGCCTCGCTGAAGCGCGCGACGTACGACTTCTGCATGGGAGATGCGACCTCATGCGGCAGCTGCCGCGTGCGCCCGCTGATCGGCAACAGCTCGGGATCGAAAAAATGCGGCGCTGCGGTGCTGGCGCGCAAGAGGGTCGCGAGCTTGTAATATTTGTTCCCGTCATAAGGTCTGCCGTCCTCGCCGATGCCGTCGTCCCAGAACGGCGCGGCCGGATTGTTCGTCAGGATCCATGGGCTTCCCGTGTCCATGCGCTTGCTGAGGACGCAGAGTCCCGTGCCTAGCTTGTCGCTCTGCAGATCGATGTCGCCGACGATCTTCTCGATCTCGCCGCGCAGTCCGCGCACGTCGAATTTCGCCTGCAGGACCGGAACCGCCCAGCTTTGGCGCTTGAACGCAAGCGGGGCGAGCTTGGTGTAGAACTCTTTGACCTGCTCGGCGCGGTAGCCGAGCGCAATAGCGCCGGCAATGATGGAGCCCGTCGATGTGCCGCCGACGAGATGAAAGTAATCGCCCAACCGGATCTGGCGGCCTGCGCGCCCGGACAGAATCGATTCGATGCGCTCCAGAAACGCCACCGTGATCGCGCCACGAACACCCCCGCCGTCGAGGGAGAGAATGCGCTTGGGCCCCGGGCCGAACAGCTGGTAATCGCGGGCGCAGGTGTATTCTTTTTCTTCCATATCCCACTTCGCCTCGGATGGCTTTTGTTTGCGCCCCGGCTCATGATGGCATCCGTGGATCACACGCGCTACCCGCCCCTTTGTAGGGTGGGCAAAGGCGCGCTCTTGCGCGCCGTGCCACGCGTGATCGGTAATGCGCGGTCCGCGTGGGCACGGCGCACACATGAGTTAAGTGCGTCCTCAAGAGCGGAGCGCCGCGCCTTTGCCCACCCTACCGGAGCAGCCGCTCGGACGGCGGCGCAATCTCGGTGACCAGATCGCGCACGAGCTTCTTGTTGGACAGTGGCCCCACCGTCATTTCGCGCGCCTCGAGCCGTGCCGTGCAGGCATAGACCGTCTCGCCATCGAGCTCCACCATGCACTCTTTGCAGGCATTCGCATTGATGCAGGAGAAGCGAATGGCAAGGCTCGGGTCGAAATGCGCGCGGATGTAGCGCAACGCGTCGAGGACCGACTGGCCGGGCTCGAATGGCACCTCGAAGCTCTCCCAGTGCGGTGTCTCACCAGCGGAGCCGCGCCGCACTTTCAGTATTGCGAGCAATGCCATGCTCAGCGTGTGCCTTTTGTTTGACCAACGCAAGTGAGGGGAACACAGTGTGCTCGCTCTCCCCCGCGGGGAGAGGGTTGGGGTGAGGGGGGCACAAGCTTCAGCAACAGACAGTGACCCCTCACCCTAACCCTCTCCCTACGGGAGAGAAAACACGCCTGTGTTTGTGTCCAGAGTGCGCCGTTGAAATTTCGAGCCGATTGCCGCACAGGCGGACGTGCTGATTCTTCTGCCACTGCGCCGATATTTCCGGAAAGTCCTCGCGCTGATGGGCGCCGCGACTCTCGCAGCGCGCCAGCGCGGCGGTAGCCACGCTCTCCGCAACGAGCAGCATGTTGCGCAGATCGAACCATTCGACCTTTCCCAGATCGAAGGGGAGGTGTTTGCCGATCGGCCGCTCGCCCATCGCCTGCCTTAGCTCCGCGATCTCCCGCAAGCCACGGTCGAGCCCTTCTCCCGTGCGGAAGGGACCCACATCCCTCGCCATGATCGTCTGTAACCGCTCGATCATCGCCGCCGTGTTGAAATTTGCACGATCTTCGGTGCTTGCGAGAAGCTCAAGCGCTTCGCGTCCCCCGTTATTCGCAAATGCACGCATGCGCGTCCGCCTGGCGCGCTCACCTGCGCTGCGGCCAGCGCGGCGCCCGAATACCAATGCCTCCGTAATCGCGTTTCCAGAAAGCCGGTTCGCGCCGTTGGCGCCTCCGACCACTTCGCCCGCCGCCAGGAGCCCGGCTAACTCCGTTTGCATGCGCGCGTCCGCAACCACCCCGCCCATGTGATAGTGGGCGATAGGCGCGACCTCGACCGGCACTTTCGTGAGATCGATGTTATTCTTCGCGAGCCGGTCGATGACCGGCCCGAATGCTTCGCGCAACGCCGATGGCGAGCAGTGCTGAAAGCTCAAAAATGCGCCGCCATGCGGTGAGCCGCGGCCTGCCTCCACCTCCTTGCCGATCGCGTACGTCGCCACATCGCGCGTGGCGCGATAGCGGCCGTCCTCGCTCACCCCATACCGCGTCGTAAATTCCTCGCCCTCGCTGTTGAGCAGCCGCCCGCCGAGCTTGTAGCGGAACGGATCCCACATGATGGGGTCCATGCCGATGAGCCGCGGTGCGAGGTGCCCGATGGGAAAGAACTGCACGAATTCCATATCGATCAGCGCGGCACCGGCACGCAAAGCGAGCGCATAACCGTCGCCGCCCATATTTGCGGACGCACTGTTGCGGCGGTAAAGCCGCGTGAGCCCCCCGGTCGCGAGCACGGTAGCCTTTGCGGCGATTGTCACCGGGGAGCCGGTCGGCAGATGCAGTGCGACGGCGCCTGCGATCTCGCCCTCATTGCGCACGAGATCGACAATCAGGAGATCGCCCGTCTTGCGAATGCCGCCCGTGCGGTTGACCACGGCACGCAATGTCTTGGACACTGCAGGGCCGGTGTTGAGAAAATCCACGAACACGCAGCGCGCCCGATCGTGCCCGGGCGCGAAAGCCTGGGCGATACGGCCGTTCTTGCGGGCCCAGCCGACGCCCCAGGCATCCATTTCGCGAATGCATTCGGGTCCGTCTTCACAGAGAAGCCGCGCGAGCGGCTCGGCGCAAAGTCCGCGACCGGCGGCGAGCGTGTCGTCGTAATGGTGGCGCCAGTGATCCGGGCATTCCTCGCCCAGCGCTACCGCAACTGTCATCTGCGCCATCACGGTGGCCCCGCCGCGGCCGATCAGGCTGCGGTCGGCGAGCAGGACGGAACAACCCGCGCGCGCCGCTTCAATGCCCGCATACATGCCGGCAGCGCCCGATCCGATGACCAGGACGTCGGTATCGACGTGCATGGGCTCTTGCATTCGGCTTGGTAGCCCGGATTGGGCGCCAGCGAAATCCGGGCCGCCTATCCCGGATAGCGCATGCGCTCCATCCGGGTTGCGCGGCTGCACGACTCAGGTGGCTGTGCACGCATGTATTAAGGAGAGGTTAACGCGGCGCGTAGAATTTTCAGAAAATTTCTTCCGCGCAAGGCGAACCTGATGTTCTGCGCGGCGTTTAGTCGATTGCGCTCAACACGCGACGCAAGGACGGAACCATGTGGCTCGAGCTTTTCACCATCGCCAGCGCGATTGCGGTATGTCTAAGCGTCGCGGCAGTCCTGGTCCAGACGCCGGCTGCCCACCGGCTGCGCGGCTGATCCTGGCATACCACCGAGACGGGCACGGATTTTGAGGAATGTAGGGGCGGGTTTCAAACTCGCCCCTATCATCGCAGGCCGCATGAGCTAGCGGCGCGCCGGAATCCCGGATTTCGCTGCGCTCAATCCGAGCTACGGGCTACAGCCTTCCGGCCGTTGTGGTTTTGCCCCAATTATCGTTGTAATGGCTGCTGATGTCCGCGCCCGCGGGCGACCGGAAAGAGCCTATGTCCTTCTCGTCCCTGCTGCTGACCCGGCGCTTTGCGCCCTTGTTCTGGTGCCAGTTTTTCTCGGCGTTCAGCGACAACTTCCTCAAGAACTCGCTCGTCTTTCTGATCCTGTTCCATGTGGCGGCGGATGCCGCGGAGGCGCTGATCACACTTGCCGCCGCGATCTTCATCGCGCCCTACTTCTTCCTTTCCGCGCTGGGCGGCGAGCTCGCCGACCGCCATGACAAGGCACTCGTCGCGCAACGATTGAAATTCGCCGAGATCGGCATCGCGCTCCTCGCTGTCCTTGGCTTCGCGCTGCATTCCGTCTTTCTGCTGTTTGTGGTCCTGTTCCTGTTCGGCGTGATTGCCGCCCTGTTCGGGCCCATCAAATACGGCATCCTGCCCGACCACCTCGCGCGCGCGGAGCTTCCCGCCGGCAACGCGCTCGTCGAAGGCGCAACCTTCATCGCCATCCTGCTCGGCACGATCGTGGGCGGCATCGCCGCGAAAAACGGCGGCGACCCCGCGCGTTTTTCCCTGCTGATGATCGTGTTCTCGCTGCTGTGCTGGGGCGCGAGCCTGCTCATTCCGCCCACCGGCGAGGCCGCGCCTGATCTCAAAGTCGAGCGCAACGTGCTCGTCTCGACAGCGGGGCTGCTGAAATTCCTGCGCGAGGACTGGAGACTATGGTGGGGTGGCCTGGTGACCAGCTGGTTCTGGCTCGTCGGTGCGGTTGCGCTCTCGCTGATGCCGCCGCTGGTGAAGAACGTGCTGGGCGGCAATGAGGATGTGGTCACCGCCTGCCTCGCGATCTTCTCCATCTCGATCGCGGTGGGCTCCGGCATCGCCGCCTGGCTCGCCGCCGGCCGAATCATCCTGCTGCCCACCGTGATCGCCGGCGTGCTGCTCGCGCTGTCCTGTTTCGACCTCGGGTTCTCAACGCTGGGACAAACGCCGCGCGCGCCGCTTACCGGCTACTTCTCGCTCCTGGGCAGCGGCCGCGGGATCCGCTTTGCGATCGATCTTGCGGCGCTTGCCATCGCCGGGGGCATGTTCATTGTGCCCACCTTTGCGGCAGTGCAGGCCTGGGCGGGGGCCGACCGGCGCGCGCGCGTGGTCGCGGCGGTGAACGTGCTCAACGCCGCCTTCATTGCCGGCGGCACTGTCCTGATTGCGCTGCTGCAGGTTGCGGGCATGAGCACGTCGCAGCTTTTCCTTCTGCTCGCGGTCGCCTGTGTGGCCGTTGCGGTGGCCGTGGGCCGCACCATGCCGGCGAGCGCGCTCGCCGATTCGCTCTCCATCATCTACCGCACGCTGTTCCGCATGGAGGTGAAAGGCATCGAGCACATCAATAATGCCGGCCCGCACCTGATCATTGCGCTCAATCACGTGAGCTTCCTCGACGCGGGCCTGGCAATGTCCTTGACGAGCCGCAAGCCTGTGTTCGCCATCGATGTCGCGGTAGCGCAACGCTGGTGGGTCAAGCCCTTTCTCTATTTCATCCCTGCCATTCCGCTCGATCCCCTCAAGCCCATGGCGCTGCGCGACCTCATCGCTGCGGTGAAAGCCGGCGAAGCTTTGATCATCTTTCCCGAGGGACGCCTCACCGTCACCGGCAGCCTGATGAAGGTCTATGACGGCGCCGCCATGGTCGCCGACAAGTCGGATGCGGAGATCGTGCCGGTGCGCATCGAGGGTCTCGAGCAGACGCCGTTCGGCCGCCTGTCGAAACGCCAGGTGCGCCGCCGCTGGTTCCCGAAAGTGAAAGTGACGGTGCTCGAGCCGGTGAAGCTCACGGTCGACCCTGACCTGAAGGGACGCAAGCGACGCGTCGCGGCGGGCGCGGCGCTGTATGGCATCATGTCTGACCTGATCTTTCGCACCACGTCCACCGACCGCACCATTGTCGAGGCGGTCATCCAGGCTGCCGAAATCCACGGCCGCCGGCGCGTGGCCGTGGAGGATCCGGTCACCGGCGCGCTCAGCTACAAGCGGCTGCTGGCGGGCGCGGCGGTGCTCGGGGCAAAGCTCATGCCGCTCGCAGCGGAAGGCCGTGCGGTCGGCGTGATGCTGCCGAATGCGAACGGCGCGGTGGTCACGCTGCTCGGGCTGATGAGCGCGGGGCGAGTGCCGGCGATGATCAATTTCACCGCCGGGGCCGCGAATGTGCTCGCCGCCTGCAAGGCGGCGCAGATCGATACCATCGTCACTTCGCGCGCCTTCATCGAGCGCGGCAAGCTCTCCCATCTCGTCGCCGAGGTCGAGAAACAGGTGCGCATGCTGTTTCTCGAGGACATTCGCGCGCGCATCAGCGTGTTCGACAAGGTGCGCGGATTGCTGAATGCCGAAAAGCCGCTCGTTTCCCGCAAGCCCGATGACTGGGCCGCGATCCTGTTCACCTCGGGATCGGAAGGCGCGCCCAAGGGCGTCGTGCTCTCCCATCGCAACATGCTCGCCAACGTCGCGCAGGCCGCGGCACGCATCGATTTCGGCCGGGAGGACAAACTTTTCAACGTGCTGCCCGTCTTTCACTCTTTCGGCTTGACCGTGGGTGTGGTGCTTCCGCTCGTCTCCGGCGTGCGCATCTATCTCTATCCCTCGCCGCTCCACTACCGCACGGTCGCGGAGCTGATTTACGCGGTCAACGCGACCATCATGTTCGGCACCGACACGTTCCTCAACGGCTATGCGCGAGTCGCGCATCCGTATGACTTCCGTTCGCTGCGCTACATCCTCGCCGGCGCGGAGCCGGTGAAGGAATCTACGCGCCGCATCTATATGGAGAAATTCGGGCTGCGCATTCTGGAAGGGTACGGCGTAACCGAGACAGCGCCCGTGCTCGCCATCAACACGCCCATGTTCAACAAGTTCGGCACCGTCGGCCGTCTGTTGCCGGGGACGGAAGCGCGACTCGAGAAAGTCGAAGGCGTGGAGGAGGGCGGACGCTTGCTGGTGCGCGGACCCAATGTGATGCTCGGCTATCTGCGCACGAGCAATCCGGGGGTGCTCGAGCCCCCGCCCGACGGCTGGCACGACACCGGCGACATCGTCAGCATCGACGAGCAGGGTTTTATCGCGATCAAAGGACGCGCCAAGCGCTTTGCCAAGATCGGCGGGGAGATGATCTCGCTTGCAGCAGTCGAGGCGCTTGCCTCCGAGCTCTGGCCCGACGTGCTTTCCGCGGTCGTTGCCATGCCCGATCCGCGCAAGGGCGAGCGGCTCATCCTGGTCACGCAGCAGCACGGCGCCACGCGCGGCGAGTTCCAGTCCTACGCCAAGTCCATGCACGCCTCCGAGCTGATGATCCCGTCCGAGATTGTCTATCTGGAAAAGATGCCGCTCCTTGGCTCCGGCAAGGTCGACATGATGGCGCTCGCGAAGCTCGTGCAAGACCGCGCGCAAGCAAAGCCCGAACTGGTGACGCGCGCCGTGGGGTAGCGGCGCGCGCGAGATGTAGCGCCTATCCTCCCCTGCCGAGCGCAGCGAGGCGCGGGAGGGGACCGCAGCGTAAGTCGGGCTTGCCCGACTTACGCACTTAAAGTGCCGATCTCGTGTAAACACGAGATCGGATGCGCGGTGGAGGGGGCGGCGACATGGCACCGTCCGTGGATTATTTGCGAAGGGCGTTCGGCTAAAAAGCTTGCCTAGGTTTTGCGGCGCTGTTTGACATCGTAGGCAAGTGGAAAGTCGTTCACGTCAGGACGGTCGTGAAGCAGTGCTGCGCGCGTGTTGAGCCCTCCGCTCCTTTTGCGTGAGCCAAAGGGGTGCAGTCGAAACCCCCCATTGATATCGACTGATATGGCCCGTCCCGGCATTGTTATTGGACCCGAATTCTTCGAATTTCTCGTTTGATTTCAAAGGAGGCATTGTATTTTCATTGTTGTTTACAATGCGCGGCGTGGAGTGCGCGCACTGGACTGCACCCCTAACCTGAGACACCAAAACTAGGCTGGTGGTTGCGTTTGCTGTTGGCTGCGCGGTTTGTGAAAACGAAGTGAACCAAACCCACGCAGAAGGAGGCCTTGTTCCGGCAGGCAAAAACGAGTGAAACTGCGAGCGTGCACGCGTCGGTTGCACCCTTGTGTATTTGTATTGCTCCTGAGGCTTAGGCCGGACCTTCACCCGGCTCATCCTCGGCAGCGAAGCGGTGCGGGAGCATGTCGGGAGCGTCCGTTCCCAGCATCGGTTTAGTCTCGGACGCTGGCGGCAGAGGCAAGTCGCCGGCCGCGCCGTGCACCGAATAGAGGCTCGGTGCGGCGCGGTTGATCTGCAGGTGGAAAATATCCGGCCGGTTGTAATGGCCCGCGAAGTCGTGCCGCAGCTTCATGGTGATGCCGACTTCCAGGTTGCATTCCGCGTAAAGGATGCCCTCCTCCGCGCCCATTGGCCCGGCGATCACGCGGCTATTGGGAGCGACGATCACACTGCCCCCGCTGCAGTCGGGATCGCGCAGGAATTTCTCCGCCTTCGCGTCCGGCTGCAGCATCTCGATCATGCGCTCGTCGACCGTGCCGCACGCGGAAATCACAAAGGCCTTGCTCATGTGCGCGAAGGCTTGCGAGTCGATGAGTACGCGGTTGCGCAGCGGATCGCCGCTTGTGGGAAAGTGATTGGGCCAGCTCATGACATGGATGCGCGTGCCCTCGGCCGTGAGTGCGAAGATCGCAAGCGGATTGGAGTTCTCCCCGCAGATGAGGCTGCTCATCGGGCCGAACTCCGTTGCGAAGGCACCGAATGTGTTGCCCAAGCCTCCCATGTGCACAAGCCGCTCGCCCACGGTCGGCATTATCTTCTGGTGCTTGCCAAGCAGCGTTCCGTCAGGCGCGAGATAGACCTGCGTGTTGAACATCGTGCCCATGGTGTTCGGCAGCTTTTCGCACACGCCGATCACCACATAGGCGTTTGCATCGCGCGCTGCCTGCGCGAGCGCGTGGATATGCGGCCCGGGTATCTCCACAGAGTTCTTGAACAGCTCGGCAGCGAGCCGGTTTGCGAGCGCGCCCGTCGCCGCGTGATGGTGGTACCAGACCGGATGCGCGGGAATGAAGCCTTCCGGAAAGCCGATCACGCGCGCACCGTTTTTGCCAGCCTCGCGGATCAAGCTGCAGGCTTTTTCGGTCGAGCTCTCACGGTCGAGAAACACGGAGGCCGCCTGCACGGCGGCGACGTTCACCACGGGGTAGGCGTCGCCCATGCTGCGCGTGGCGACCGGCTACTCCGCGGGTTCCGACGCTGCCTTGTGGCTCTTCCTGGCCCAGTAATCGGGAGCGGTCTTCGAGCGCTTGAGCGCCTCTTCGGTCTCGAAGCCCGGGGCCATCGATGCGGTGGTGCCGGCAAGAACCTGATGGTGCTCGATATTGAGCGTCCGCAACCAGCGCTGCTGCCCCATGGTGAGCGCGATGAAATAGCCGATCTCCACCAGCTCGGGCTCGCTGAAATGGGCGTGCAGCCGCGCCCAGAACCTTTCGTCGACGGGCAAGTCCCATGTGATCGCCTCGGCATACGAGAGCGCGGCCTTCTGGCGCTCGTCGTAGTGCGTCGAGGTCTCGAAATTCAGGAGCTCGAGGTAGTCGTCCTCGATCACGCCGGCCGCGGCCGCCTTCATTGAGCGCTGATTGCCGCAAAACTCGCAAAGCACCGAGCGGGACACGTAGACGCGGCAGAGCTCCTTGATCGCATGCTCGGCAACGCCGTTCTTGAACACGTCACGCCAGCTGTTGGCGAACGACCAGAACACGGCCGGCACATGCGCCCGGATGGCCTGGCTCTCCGGACGCGGCGTGCCCTCGCGGGCGCAGCGGTCGAACTCGGCGAGCATCGCCTGATCGGTGATGGTCGCCGGATCCACGTAGCTGATGCGTGGCTTCGGCATTCCCTAATGTCTCCTTACTGGCATCCGCCGCGCATCATCGCGCGATCGGAAACTTTTCGTTGAGCATGGCTCGGTTGCGCAATCTTGCCCGATGCGGCGGACACGATCAACTTGGCACTCGTGTTTTGTTTACCACGCAACTTGTAGCCCGGATGGAGCGCAGCGACATCCGGGGACAGACATCCCGGATTTCGCTGTCGCTCAATCCGGGCTACGGCCGCCCTCGGCGAGGAAATCTTAACCATCATCTCCTAGGCTGGCGGAGTTTGTTGCTCCAGCCGTACCGGAGCCTCACGCGCGTGCTTTCGCCTCGGCGGGGTCAATCCGACAGCTTAGTCGCCGAGGAACCGCACCATGGCAGCAAGATCGCCTCGAGTGCTCGTCGCCATGGCCGCCTGCCTGCTGGCGCTGACGGGCTGCGAAACCTCGGTAAAGCTCGGCGATCTCTTTCAGAAAGGCGCGCCGCCCCCTGAGAGCGCGCCAGAGTTGCCGCAAGTTTCCGGCACCGAAATGACGACCGGGACTGTGCGGCCGCCGGCCAGCGAGCTGCAACCGGATGCCGTCCCCAAGGGCTTGCTCGGCAATGATCCGAACGACGATCTCAACCTTGGCAAGAAGCACTTTCGCGCAGCCAATTTCGGATCGGCGGAAAAGCACTTCCGACGGGCGGTGGAGCTGCATCCCCGGGATCTGGAGGCATGGCTCGGGCTTGCCGCATCTTACGACCGGCTGAGGCGCTGGGACCTCGCCGACCGCGCCTACGATCAGGCGATCAAGATCGCCGGCCCCACGCCCGAGATCCTGAACAATCACGGCTACTCTTTCATGCTGCGCGGCGATTACCCTCGCGCCCGGGCGATACTGCTGCAGGCGCAGGCGGCGGATCCCGCGAACCCGTATATCAGGAACAATCTCGATCTCCTGGAAGCGAGCTACCGCAAGGGCAAGGCTATTCAATAGAGCATGATCCCGAAAAAGCTTGCCCTCGGGCTTGACCCGAGGGTGGGAACCGGTTTTCGGAAAGATCATGCTCCACCCAATAGCCCTGGAACTCGCTTGATTTGCGCTCCGCGGCGCGTATTAACGGACTCAGCGGGGACGCCATGGGTGCGCGATGTTCGAGCGTTTTCGAAAATTTCTCGCTGAAGTGGCCGAAGGCGGCAAGCACCCCGCGCATTTCGACCAGAACGATTACCGGCTCGCGGCGGCGGCGCTCCTGGTGCACACGGCCGAGATCGACGGCAACATGTCGGACACGGAGCGGCGCCAGCTGCAGGCTGTGCTTCAGCACCGCTTCGAGCTGACCGAGGCGGATACGCAAGCGCTTATTTCGGAGGCGACCGAGGCCGAGCACGAGGCCATCGATCTCTATCATTTCACCACGGTCATCAACCGCTCGCTCGATGAGAACGGTCGACAGAGAATCGTGCAGATGATGTGGGAGATCGTCTATGCGGACGGACGGGTGAGCGAGTTTGAAAGCAATCTGATCTGGCGGGCTGCTGATCTGTTGGGGATCTCGTCGCGCGAACGCATCGAGATCGGCCGGCGTGTGGCAAGCGAGCAGGGACACGAGCCGCCGTGACCGGGGACAAACGTCCGGTCACCGTGATCACCGGCGCTTCTTCGGGCATCGGCGCCGCGCTCGCGCATGAGTTCGCTGCGCATGGACATGAGCTCGTGCTCGTGGCAAGACGCGAGCAGGCGCTCAATGCCGTTGCCGACGCGATCGCGGCCAAGGGATCGACTCGGCCGATCGTGCTGCGCCTGGACGTCGCGCGTGTCGATGCGGCGCGAGATCTTGTGCAAGCGCTCGCGCAACGATCACTGGAAGCGGAGATCCTTGTAAACAACGCGGGTTTCGGCCTGTTCGGCCCGACAGATCGGCTCGACCGTGCCGGACAACTCGCGATGATCGATCTGAACGTGCGGGCTTTGACTGATTTTACCCTCGCGTTCATGGAGAGCATCGAGCGCCGCCGAGGGGGCATTCTCAACGTGGCCTCCATCGCCGCCTTCTTGCCCGGGCCCAATATGGCTGTCTATTACGCGAGCAAGGCCTATGTGCTTTCGTTCAGCGAGGGTCTGCATCATGAGCTCAAGCCCAAAGGCGTGCGCGTCACCGCATTGTGCCCTGGGCCGGTGCCCACGGAATTTCAGGCACGCGCCGGTATAAGCCTGAGCACCGTGCCCGAGTTTGCATGCGTCTCTTCCGAAGCGGTCGCTGCGCAAGCCTATCGCGGGCTGAAGGATGGCAAGCGTCTCGTTATTCCTGGTGCGGTTATCAAGGCCACGCCATGGATTGTGCGGCTCACGCCGCAATCTCTGGCCCTGCGGCTGCTGGCACTCAGGCAGCCCGGCGTCAGCTGAACAAGGTGCTGTAACTCCGCATCCTTGAAATTTCCGCGCGTCCGCGGCATTGAGAAGCGCGAATCCTGCCCAGCTTGTTGTAATGCCGAAGCCAATTCTGATTGTCCTGCATCAGGAAACGTCGACTCCGGGCCGCATCGGACATTCGTTGCGCCAGCGCGGCTACCGACTCGATGTGCGCCGCCCGCGCTTCGGCGATCCCCTGCCGGCGACACTCTCCGACCATGACGGCGCCATCATCTTCGGTGGGCCGATGAGCGCGAATGACACCGACGATTTCATTCGCCGGGAGATTGATTGGCTAAAAGTGCCGCTGCGCGAGCAGCGGCCCTTCTTGGGCATCTGCCTTGGCGCACAAATGCTAGCCGCCCATCTCGGCAGCCGTATCTTCAAGCACCCGGATGGACACGCCGAGGTCGGCTATTACCCAATCCGCCCAACCGATCTTGGCCGCGACGTATGCGATCCCTGGCCGGACCAGGTCTACCAATGGCACCGCGAGGGATTTGATCTGCCGCTCGGCGCTGACCTGCTTGCTGAAGGCGATTCCTTTCCCGTGCAGGCGTTTCGCCAGGGCAGTTCCGCGTTCGCGCTCCAGTTCCATCCCGATGTGACGCACGCGATGATGTGCCGGTGGACGACGCGCGGGCACGAGCGCACGCTGTTGCCGAATGCCAAGCCGCGCGCGGCGCATTTTGCCGACCGGCCGGTCTATGATCCGGCAGGTCGGGCGTGGCTGGCGGCTTTCCTTAACCATTGGCTCGGCCAGACGGAGCAAAACGAGGAAGCACGGACACAATCGGCATGACTCTCAGTCGCAGAACTTTTCTCAAGCACGGTGCGGCATTGGCGCTCGGCGCCTGTGCGCCGCGTTTCGCGGTTGCGCAGACACCGCCGGCGAGCGCGATCAATGCCCAGCTGATCGCCGCGGCAGAGAAGGAAGGTAAGGTCGTCTGGTACACGTCGGTTGACCTGCCGGTTGCCGAAAAAATAGCGCGCGCGTTCGAGGCCAAATACCCGACCATCTCCGTGCGCGTGGAGCGCAACGGGTCGGAGCGCCTGTTCCAGCGGCTTGAACAGGAGCTTGGCCGCGGCATTCACGCCGGCGATCTCGTAAACACTTCCGATGGCGCGCATTTCGTGATCTGGAAGCGCGCAGGGCGCCTGGAATCCTATCTGCCGAGCGAGGCAGCGCAGCTTTTGCCGAAGGAGCAGGTCGATCCCGATGGCGCCTTCATGACGTGGCGGTCGTCCCTGAGCGTGATCGCCTACAACACCAAGCTGGTGAAAGCCGAGGAGGCGCCAAAGAGCTTTGCCGATCTGCTCGATCCGAAATGGCACGGCAAGCTGGTCAAGGGACATCCCGGCTACAGCGGCACAATCATGACCGCGACATTCGAGATCGCACGCGACCTGGGCTGGGGCTATTTCGAAAAACTGGCCAAACAGAATGTGCTGCAGGTGCAGAGCTCGACCGACCCGCCGAAGAAGCTGCTGTTGGGGGAGCGTGCGGTCATGGCCGATGGCAACGAGTACAACGTCTTTCAGATGAAAGAGGCCGGACAGCCGCTTGAAGTTGTTTATCCAACAGAGGGCACTCCGCTGATTACTGGACCCTGCGCGATCTTCAAGACCGCGCCCAATCCGAATGCCGCGCGTGTCTATCAGCACTATCTTTTCGCCCCCGAAACCCAGCAGATGCTTTCCGATGTCGGCGGGCTGCGCTCGTTCTACTCCAGCGTGAAGGAGAAGCCCGGCCGCAAGCCTCTGCGCGAGATCAAGCTGATGCGGGAGGATGCGGCCGCCGTTGCCGAGCAGAGCGAGGCAATCAAGGCGCACTACACGCAGATCTTCCGCGTGTAACCACCTTGTCGTCATTGCCGGGCTTGACCCGGCAATCCATCTTCTCGCGAAGAAAATGGACCACATCATGCCCGGCACGCAGTCAAGCTTGCGCAGACTGCGTAAACTTATCTGCGTTGCCGGGCATCCACGTCTTTAGCGCCGGAATTGAAGACGTGGATGGCCGGGACAAGCCCGGCCATGACGGAGCAGAAATGCCATTTGACGCAGTAAGGTCTACCCGAGTTCGGCACTTTAGGTGCGCAAGCCGGATAAATCCGACTTGCGATGGCCAAGCCCGGCCATGACCGCGCGGTATGGGCGTCGCTCGCCTTGAATTCAGCTTGCGCGCGCCTCACATGCTGCTTGCAGCAGGGAAGACACCATGGACCAGGATTTTCCACGCGTTTGGATGTGGTCGGAGGCCTGCGAGATGCTGGCGCGCGCAGAGCGCCTGCATCGCCAGCTGTTCCGGCCGATGGGCTCGGTTGCCCAATTGCCTGCCTGGGAGCCTCCCGTCGATATGTTGGAAACTGACAACGAGGTGCTGGTGCTCGTGGCGCTCCCCGGTGTCGAGACCGAGAAGGTCGAGGCGGTCCTCGACGGCGAGCATCTTCTGGTGGCCGGAACGCGCACACTGCCCGAGGAGCTACGCACTGCGGTTATTCATCGCCTCGAGCTTCCGCAAGGACGCTTCCACCGCCGCGTGCGCCTGCCCCGCGGTGGTTACGATCGGGTGCGTCGCTCAGTCTGTCATGGCTGTCTGCTGATCACTTTGGAAAAGGCAGGCGCGTTCCGTGGCTGACACGCAGCTGCTCGACGGCACGCCGGAAAGTGCGGGCCGCGGCGCGGCCGCGCAGGCCGCCATTCCACCCGATGCGCTCATCATCGTGCCGGTGCGCAACATCGTGCTCTTTCCCGCAACCGTGCTGCCGATCACCGTCGGCCGGCCGCGCTCGATCGCCGCTGCCCAGCAGGCTGTGCGCGACCAGCGCCAGATCGGCGTGCTCATGCAACGCAACGCCGACGTGGATGATCCTAATCCCATCGACATGCATCGCATGGGCACCGTTGCCAACGTCGTCCGCTACGTCACCGCGCCCGATGGGGTGCACCATCTCGTCTGTCAGGGCGAGCAACGCTTCCAGGTTACCGAATTTCTCAATGGCTGGCCTTTCTTCGTTGCCCGCGTGCTGCGCATTCCCGAGCCACAGGCGTTCTCGTCCGAGATCGAAGCGCGTTTCCTGCATCTGAAGAACCAGGCGCTCGAAGCGGTGCAGCTGTTGCCGCAGGCAGCCCCGGAGCTTCTCGCCGCGTTTGAAAGCATCACATCGCCAGCAGCACTTGCCGATCTCGCCGTGACCTACATGGATGTGACGCCCGCGGAAAAGCAGGAGGTGCTCGAGACTATCGACATCGTCGCACGCATGGACAAGGTCTCCCGCCTGCTCGCACACCGCATTGAGGTGCTGCGCCTTTCGCGCGAGATCGGCGAGCAGACCAAGGCGGCGCTCGATCAGCGCCAGCGCGAAGTGCTGCTGCGCGAGCAAATGGCGGCGATCCAGCGCCAGCTGGGCGAAGCGGACGACGGCAAGGCTGCCGAGATGCGGGAGCTCAACGAGGCGATCACCAAGGCCAAGATGCCGCCGGATGTCGAGCAGCAGGCGCGCAAGGAGCTGCGTCGCCTCGAGCGCATGCCGGATTCGTCCGCCGAATACGGCATGGTGCGCACCTATCTCGACTGGCTGATCGAGCTGCCCTGGAGCCTGCCCGAACCGACGCCAATCGACATCAAGGAGGCCCGCCGCATTCTCGACGAGGACCACTACGGTCTCGAGAAGATCAAGCGGCGCATCATCGAATATCTCGCCGTGCGCAAGCTCGCGCCGCAAGGCAAGGCGCCCATCCTGTGCTTCGTCGGGCCGCCCGGCGTCGGCAAGACTTCGCTCGGACAATCGATCGCGCGCGCCATGAACAGAAAATTCGTGCGCGTAAGCCTCGGCGGTGTGCACGATGAGGCCGAGATTCGCGGCCACCGGCGCACTTATATCGGCGCGCTTCCTGGCAACATCATTCAGGCGATCCGCAAGGCGGGCTCGCGCGACTGCGTGATGATGCTCGATGAGATCGACAAGCTCGGCGCCGGGATCCAGGGGGATCCTGCCTCGGCACTCCTCGAAGTGCTCGATCCCGAGCAGAACAGCACGTTCCGCGACAATTATCTCGGCGTGCCGTTCGACCTCAGCCGCGTCGTGTTCATCACTACCGCGAATGTGCTCGACACCATACCGGGACCGCTGCGCGACCGCATGGAGATCATCACGCTCGCCGGCTACACCGCGCAGGAAAAACTCGAGATTGCTCGGCGTTATCTCGTTCGCAGACAGCTCGAGGCAAACGGGGTGCGCGCCGACCAGGTGGAGATCGACGACGAGGCCATCCGCGAGATCATCCAGCGCTACACGCGCGAGTCTGGCGTGCGCAGTCTCGAGCGCGAGATCGGAAGGGTATTGCGGCACGCGGCGGTGCGGCTTGCGGAGGGCGACAGCGGTCCCGTGCGCATCGCCGCTGAGAATCTCGCTGCGATTCTCGGTCCGCCGCAGTTCGAGAATGAAGTGGCTATGCGCACCAGTCTGCCGGGCGTGGCGACGGGCCTCGCCTGGACTCCGGTCGGTGGCGACATTCTCTTCATCGAGGCGACGCGTATTCCCGGCAGCGGCAGGCTCATCCTGACCGGCCAGCTTGGCGAGGTCATGCGCGAAAGCGCGCAGGCCGCGCTGAGCCTCGTGAAGAACCGCGCGGTGTCGTTCGGCATCGACCCCAACCGCTTCGAGAAGAGCGATATCCATGTGCATGTGCCTGCCGGTGCCATTCCGAAGGATGGCCCCAGCGCCGGGGTTGCCATGTTCATGGCGCTCGTTTCGCTGATGAGCGACCGCACCGTGCGCAGCGACACCGCGATGACGGGGGAAGTGAGCTTGCGTGGCCTTGTGCTTCCCGTCGGCGGCATCAAGGAGAAAGTCGTCGCCGCGCATCGCGCCGGCCTCAAGCGAGTCATGCTGCCTGCGCGCAATCGCAAGGACTTCGAGGACATTCCCGAAGAGGCGCGGCGCGAGCTGGAATTCATCTGGCTCGAGCGGGTCGACGAAGCCGTGGATGCCGCGCTTGAGGCCGCCGCTCCAGCTGCCGAAGAGCGCGTCAAAGCCGTCGGCTGACCCGCTCTCTCCCCCAAAGCCGTGAACACCGGCGACAAGAATTTCGCGCGGGAAAAGATGGAGCGCCGGCTGCCTCAAATTAGGAGAGCGTGACGCGGTATCTAAGCCAGCTCGATACTGCCGACCCGCAGGGCCATCGGAAGCGTTGGCCGTGAGGACGGGGCATCTGAAGGACAAGCTTGCCAAGCTCACCAGCGAGCTGCAGCGATTGAAGGCGATTTTGATCGGAGGATGAACGCGAGCTGGATAGCCATTTTGGTCCTCGCCCGTATTGGGGACCGCGAACTTTTGTGCAAGCAAAACTCTAGCCGGGAACTAAAACGGGCCGGCTTCGCTTAGAATCTTTCGGGCAGCCGAGGAATGCGGCTCGCCGCCCCCTAAAACGCCAGTGGCGGCGGGCGGCGCTGCTCCTGTACCAAACTGGAGTTTGGATGGCACGGCGCGAGGACTTGTGAAGAAGACAGACGAAACTCAACTGCCGCCCCGGTTCGCAGAGTATCTGCGCATTCTGTCATCGTTTAGCCGAACGTCTGTCGAGGCACTTCCCGCCGAGCGGTTGATGCACCACGTCGCTGCGCAAGCGTCGCAGGCGACTAACATCAAACGAACAAAGGTTTTGCGCTACAGACCAGAGAGGGCGGACCTGCTCGTCGAAGCGGGGGTTGGTTGGAATCCGGGCGTGGTGGGTAAAGCGACGCTTGCAATCGACTACCGGTCGCCTCCAGGGAGGGCAATCCAAACGGCCGCTCCTGTACTCATAAACGATCTGCCCAACGATCCTAACTTTGACCAGTCAGAATTGCTGAGAAGTCATGATGTTATATCGCTCATAAACGTGCCTGTAATGATCGAAGGGCGCACATGGGGCGTTCTCGAAGTGGACAGTGAGCGAAAGCAAAGCTTTGATCAATGGGATGTTGATTTCCTGAGTACGCTGGCAAACATGCTAGGAAGCGCGCTTGCCCGGCAAACTGCGGAGGAGCGAGCAATTGAAGGTGCCGCACAAAACAAACGTGATCAAGCTCGCTCGGAAATAATGCTGCACGAGCTTCAACACCGTGTCAAAAACAATCTGCAAATCATCATCAGCTTGCTTACGCTCAAAATGGGACAGATGACTGATGCAATTGTCCGAGAAAGACTTCACTCCGTGATTGGGCGAGTTCAGGCGATCGCCCTCGCACACGATCTTCTCTCTACAGGGCGAGAGACAAACAGTATTGATTTTGCTGATTATCTCAAAGCGCTCTGTGCGGAGTTAGCTCCCGACGCAGATACAACCATCGAGGTGCATGCGGCTCATGCGCCCATTCCACTGGACAAGGCCGTTCCGGGTGGGCTCATCGTCAATGAACTCATCACGAATTCGTTGAAGTACGCATTTGGCAATGCGGGCGGCATTATTCGAGTGACATTTGATATTGTAACGAACGCAAGCGAGGCCTGCGTCTCAGTCGCCGATGATGGACTTGGCATGAAGCTCCCTCCGAAAAAAGGATTCGGACTTACTCTGATCGAAGGTCTCGCGCGGCAACTCTCTGGACGCATCGAGTATGTGGAAGTGGACAAAGGTACACGCGTCCGACTCTGTTTTCCTG
>JBKPOZ010000184.1:0-3202 GCA_046733355.1 Pseudomonadota bacterium | reverse complement strand
CAAGAAAAGCAATGTCCGAATGGGTGGTGCATTGTGAAGTCAATCAACGCCACATAAGGCGCAGCCACGCTACCAGAGAGGCAGCCCTGAAGGATGCCTGTTCGCAGCTACTCCAAGGTCATGCCGTTAATCGCATCGTCGGTCCGCAGAAGACTATTACTGGGGAGCGAGTGAGGGATTGGTGCGCAAAGCATCGACCCTGAAGATGCGCCTCGTACTGAATACTTACGCATACGCTGATATCGCACTCCGTACCAAGCCACTGGTTACGCGAATGCCCAAAAGCCGAGGACGGAAACCGAAGAAAAAGCGTGCTCCAGCGACCGCGCCAAAAAAAGCGTTAGATAATTCCAAGACTGCGCCGCAAGAGCCCGCGTCATCGGCGCCGCCACCCCGAGAGGCGCCGTTGGCAACGGCTGCACGCCAAGAGCAGCCCACACCAAAAATAAAACAGATCGCGAAGGTTACAACGGCTGTTGTGCTTACAGCTATCGTGATAGTCCTGTGTGCTTATGCGTTTATTTTGACAAAACAATAAGGGACGATTCACAGTCGTTTTATTCGATCACCTCGTCGGCGCGGCTTATCGCGCTCCAACTTGGCAATAAGCTCCCACTGGCGAGCAATGTTCTTTTGGCCCGTCGTAATGTGCTCCCCGACCTGCGTCAAATGCCGCTTGAGCATATCCGGATCAAAGACTGGCTTCTGGGACAAGCTAGACTCGCTGTCTGATTAGCAGCCGGCTGCGCTGGTCCGTGTCCAACTGAAACTGCTTGATAGCCACAGCCCGCTGCTCTCTCACGGTCTGGCGCCTCCACCGAACCGAGATATTCACCCTTGGCGGATAATGATGACGCGCCAACTTCGCAGATTGGCGACGGTGGGCTTCTTTCTGGCGGCCTTCATGTGCGCGGGTCGGCAGCCTTGAACGGTATATGCCGTGAGACCGGAAAACAGGACCGCAGACTGCCTTTCGAATCCGATAGGTCGAGCCCCGCGCTGCCCGACCGGAGGTATCCCGCTTCCGGTCATCTCACAGGATAGGGCAGCTTGCTACTGTTTGGCCATCCGGTAGGCCGCGGCACCGACGCGCGTCCATGACGCGGGGAGCGCTGCGCATCGGTGCGGTGCCCGAGCGGGCAAGGTGCAGCGCGAGTGGTTAATGTAAAGCTAAGGCGGGCGTCTGTCGCCCTTCGCAGCGCCGCCGCGCCGCCTGAAAGATCATCGCGCCGCCAGCTCTTAGCGAATGCCCGCCCATGCCATTTACGGCCGTCCACAAAATACAGGTCATCGTCCAAAAAACTCGCAAAACGGTCATTCGGTTTTAGATGCAAACTCGGTGTTCGTGTTGATTGCTCATCTCAAGCAGGAGGCCAACGTGCGCCGAAATACTAGCTGGGCAGGGCGTCCGACCAGGAGGAGTGTGAAAAGGTGCGCTCAATGCCACGGAAAACTGGGATTAGGTGCCCGTTTTCGTAACATCTGGAACGGTACTTGGTGGGTCCATGTTCGATTTTGTTCGGCTCATTGCGAGGCCATTTATCAGGATAGGCAAAACGATGCCACCAAAGCCCGTTGGCACGCCTTCCTTGCTGGCGGCGTTTCGCGGAGCTGAATATTTGCGCAGATTGTAGTGGCGAGACAGAACAAGAAAGAGGACTTCAGTGGATACGATTGAAGATATTGCGGTCCTTGGGGCGTTGCTCGCTTTTAGCAGCCTGTCTCTAGCTGTGATTGTTCTGATCTACTGACGGGCTATTTCCCGTCTTTTAGCTTTGGTCAGCCGTGGCGAACGATTTGAGCCACGTTTTGACTGCGGTGAGCCCACTCAGTCGCTGCGAAGTACAAACTCTAACCGTTGGCGTCTCTGAGTTCCGGTCGCAGAGCGGCGTTAGCAATGTCGCGCATAAAATGTGCGGCTGGCGGCTCGCGTGGAGCCTTGGCAATGCCCAATAGCGCCGCTTGCCCCAAACCGGGAAAGTTGAGCTATGCGCCGAGCGGTTGTCTATCTCCGCGTCAGTACGATCGATCAGACCACGGCCAATCAAGAACGCGAGTTGCGCGAGATCGCGGGTCGGATGGGCTGCGAGATCGTCAGGGTCTACAAGGATCATGGCATCAGCGGCACCAGGGGACGCGACAAGCGGCCGGCATTCGACAAGTTGTGCCGTGATGCCGCGCGGCGCGAATTCGACGTGGTCATGGCTTGGTCGGTGGACCGACTGGGCCGCAGCTTGCAGGACCTGGTCGGTTTCCTGTCCGAGCTACACGCGCTCAGGATCGACCTATTCCTGCGCCAACAGGGGCTCGACACCACGACCCCCGCCGGGGAGGCGATGTTTCAGATGATGGGCGTGTTTGCGGAGTTCGAGCGGGCGATGATTGGCGGAACGAGTCCGTGCTGGCCTCGCGCGGGCCAGGGGTGAGGGTAAACGCCTTGGGCGGCCCCCGATCGCCCCTGCACTCGAAAAACGAATCCGTGAGGCTCTGGCGACTCTTGGGAGGCCCGGTGTCCGCGTCATTGCCAAACAGTTTGAGTTAACCCCGGCACGGTGCAGCGGAGCGGTCCAGCCGCCCTTTCGAGCAAGACACGGTCACGCTATGAGGCGGGGCAAACGGTAGCGGCCGGCGGCTCGATTCAGAAGGATTCAGGTCCACCCCAAAGGACCTGCGGGCGCTTCTGGGGTATCCTGAGCCTGCTGTAAGCTCCCAGAGCGGGTTCCGGGGAGGAGCCCATGCTCGACCTCAGGCGACGCGAGTTCATCACGCTGCTCGGCGGCGTGGCCGCAGCGTGGCCGCGAGCGGCGCGGGCGCAACAGACGGCAATGCCGGTGGTGGGATATCTCGGCTCGACCACGCCGGAGATGAGTACCAAGCGCTTGGCCGCGTTCCGTAAAGGCTTGCGCGACGCAGGCTTCGAAGAGGGCCAAAACGTAGCGATCGAGTTCCGCTGGGCCGACGGACACGAGGAGCGGATGCCCGAGCTGGTGGCCGATCTGATCCGCCGACGAGTGGCTGTGATCGTTGCGCCTGCCACCACCGCCGGCGCGCTCGCCGCCAAGGCCGCGACCACTACCATTCCGATCGTGTTTGCCACCGGCAGCGACCCGGTCGCGCTCGGCCTCGTCCCCAGCCTTAGCCGCCCCGGCGGCAACGTCACCGGTGTCACCATCCTCGGCGTGGAGCTCACCGCAAAGCGGCT
>JBKPOZ010000183.1:0-21739 GCA_046733355.1 Pseudomonadota bacterium | reverse complement strand
GATGTGTATAAGAGACAGCCTCATGACTGACCAATCCCATGCCGTGGGCGAGGAAATGCAGGTGGTTGTGGTGCTTTGATTTGTGCACCAAAGGTTCGGCCGCCGCGTAAGTGACGCCGCCCGGCACGCCGGCCTTGATCGGCTTCATCGCAGCGCGCTGAATCGTCTCGATTTCAGCCAGCAGGTCTTCGAGCTCGGAGTCGGGCTCGCCCAGAATGGCCATGCGCGCCAGGTCGCCGATATAGCCCTGGTAATTGCCTCCCGAGTCGAGCGAGAGGACGTCGCCTTGCTCCCATTTCTGCTCCGAAGGCGCGCGGTTGAGATTGGACCCCGCGGCAACCAGGCAATACTCGAATATCAACCCGCGGCTCGTCTCCTCGCGGCGCAGCGCCTCGGCTAATTGCCGTTTCGTCGTTCCCGGCCCGTGCTTTGCGATTACCGCCTTCAAGGATACGATCACGCCTTCCGACGCCTTGCGTAATTTTTGCAGCTCCTCCGCGCTTTTTACGGCGCGCTGGCGCTCCAGCACGAGGACCGCGTCTACGATCTCGCCATGCGGAAAAGCCTCGCGAAGCACTGTCCATGCATCTACCGGCAGGAAAGGAAGCTCGGCGGCGATTTTTCCGGTTTTGATGCCCGACCTGCGCACATAATCGGCTGCTTTCTGCATCGCATCGATCGAGCCCGAGGAATCGGTGTGCACCTCCGAGACCCAAAACGGCTCGACTTGCTTCTGGTACCCCTCGAGGCGATGGCCGAAATAAGCGGCTTTTTGCGGCGCGCCTTTCGGATAGACCAGCACCGGCAAATACCGGCTCAATCCCATCGCATCCATGTAGTCGAAGAAAAATGCGCGGTGGCCGCCAAGCAAATACTGCACATTGTGCTTGGAGGTGGCGACGAGGACATCGATGCCGGCCACGTCCATGAGGCGATCGAGGCGATCCGCGTCGAAAGGAATCGTTGTCCCGGCTTGCGTCACGTCGAGCATGATGAGCCTCCTGATTGCGTCACAAACGCTCACTTCCCGCGTCATCCTGAGGTGCTCGGCGCAACGCGCCGAGCCTCGAAGGATGAACGGACACAGTCCGGGCCGGCATCCACCGATCTCGTTTTACCCCAGATCGGATCTTAAGGTGCGCAAGTCGGGCAGGCCCGACTTGCGGTGGCTCGCTCGCTGTGCTCGCTCGCACCTCAGGATGACGGGGGGATATAGGTGTAGCCTGCAAATTCATTGTGGGACCAGTCCCGCGAATTTCACCACGCGCGCCCACTTCTCGATATCGGCGCGCATGAAGGCATCGAATTCGGATGGGTTCATGATCATGGGCAGCGCGCCCTGCTCCGCCCATGCAGCCTGCACGTCCGGGCGGTTGAGCACCTTGTTTATCTCCACATTGAGTTTTTGCCCAATCGCGGCAGGCAGGCCCGCGGGAGCAACGATGCCGAGCCAGATCGTCGATTCATAGCCCGGGACGCCGGCCTCTGCGATAGTCGGAATGTGCGGGAGCACCGTCGAGCGCTTTGCAGCCGACGTGCCCAATGCGCGGACCTGACCGGCCTTCACATTCGAAGCCATGGTGGTGATTGCGTCAAACATCATCTGCACATGCCCGCCGATCACCGCGTTGCGCGCTTCGCCCGATGCCTTGTGAGGAACATGGACGATATCCGTGCCGGTCATCGCTTTGAACAGCTCGGCAGCCATGTGGTACGGCGTCCCGGTACCCGAGGACGCATAATTGAGCGCGCCGGATTTCGCTTTCGCGAGCGCGATGAATTCGTTCAAATCCTTCGCCGGCACCGAAGGATGGATCACCATCACGAGATCGGAAAAATTTACCGCCGCGATGGGCGTAAAATCCCGCACCAGGTGAAACGGCTTGTTGGGGACCAGCGACTCGTTCGTGGTGTGGGTGTTCGAGATGGTCAGCAGCGTGTAGCCGTCAGGCGGCGATTTCGCGACGGCGTCGCTGCCGATGATCGATCCAGCACCTGGGCGATCTTCCACGACCACCGGCTGGTTGAACGCATCCGAGAGATGCTGCGCGACGACGCGCGAATAGACGTCGGCCGGACCGCCTGCTCCGAACGGCACCACGATCTTGATCGGATGGGCGGGATAATCCTGCGCGCGCGACGAAATAGACGAGAAGATTGCAACAATAACAAATATTGCGGCGTGGCCGGCGGCGCGCACCCACCCATTCATGCAGGTTTCCTCTTTTTTGGAGGCGCAGCTTAGTGGCCCGTGCGCAGCTGTTCAATGCAGCGCGCCTATCCTCCCCTGCGGAGCGCGAAGCGCACGCAAGTCGGGCTTGGCTCGACTTGCGCACTTAAAGTGCCGATCTCGGCCAAGGCCGAGATCGGTGGGGGAGGGGAACCGCGCGAAGCGAGCGCGCAGCGAGCGAAGCGTGGTGGTGGGGGCGTTTAAGAATTGCCCCTTCCACCATCCTTCGCTCGCTTACGCGAGCTTCGGATGGTCCCCCTCCCCCGCTCCGTTTCGCTTCGCTTCACTTCGCAGGGGAGGACAGCGGCAGGCTAGGCGGCGGTTTTGGCGGCGAGCGGCGCTTTGGCGCCGTCGTCCTTTGATGGACGCACGAGATCGAGGCTCGCCAATTCCACGCGATTCCGGCCGCGCTCCTTGGCATGATAGAGCGCCTGGTCTGCCTGGCGCAGCAGCTCGGTCACGTCGAGGGGTGCGTCCCCATTGACCACGAGGCCGATGCTCACCGTGGCCGCCACCGGCCGGCCGTCCACTTCCGCAGCCGCTTCGGCAAAGGAGGTGCGAATGCGCTCGGCGAGCGCCAGCGCTTTTTCGCGGCCCGCATCGTAGAGCACCGCGGCAAACTCCTCGCCGCCCAATCGTCCGACCAGATCGGATGAGCGCAAATTCGACTGCGCCGCCTCCGCAAACACCTGCAACACGCGGTCGCCGATGGCGTGGCCGAAGCGGTCGTTGATGGACTTGAAGTGATCGAGATCGATCAACAGCACCGCTGCCGGGCGCGGATCGGCGGCGTGCCGTTTCATCAGATCATTGCCTTCCTGCAGAAAGGAACGGCGATTGGCAATTCCGGTGAGCGGGTCGACCATGGCAGCGGTCTTGTGCCGATGCTCGGTGCGCTCCTTCGCCATGGCGAGCAGAATGAAGGCAATTGCAATAGTGAACAACAGCGCCTCGAAACTGAGCACGGTGAGCCAGACGCTGTCGAACACGTCGCTGTTTGCCGGCGTCCAGGGCAGCATGGCGGCGAGCGGCGTGCGCAGCAGGAACAACGAGCCGTGCGCGAACAGCATGAAGATTGCCGGCCAGCGGGAGACGAGCGGCTCGTTGCGCCCGCGCCAGAACTCGTAGGCAGCGAGCCAGGTGTAAGTCGTCACGATCCCGGAAGCGACCAGCACGCGCAACTGGATCTCGGCGAAGCTCGGAAGATGCGCCACCACGAGCCAGGCCACCGGCCCCGCCACGATATACATGGGCAGCGGCGGTCGCCCTTCGAACACCCGCGCTCCCGTCCAGGTAATGGCGAAGCTCAGCAGCAGCAATGCATTGGCGAGGTCGATCGAGATCGCGTCGCTGACATTGCCATACATGCCGAACAGCACGACCGAGCTCGCACGCAACAGATGCGCACAGCCCCACCAGGCCACGGCCGAGATCTGTACGTTCTGGATCCAGGCAAACAGCAGCAGGAGTCCGAGAATGGCCTCGACGTAGATGGTGACCAAAAAAAGCGTATTGATATCGAGATTCATTGCGCCACCGCCGCCAAACGCGAGTCACCGCACCCGCTGCAATTTCGTCGCAAAGCCTTACGTTCCGCGGGCAAAAGAAGCGTGAATGTTTTGCACAACCCGACCGAAACGGCCGTTATGGTTTCAACAAGGTTGCGCACGCCCGTCGCATTTGATGCATTCTTGATATGAAGTGGCGGCCTGTGCTCAGTACGCAGAAGGATCTCTGCGGATGGCGACGATGAACAGTGTCCCGGATGTGGTTGCGGCGATCGGCAACACGCCGCTGATCAAGCTCAAGCGCGCTTCGGAAGCGACCGGCTGCACCATTCTAGGCAAGGCCGAGTTCATGAATCCAGGCCAGTCGGTGAAGGACCGGCCGGCGAAGCAAATCATCCTCGAAGCCGAGAAGCGCGGCGACATCGAGGCCGGCGGGCTCGTGGTCGAGAGCACGGCCGGCAATACCGGCATCGGCCTCGCCATCGTCGCGGATGCGCGCGGCTACCGCACGCTCATCGTCATCCCCGAGACGCAGAGTCAGGAGAAGAAGGACACGCTGCGGCTGTGCGGGGCCGAATTGATCGAGGTGCCGGCGGTGCCCTACGGCAATCCGAACAATTATCAGCACATCGGCAGGCGCATTGCGCAGGAGTTGCGCAAAAACGAGCCGCACGGAGTCCTGTTCGCGGACCAGTGGAATAACCTGGATAATCGTAAAGCGCATTATCTCACCACCGGTCCTGAAATGTGGGAGCAGACGGAAGGGAAAGTCGATGCCTTCATCTGCGCCATCGGCACGGGCGGCACCGTGGCAGGCGTCTCGACCTTCCTGCGCGAGAAGAAAAAAGACATTGTGATCGGCATCGCCGACCCGAAAGGCGCCGCCATGTACAACCTTTTTGCGCGTGGCGAAGCGAAGGCCTCTGAGGGTGGCTCGATCACCGAGGGCATCGGACTTGGCCGCAAGACTGCGATCATCGAGGACATCAAGGTCGAGAAGCCCTACCTGATCCCCGACGAGGAGGCGGTGCCGATCCTGTTCGATCTCATCGAGCACGAGGGCCTGTGCCTCGGAGGGTCCACGGGCATCAACGTTGCCGGCGCAATCCGGCTGGCGCGGGACCTCGGCCCGGGGCACGTTATCGTCACTATTCTTGCCGACTACGGCACGCGCTATCAGTCCAAGCTGTTCAACCCGAAATTCCTGCGCGAGAAGAAGCTGCCGGTCCCGACCTGGCTCGAGCGCAAATCACAGATCGCGATCCCTTACGTTTCGGCATAGCCCGGCCGTGCGATCCTTGTGCCAACCTCAGGGCTCTCGCATATCAACGAAAACGGCGCGACAGGCTCGGCATGCTCCCCTCCTCCGCGAGCAGCGCGCTAGCGCTGCGAGTGTGGGGAGGGGTTGGGGGTGGGGGCTCTTTTGGTTTTGGTTTTTTACCCCCACCCCTAACCCCTCCCCACAAGGGGGAGGGGAACGCACCGAGTTTGCGGCTGCGTATCACGATGTGCGATAGCTCTGCATGATCACTGACTGCCTGTTTCGCGAAGACGCGTATCTCAAGGAATGCAGTGCCACGGTCGCGGCGGTGACCGACGCCGGCGCTATCGTGCTCGACCGCACCGTGTTCTACGCGCTCTCCGGCGGCCAGCCGGCCGACAGCGGCTTGCTGAAAACGGCGAGCGGCGATTCCATTCCGATCAGTACCGTGAATTATCTTGATGCCGGGAAAAACGTGATCGCCCATGTTCCGGCGGGCGGAAATACCGTCGCGCTGAAAGCGGGGGAGCCGGTTCACGCCATTATTGACTGGGAGCTGCGCTACGCGCGCATGCGCATGCACACGGCGCTTCACCTGCTTTCGGCGATCCTGCCCTATCCGGTCACCGGCGGGTCGGTGGGAGAGCGCGAAGGGCGGCTCGATTTCGATATCCCGCAAGCGGGGCTCGACAAGGAGGGGATCACGGAAAAGCTCGCGCGGATGATTGCCGCGGGGGCGCCGGTCGAGGCGCGCTGGATTTCCGACGAAGAGCTCGCAAGGAAGCCGGCGCTCGTCAAGACGATGGCGGTGAAGCCGCCCACGGGTGCCGGCCGTGTGCGACTGATCGAGATCGTCGGCTACGATCTGCAGCCGTGCGGCGGCACCCACGTGCGCAACACGCGCGAGATCGGCGCGGTGCGAGTCACCGAAATCGAAAAGAAGGGCAAGCAGAACCGGCGCGTGCGCATCGCCTTTGCGCCGGCGAATGGAGCATGAGCGAACAGGTTGCGAGCCGCTGGCTGGTGACGACGGAGTGGCTCGCCGAGAAACTCGGCGCGAGCGATCTCGTCGTCGTGGACGGCTCCTGGTATCTGCCAGCGCTGCAGCGCGATGCGGCAGCCGAATATCTCGCGCGGCATATTCCGGGCGCGGTGCGCTTCGATATCGACCTGATCGCCGACCGCGCAAGCGCCCTGCCCCACATGCTGCCGAGCGAACAGGACTTTGCGCAACAGGTCGCCGCACTCGGTATTGCTGATACCGATACCATCGTGGTCTACGACGGAGTCGGCTTGTCTTCTGCGCCGCGCGTGTGGTGGACGTTCCGGGTGTTCGGCGCGGACAAGGTGTTCATCCTCGACGGTGGTTTGCCGAAATGGCAGCGCGAAGGGCGGCCGCTCGAAAGCGGGGCGGTCACACGGCCGGCGCGTGTTTTTCGCGCGCACAAGCGCACGCATCTCGTCGCCTCGCTTGAGGCTGTGCGCGCGGCGCTTGCCGGCAAATCGGCGCAAGTCGTTGACGCACGGCCGGCAGACCGTTTCCTCGGCCAGGCGCCGGAGCCCCGTCCAGGCGTGCGCTCCGGTCACATGCCGGGCGCCTTCAATGTGCCCTCCACCGCGCTCGTCGAGAATGGACGACTGCGGCCGGCAAATGAGCTCAAGCGCGCTTTTGCGGCGGGCGGCGTCGATCTCGATGCGCCGATCATCACCACATGCGGCTCGGGCGTCACCGCCTCGATCCTGTGGTTCGCGCTCGAGGCGCTCGGCAAGGAACCCAGGGCGCTCTACGACGGCTCCTGGTCGGAATGGGGCGCGCGGACCGATCTGCCTGCGCAGCCGGAACCGGCAGGCTAATCACGCGCGTTTCCACCTGTGCGGTCATTTTGGTACTGTGGAGGCAAGCGCTCATCTCCCGCTCATTCCCGCGCAAGCGGGAATCCAGAGAGAGAACTGGGTCCCCGCTTTCGCGAGGACGAGCGGCTAAAAATCTTGATCGACAGCGCAGAGGGAAAACGGCCGCAGCGCCATGATCTTCCGCCAGCTCTTTGATTCGACGTCCGGCACCTACACCTATCTGCTCGCAAGTCGCAAAGGCGGGGAGGCGCTGATCATCGATCCGGTGATCGAGAAGGTCGATCGCTACCTCCAGCTGGTGAAAGAGCTGGACCTGCGCCTGGTCAAGGCGGCGGATACACATCTGCACGCGGATCACATTACCGGCCTCGGTGCGCTGCGCGACCGCACTCATTGCGTCACGGTCATGGGGGAGCGCAGCCGGGCCGACGTGGTGTCCATGCGCCTGAGCGAAGGCGACAAGCTCACCATCGAGGGCCTTGCCCTCGACGTGCTCTACACGCCGGGTCACACCGACGACTCATACAGCTTTCTCATGGGCGACCGCGTCTTCACCGGCGACACGCTGCTCATTCGCGGCACCGGTCGCACCGACTTTCAGAACGGCGATCCCCGCGCGCAATACGATTCCATCTTCAACAAGCTCCTGCGCCTCGGCGACGAGACGATGATTTTCCCGGCGCACGACTACAAGGGCGAGACCGTCTCCACCATTGGCGAGGAGAAGCGCTTCAATCCGCGCTTGCAGGTCAAATCCGAGGCCGAATACGTGGAGCTGATGAACAACCTCAAGCTCCCCAACCCGAAGATGATGGACGTGGCGGTACCGGCAAACATGCGGGTCGGGCTCGCACAGGACGAGCTCGCGCGACGCGGATTGGCGCTTTCCGCGCAGGAGGCGATGGCACTCAAGGGCCGCGCCGATGTGGCCTTCGTCGATTTGCGCGAGAGCGCCGAGCGGCAGAAGCACGGCGTCATTCCCGGCTCGCTGCACGCGCCCTACAGCCATCTTGCCGAGCATGTCGGTCCCGGCGGAATGCTGCATGAGCTTGCCTGCGCGACGGGCAAGCGCATTCTCTTTTACTGCGCCTATGGGGAGCGCTCGGCCATGGCGGTCGCGGCCGCGCAGGATGCGGGCATCGCCAGCGCCGCCCATATCACTGGCGGCATCGACGCCTGGAAAAAGGCCGACGGGCCGCTGACGTGGCGCGCATCCGCCTCGTAGGTGGGGTTGGCGCGGCCCCAAACGATTTTGATCGCACTCCGCTATTGATTCCGCGCGTAACCCAACGACCTGATGGGTTTCGCTTTCGCTCATCCTCGTTATTTCAAAACCCGTAGCCCGCATGAGCGAAGCGAGATGCGGGATTTATGCTCTCGTCATGGCCGGGCTTGCCCGGCCATCCACGGCTTGCTTCGTCAACCGGAAAGACGTGGATGCGCGGGACAAGCCCGCGCATGACGCACCGATCAACGCAATATTTGGCTCAGGAACTGCCGGGTGCGCGCATGCTGAGGGTTGCTGAAGAACGCTTCCGGCTCGTTGCTCTCGATGATCTGCCCCTCGTCCATCAGGATCATGCGGTTCGCTGCCTGGCGGGCAAAGCCCATCTCGTGGCTCACCACCAGCATGGTCATGCCGTCAAGCGCCAGCGCCAGCATGGAATCGAGAACTTCCTTCACCATTTCCGGATCCAGCGCGGAAGTAGGCTCGTCGAATAGCATGATCTTGGGCTCCATGCAGAGCGCCCGCGCGATCGCCACGCGCTGCTGCTGGCCGCCTGAAAGCTGCCCCGGATATTTGGCCGCCTGCTCGGGAATGCGCACGCGCTCAAGGTGATGGCGCGCGATCTCCTCGGCCTTGCGTTTCGGCATGTGGCGCACCCAGATCGGCGCCAGCGTGCAATTCTCCAAAACGGTGAGGTGCGGAAACAGGTTGAACTGCTGAAACACCATACCGACTTCGTGGCGCACCTCCTGTATCTTCCTGACGTCGGCTGAGAGCTCCGTCCCCTCCACGACGACGCGCCCCCGTTGCCAGTCCTCCAGGCGGTTGATGCAGCGCAGCAGTGTCGACTTGCCGCTGCCGGACGGGCCGGAGATGACAATGCGCTCGCCGCGCGCGACCTGCAGATCGATGCCGCGCAGCACGTGGAAGGTCCCGTACCACTTATGCAGGCCCTCGATCTCGACCGCGCGCTCCGTTTCGGCCATCGGACTAACGGGAGATCGAGGCGTTCAATCGCCGCTCCATGAGCTGAGCGTAGCGCGACATGGCAAAGCCGATACTGAAATAGATCAGGCCGGCAAAGGCAAATCCGGTAAACAGTGTCACCGGTGTTGCCCACGCTGGATCGGCAAACGCAGCGCGCAATTGGCCGAGCAAGTCGAAGATGGCGACGATGAGCACCAGGCTCGTATCCTTGAACAGCGAGATAAATGAGTTGACGATGCCGGGAATAACGAGGCGAAGCGCCTGTGGCAGCACGACAAGGCCCATCATGCGCCAATAGCCGAGGCCAAGCGCGGTCGCCGCCTCGAATTGCCCGCGCGGAATGGCCTGCAAGCCGCCGCGCACGACTTCGGCCATGTAGGCGGCAGCAAACAACACGACACCGATGAGGACGCGCAGAAGCCCGTCGATTTTCCACTGCGCCGGGAGAAAGAACGGCAGCATGTAGGTTGCAAAGAACAGCACGGTGATCAACGGTACGCCGCGCCAAAGCTCGATGAATGCGATGGACAGCGCGCGCACCACCGGCAACCCGGAGCGCCGGCCCAGCGCCAGCAGAATGCCGAGCGGAAGCGAGCAGATGATGCCGGTGAACGAGATCACCAGGGTGACCAGAAACCCGCCCCACAAGCGGGTCTCCACATGCGCGAGCCCGAAGATGCCGCCGACCAGAAAAAAGAATGCCACCAGCGGGAAGACGCCAAAGAACAGGAAAGCGTTCACGCCTTTGTACGGAATTTGCGGAATCAGCAAAGGCGCGAGCAGAACGGCGCCCAACGCATACGTGAGATTCACGCGCCACTGCTCGGGCTCGGGATAAAATCCGTACATCAACTGCCGGAACTTGGCCTTGATGAATGGCCAGCAGGCGCCGACCTCGTGGCCGGCGCTTTGCGGCAGGCAATCGACGCGGCTGGCGCCGTCCCATACCGCATCGACGAGAAGAAATCTCACCGCCGGCCAGAGCACGAGCGCGATCAGGACCATGCTGGCCAATGTGAGCGCCGCATTGAGAGGGCTGTTGAACAGATGCTCGCGGGCGAACGCAAATCTGCGCGCCTGCGGCACTTCTGGCGGCTCGATCTCGGTGAGCGAGCGCCGGACATAGGAGATGCTGGACATCAGAGCATGATCCCGAAAAGCATGCCCTCGGGCTTGACCCGGGGTGGGAACCGGTCTTCGGAAAAGATCATGCTCCACCAAATAGCTATCGCTGCACCAGCGCGATGCGCGCGTTGTACCAGTTCATGAACGCGCTGGTGAGGAGCGAGATCGACAGATAGACCGCCATGGTGATGGCAATGATCTCGATGGCCTGACCGGTTTGATTGAGCGCCGTGCCCGCAAAGACCGCGAACAGATCAGGGTAGCCGATCGCCACGGCAAGCGAAGAATTCTTGGTGAGATTGAGATATTGGTTGGTGAGCGGGGGCACGATGACGCGCAGCGCCTGTGGCACGATGATGAGCCGGAGTGACAGCCCACGCGACAAGCCAAGCGCCGACGCCGCCTCCGTCTGGCCGCGCGGCACGGCGAGAATGCCGGCGCGCACGATCTCGGCGATGTAGGCGGCGGTGTAGACGGTCAGCCCGAGAAGGAGCGCCATGAATTCCGGGATAAGCCTGATCCCGCCGACGAAATTGAAACCGCGCAACTGGGGCGTGTCGAAGCGCAAGGGCCAGCCGGTTAGGACCAGGACGATAAGCGGCAGCCCGAACAGCAGGAACAGGGTCGTCACGCCGACCGGAAACGGGTGTCCGGTCTGCTCCCGGCGGATTTTCGCCCAGTATCCCAGGCCGAGGGAAGCAAAGACCCCAAGGAGCAGCGCATACGCCGCATAGCTTGCGGCGGGTTCGAACACGGGTGCCGGAATAATGATGCCCCGGTTGTTGACATAAACTTCGCCCCACAACGAGATGCTCTGGCGCGGTCCCGGCAGTGTTCCGAGCACCGCCAAATACCAGAACAGGATCTGAAAGAGGAGCGGCAGGTTGCGAACAAGCTCGACGTAACCCCCGGCAAGCCGCGCGAGCAGCCAGTTCGGGGAAAGGCGCGCAATGCCGATGATGAATCCCAGAATGGTTGCGAGTACGATGCCGATCGCCGCAACCAGCAACGTGTTGAACAGGCCGACCAGGAAGACGCGCCCGTAGGTGTCGCTTTCGTTATAGGCAATAAGCGACTGGTTGACGCCGAACCCGGCCGTGTTTGCCAGAAAGCCGAAGCCCTGGCCGATGTGCTGCGCCTCAATGTTCGCCTTGGCATTGAGCACGAACGCGTATGCGAGCCAAAGCAAGATGACGAGCAGGAGCGCCTGCGCGAGAGCGCTGCGAAAGCGCGGATTGCGGTAGAACATCACGCGCGGCCGAGCCGAGTTTGCTGCCTCTGAAGAAATCACGTCAGTACCGTAGGGTGGGCAAAGGCGCGATTGCGCAGTTCTTGACGCGTGCGCACATCGCGCGTACGCGCCGTGCCCACGCGGAGAGGCCGAGTACGCGCGATTTTGCGCACCCTATGGATTACGCGGGCGAGGATGACTGCTCACCGGATCGGTGGGGCGTATTGGATGCCGCCCTTGGTCCACAGGCGGTTGAGCCCGCGGCTGATGTTGAGCTTCGAGCCTGCGCCGACGTTGCGGTCGAAAACTTCGCCGTAGTTGCCCACCTGACGCACGATGCGCACGACCCAGTCCTTGGTCAGCCCGAGCTGCTCCCCGAAATTTCCTTCGACGCCGAGAAGACGCCTGATCTCCGGCTGGTTGGACTTCAGTGCATCGTCGATGTTCTTCGACGAGACGCCGAGCTCCTCCGCATTGAGCATGGCAAAAATCGTCCATTTCACGACGTCGAACCACTGGTCATCGCCATGACGCACGAGCGGCGCAAGCGGCTCTTTGGAGATGATCTCGGGCAGGATCACGTGCTCGTTGGGACTGGCGAGCTTGAGCTTCTCCGAGTACAGCTGGGAGACGTCGGTGGTGAACACGTCGCAGCGCCCCGACTCGTAGGCCTTGATGGTCTCGTCGGCGGTGCCGAACGCGATCACCTCGTATTTCATGTTGTTGGCACGGAAATAGTCGGCGAGGTTGAGCTCGGAGGTAGTGCCGGTCTGGGTGCAGATCGAGGCCCCGTTGAGCTCGAGTGCCGAGTTCACCTTGAGCGCCTTGCGCACCATGAAGCCCTGGCCGTCGTAATAGGTCACCGCGGTGAAATTGCCGTAGGCGATGTCGCGCGAAAGCGTCCATGTCGTGTTGCGGGACAAAAGATCGATGTCGCCGGTCTTGAGCGGCTCGAAGCGGTCTTTCGACGAAAGCGGCGTGAACTTCACCTTCGTCGCATCGTTCAACACGGCGGCCGCCACGGCACGGCAGAAGTCCACGTCGAAGCCGGTCCAATTGCCCTTGTCATCGGGATTGGAGAAGGCCGGCAGGCCCTGGCTCACGCCGCAGATGAGCGCGCCGCGGTCTTTCACCGCCTTGAGCACCTGCGAGAAGGCGGGAGTGCCCGAGCCGCAGAACGCGCTGAGCGTAATGAGAACGAGTGCGCGCTTCATGAAGCAGCCCTTCTCCCGTTGAAACACATCAGCAGCGCACGCACCGCACGTGCCCGCGCAATTCGCTTCCCCATGCCCCTGCCTGGATTTTCGGCATCTCAGGACGATCGGCCGCCGGGGTCAAGGGGTTGACGCTGCCCCGGATGATCCCGCAAGCCTGCTCAATGCTCTCCGCTCATTCCCGGCGCGGGTAATCCAGCGTAAGGACCTGGCTGCCCGCATTCGCGCGGACGAGCAGCCGAGCGAGACGAAGGAGCGTACCCATGGCTAAGACGGTCGGCGCCGATTCTCTGGAATCGTTCGCACCGGAAACACGGCTGGTCCTCGGGGGTCGCGATCCGGCCGCAAACCACGGCTTCGTTAATCCACCGGTACAGCACGTCTCGACGGTCCTTTACGCCACGGCAGAGGATTTTCTCGCGCGGCGTGCGCGCTATCTTTATGGCAGGCGCGGCACGCCGACTTCGGAGGCGCTGGAAAATGCACTGCGCGCGATCGAGGGCGCGCAGTGCGCGGGCGTTGCGCTCCTGCCCTCGGGGCTCGCAGCCATTTCGACGGCGCTTCTGGCGGTGCTCAATGCCGGCGATCATCTCCTGGTCGCCGACAGCGTGTATCAGCCTACGCGCAAGCTCTGCGACGGTTTTCTCAAGCGCATAGGAATTAGCACCACGTATTACGATCCGCTCATTGGGACAAAAATCGCCGGTCTCGTGCGCGAGAATACGCGCGCCGTTTTTGTGGAAGCGCCCGGATCGCTCACCTTCGAGATGCAGGATGTGCCGGCGATTGCGGCCGCGGCGCACGATGCGGGCGCGGTCGTGCTGATGGACAACACCTGGGCGACGCCAATCTATTTCCGCGCGCTGGAGAAAGGTGTCGATCTCTCGATCCAGGCGGGAACCAAATATGTGGGCGGCCACTCGGATGTGATGCTCGGCGCGGTGGCTGCAAACGAAGCGACCTGGAAACGCCTGGAAGAATCCGTGCATCTCCTCGGGCTCTGCGTCGGCCCTGATGACATCTATCTTGGCTTGCGGGGACTGCGCACCCTCGCGGTGCGGCTTGCGCAACACGGGCGCGCGGCATTGCAGATCGCCCGCTGGCTCAAAGGCCGGCCCGAGATCGCCCGCGTGCTGCACCCCGCACTTGAGGACTGCCCCGGGCACGCCATCTGGGCGCGCGATTTTACCGGTGCGAGCGGACTGTTCAGCATCGTGTTCAAGGCCACCGACGCAAACGCCGTGCACGCGTTCCTCAACGCGCTGCAGCTGTTCGGGATTGGCGCGTCCTGGGGTGGCTTTGAAAGCCTCGCCATTCCGTTCGACTGCGCGGCCATTCGCACCGCAACGCGCTGGAATCCGGAAGGCCCGACGGTGCGCCTGCATATCGGCCTCGAGAACGTTGAGGATCTGATCGCCGATCTCGAACGGGGCTTTGCCGCGATGGCGCAGTAGCACATTCACCGCCGTCATTCCGGGGCGCGCGTAGCGCGAGCCCGGAATCCATACCCACAGGCCTGGGGTTATGGATTCCGGCCCTCGGCCTTTTAGGCCTCGGCCGGAATGACGAAGGCGAGTTTAAGCCAGCTTGGCGGTGGCGCGGCGGTCGCGCAGCTCGAAATAGAGATTGCGCGCATAGACGAAGACGCCGAACGCCTGGCCGAGAATGAATACGGGGTCGCGGATGTGGAGGGCATAGAGGAACAGGAGCAGGCCGCCGCCGATGGAGAAGAACCAGAACGCAATCGGCATGACCATCTTGCCGGCGCGCTCGGATGCGATCCACTGCACGGCAAAGCGCATGGTGAACATGATCTGCGCGACGTAGCCGAGCATGACCCACCACTGGAATTTGGCCACGAACACTTCGTGGAGGAAGCTGCCGGTCGCCTGGAAAAGATCAACTAACATTGCGCTTCACCTCCGCAACCTGCGGCACGTGGCAGCGGCGAATGAGCCACCACACGCCGAGCAGATCGATAATCCCTACCCAAAGCCGGTCCCACATGCCGTAGTTTGACGTGCCGGCGCGGCGCGGCCGGTCCACGACATTCACATAGGCGATGTCGTACCCCGCGCGCCGCACGAGCGCAGGCAAGAACCGATGCAGTCCATCGAAATAAGGCAGCTTGAGGAACAGATCGCGCCTGAACGCCTTCAGTCCGCACCCGGTGTCGCGCGTTCCGTCGCGCAGCACTGCATTGCGCACCGCGTTGGCAATGCGGGATTGCAGCTTCTTGAACGGGTTCGCGCGCCGGCGCACCCGCTGGCCGGCGACAAGCCCGACCCGAGGCGCGCCTTGCGCGAGCGCATCGAGGAGAGCAGGCAGAAATGCAGGATCGTTTTGCCCGTCGCCGTCCAGTGTCACCACAACGGGTGCACGCGCATGTTCAACGCCGCTGCGGACCGCTGCCGATTGCCCGCATGACGTTTCGTGCCTGACGTGACGCAGCCACGGGCGGCTCGCCATCAGCAAAGTCAGCTCGCTCTCCGTGCGGTCCGTTGATCCGTCATTGACGAAGATCACCTCGAACACCGCGCGTGTGTCCAGTGCACTCACGATCTCGGCCACGAGCGGAGCAATGTTGGCTCCTTCATTGCGCGCCGGAATAACCACAGAAACTGCAGGTATATTGGAACTGTTGCTCATGAATGGAGCTGGCTGAAATTTCTCAACCGCAAACGTGGGGGAACGAACGCGATTGTGCCCGGTTGTAGACATAGGGACCTAACACACCGAGCCCGTGCATGCCCACTGCGCAGGAGTACCGCTATCAGGCCGAGGAATGCCTCGAACTCGCTCGCGAGGCGAAGGAGGTCTACGTGCAGTCGGCGCTGGTGGAGCTCGCGCGCGAATTCATTGAGAAGGCGCGCGAGCTCGAAAACAAAGCTGATGAAGCGCATGCCGAAACGTCCGGCGTTACGCAAGCAGACGGCCGGCGACGCGCTTGAGCCGCGAAAAAGACGGGCCAGCGAAGCGACGGATTATTCCCTCCCGATCCTGAAAGAACCCGAGCCGCCGCGCGGCAAACCAGCGGCGCATCCAGATTGCGCCTGCCGCGCCGATAACCGCCCCGGCGAGAACATCGCTCGGGAAATGCGCGGTCAGCGCAATACGGGTGAGCGCGATCACGATCGCATAGGTCCACATCAATGGCCGCGTCCGCGGCCACAAGGCCCCGACTGCAACAGCCGCTGCGAAGGCATTGGTGGCATGACCTGATGGCAAACCCGCATATTCAACGTTCCAGCCAAGCGGGTGATAAAGAAAAGGATCGGCGCTTCCGGCGACGAGCGGCCGCCCGCGCCCGATCAGCCGCTTGACTATGCTGGCGACCAGTCCCGGAAGCGCGCAGGCGGTGAACAGAAAGGAGAGCCGCACCGCAATGGCCGCGAGCACGCCCTGTGAGAAGCGCGGCAGCCTTGGTGAGACGACGAAGGCAATCAGGAGCAGGAGCGCGCCCGTCGGCACAAGGATCCAGGTCAGCCGGCCGAAGTCGGTGATCCGGTCGAGGACACCGATGAGCCAGGTCGGCAGCCTTTGTGCCATGCCCACCGCCCGTGCATCGACGAAGCGCATCGTGCACCCCAGCAATACGGTGGCAACGACGAGCCAAATGGCCAGGTGCACGCGCGGCGTGATCGCGAGGGAGCGCGGCTCGCGTTTGAACAGCGCAAGCCAGGCGAGGACGTTCTCGCGCACGAATCGCAACCGCGTCGAAACCGGCAGCTCCGGTTTTGTTTGCTCGCCAATGCTCATGACGCGTCTCGCGAGCGAAAGACCGCAATCGTGATCGGCCGCCCGGAGTTGACGTTGAACCCGTCAATGCGCGGGCCCGCGCTGTAGCGCAATCCGGTGGCCTCGGCGCGTTGGATAAAGCTCTTTTCCTGCCGCGCCTCGACGAACGCGAAACGGCATGGTCCGCCGCGCAGAAACTCGGCGGCTCCCGCTCCGTCGGTCAAGTGTGTGTCCGTGCCGGCGAGGAATATGAGGCTGGGTTCCTCATAGCCGGCGGCGGCGGCCTCCGGCCTGATGCAGCCGCTGTCGCGCATCACGCGCGCGAGCGCAGGGCTTGGGAAAAAATGTCCGAGCGCCGGAAGCACGAAACTGTAGTTGGCAAGCCCCGTGAGGAGTCCAGCAGTGACCGCGCGCAAGAACGAGTGCTCGGGCCCGTCCATCTCATAGAGGCGCCAGGCCAAAAGCCCCATCACCACGGCCATGCCGACCAATACCCAGGCAAACAGGCCGAACTGATGGCCAATCACTGCAAGCGCGATGCAGCCGCCCAGTCCGGCAAGGAGCGGAAGCACGAACCAGGCCATGGTGCCCGAGACGAGCCATGGCTTGCGCGAGAGCTTGTGCTCCGCGAGCGCCGCTGCCGCGAGGATGGCGATCGCCGGATAGAGCGGCAGCACGTAATGCGGAAGCTTGGTGATCACCACCTCGAAGAGAAGCCAGGCCGGCACCAGCCAGGCGAGCAGGAACTTGATATTTGGCTCGTGGCGCACCGCCCAAACAAACGGAGTGGCGAGCGCCGCAAGCGTCGCTCCCGGCCAGAAGGTGATCCAAAACAGAATGAAATAGTACCCGGGTGGCGCGCCGTGCCCTTCCTGCCCGGTGAATATCTTGCTGAAGAGATCTTGCCCCAAAGACTCGGAATAGAACGCATCCCCTGCCCGTCCGGTGATGGCGATGAACCAGGGCAGCACCAGCACGGCAAACCAGAGCAGGCCGGGGATCGGCCTGGCGCGCCAGAGCCAGGCCGCCGATCGATCAACGATGGAGAGCGTGAGCGCGGCAAGGACGATGATCATGACGATCAATGGGCCTTTGAGCAGCACGCCGCCTGCGAGGGCCGTCCAGAAAATCGCTGCATTGATCCATTGGCGAGGCGGCCCGACATTCTCCTGCGGCAGATACATGCGCGCCAGCGCGCCCATGGCAGCGACGATCATGGCGAGCAGCATCGCATCCGTTTTCGCCAGGAGCCGCTCCATGCCGAGCAAGACGCAGCTCGCCATCATCAGGCCGGCGAACAGGGCAGCGCGCCTCGATACGAGAGCGAGAGCGCACCAGTAGGTCAGGAGCACTGCGCCAACGGCACCGATGAGTGAAGGAATGCGATAGAGCCAGATCGTCGTGAGCGCGTTGCGCACGCCGAGCGCGCGGCCTGCCGTCACGCTCGCGGCCTGCAGCCAATAAATGCCGACGGGTTTCTTGTATCGCACCTCGTCCTGGAAGCGGATGTCGACGTAGTCGCCGGTCTCCAGCATCTGCTTCGTTGCCTGGGCGAAGCGCGACTCGTCGCGATCCGTGGGCGGGATGCTGAAGAAGCCTGGAAGAAAGAATAGAAACGCAACGACAAGCAGCGTCAGCGCCGCACGCGCATCTGAAGCAAGCGCGAAATCGAGCAGCGCCGTCAGCGCGCGCGTGGAGCGCCCGGGTCGGCTTTCCTGGCCGGCGGAAGCAACCATGCCCCTCCCCTCTTGCCCTGCTTTCGTAGCCCGGATTGAGCGAAGCGAAATCCGGGAACCCCGGATTTCGCTCGCTGTCGCTCGCTCAATCCGGGCTACGAGCTAACGTAGAGAAAGATGCCGGCATTCGAAAGAAGCGCGACACCGAGGCAGGGCGTCACCTACTGCAGGCGCAGGGCGACGCTGTCGCTAGCGCCCCGCTCGTCCATGACGGTCAGGCGCACGAAACCAGGTCCATCCGGCGTAAAGAACAGCGTGCCCCGCGACCGCGAGCCGGAAACCGGCACCCCGTTCATCAGCACGGTGAGCGGGCCGGCAGCGCCGGCGACCTTCAGCGGAATGGGCTCGGGTTTGCCGGCCTGATCGCTCGCGAGTTCGAGCCTTGCGCCATTGGGCGGAAACATGATGCGCAGCTGCGGCTCACCGCCGTCTGCCCGCAGCGCGCCGGTGCGGAAATGCTGGAGCGGCGGCGGAAGCTTGCCGGTGGCGGCAATCAAGGTGTCCCTGGGTGGCGGTGGCAGCGGCGCGGGCAGCCTGCCGGTCCGCGCGAAAGCTTCAAACAGAATGGGCGCCGCGGCGGAACGCCCGGTGAGGCCCGGAATGGGCGCGCCGTCAGGCCTGCCCACCCACACCCCAATGGTGCGTTTTCCGTCGAAGCCCAGAGCCCACGCGTCGCGGTAGCCATAGGAGGTGCCGGTCTTGAATGCGATGCGCCCCCCTGCGGCGTTTTCAGGTGGAGGTGTGCCAACAAGAATGTTGCCGATCTGCCAGGCTGCTGCGGCATCGAGCAGCCGGCGTGGTGCCAAAATTGTTTCGCGTGCGTCGGCGCGCTCGACCAGCGGCACCGTCGTGCCGACACGAGCGAGGCCCGTGTAGAGCGCAACGAGATCGATGAGCCGTATGCCGGCCCCGCCAAGCGCAATAGCAAGCCCGGGCGCCTCGTTGGGCGGCAGCATGAGCGAGCCACCTGCCTGCTCCAGGCGCGCGACGAAGCGGCTCGCCCCGATTTTGTCCATCACCGCTACTGCCGGCACATTCAATGAAAGGTGCAGCGCGCGGCGCACGGTGACCGTGCCCTGAAACGTGAGATCGAAGTTGTCGGGGGCATAGCCGCCGAAGCGAACGGGACGATCCTCGATCAGGGTCTCGGGATGAATGAGGCCGTCCTCAATGCCGATGCCATAGATGAACGGCTTGAGCGCCGAGCCGGGTGAGCGCAGCGCCGCCGTCATGTCCACCTGTCCGGCGCGGCGCACGTCGAAATAGTCGGCAGACGCAACGCGCGCGAGCACCTCGCCGGTTGCGTGGTCCACTGCGACAATCGCGGCCGAGATGTTTTCGCCCAAAGCACGCGTGTGCGCCCGCACGAGCTCTTCGAGAGTCTTCTGCAGCGTGGCATCGAGCGTGAGGCGATGAATATTTATTTGCGGCTTGGCCGCGATTGCCGCGTCCGCCGCGTGCGGCGCGAGGGTCGGCATGGGCCTGCGGCCATCCGGCACCGGCTCTTGTTTGGCGCGCCTTGCATCCTCGAACGGCAACACGCCGGCCGCCGCGAGTCGGTCGAGGACGCGATCGCGCGCGCTGCGCGCAGCGGCGTGCGAGCGATCGGGGCGCCTTTGCTCCGGCGACTGGGGCAGCGCGACGAGGAGCGCCGCTTCGCCCAGCGTGAGCCGCTGCGGCCCTTTGCCGAAATAGGCGAGAGAGGCGGCGCGCACGCCTTCGAGATTGCCGCCGTAGGGAGCGAGGCTCAGATAGAGCGACAGTATTTGTTCCTTGCTCAGCCCGCGCTCGAGCTCAATGGCCCGCACCATCTGGCGCAGCTTTGCCGAAAGCGAGCGCTCCGCGCGCGGCTCAAGAAGCCGCGCCACCTGCATTGTGATAGTGGACGCGCCGGAGATGGCACGGCCCTGGGAGAGCATCTGCATGAAGGCCCGGGCAAGCGCGAGGCCATCCACGCCGTGATGCGAAAGAAAGCGCCTGTCCTCGTAAGCGAAAAGCATGTCGAGAAAGCGCGGATCGACGTTGTCGCGCGACGCGGGCAGACGCCAGCGCCCTTCTGCGGTCGTGTAGGGCCGCAGCAGCTGCCCATTGCGATCGAGCACGATGGTGGAGAACTGCAGGTTCTGTCCCAGCGGCGCCGGCCCCAGCGCAACCCACCACAGCGATGCAACGGCACCGCCGCTTGCGAGTAACGCCATTCCGAGCAGCGTGCGTTTGAAGCGGATGCCCCTCACCCGGCTCTCCCCGATGTGCACATGTCCGACGGGCCAGCGCGGAGAGGCATAATTGCAGTCAGAGCAGCTGTAGGGGCGGGTTTCAAACCCGCCCTCTTTGGGCGAATTCGGCCCCTCAGGTTGTTTTCAGCATTGTTGGACAATGGAGAGAGGGCGGGTTGGAAACCCGCCCCTACAGGCATCACGACCTGCAAGGATCGCGACGATTGGGTCACTTGCTCGCGCTCACCTCGACGGCGCCAGTGGCGGTGCGGCCGAAGCGGTCGGGCCGATACATGTCCTCGACATAGGCCTGCGGGTGCACGTAGCGGCCGGGGGACACCGCGCGCACCACATAGGCCACGGTGAACACCGAGGCGTCATCGCTCTTGCGGTTGAACGCCGCGCCGAAATGATCGTCGCGGAATTCCACGTGCACCGGTTCTTGCGCATCCTCGATCCAGGAGAGCGTGCCGGTATCGCCCGAGGAGACAAGACGCGGATTGTCGATCTCGAAGCCTGCGGGGAGATAATCGGCGACGATGAGGCGCGCGAATTGCGGCGTGGGCTCGGTGATCTTCAGCACCACGGCGAAGCGGTCGTTCTGCCTGGCCTTGCTCGGATCGGCGGGCTTGCCGGCCAGCGTGTAGTACTTGCGCTCGATCTTGAAACCCTTCTCCGCAGGAGGCTCGGGAACGAGCGGCGCGCCCGAAACGGTGACGACCGCCTGCACCGTGCCCTCACCGGTATTCGTCAGCTTGATCGGCGCCGAGAGCTCGCTCTGGCGCAAGCCGCGGTTGAGCGCACCCGCAACCTTTTCGCCACCGATTTCCAACGAAATCGCCTGCGCGTCCTTGATAAGCGCGAGCGACGCCAGCACCATCCAGGCATTCTCCTGCGTGGATGTATGCGCGGTGGAGCCGCGTGCACTCTCCAGTCTCGTGAGCGTAGACGTGATCACGGCGCGCGTTCCTCCGCCTTCGGAAGCGAGCGTCACGAGCGCCGCCGCGTCGCGCAGGATGGAGCCGTAATCAGTACGGCCGGTCTCCGGTTTCGCTGCAGGCTCGAGTGCAACGAGCGCCGCGGCAAAGACCTGGGCGGCGCGCGCCCGGTCGCCGAGCATAGCCAGCGCGGCACCAAGCTGCGCCTTCGCAAGCGGCGTGGCGAAATCATTGAGCCGCGCATCCGCGTAGTAGCGCAGATCGCCGATTGGCGCGGTGCCGTTCCGCGCGAGCACATACAGCGCATAGGCGAGATTGCGCCCACCATCCTTGGCGGGATCGGAAGCATTGGCCACGAAGTTGCGCAGCCGCTCGAGCGCAAGCTTGAATGCCGTCTCCGGGACGGCAAAGCTGCGCTCACGCGCACGCGTGAGGAAGTCGGTGACGTAAGAGTCGAGCCACACGTCCTCCCC
>JBKPOZ010000182.1:0-2849 GCA_046733355.1 Pseudomonadota bacterium | reverse complement strand
CATCGAACAATTGACGCAACAGATCAAGGGCAACGAAGCTCAACTCGAAAGCACGTCGCGCCAAATCGAGTTTGTTTCCGAGGAATTGCAGGCGAAGGAGTATCTGGTCGGACGCGGTCTGATGCCGAAGCCGGAGGCTCTTAGGCTCAAGCGCGTCGACGCCGAGATCGCGGGAAAGCGTGGAGAATATGTTGCCACGATTGCGCGGTTGGGCCAGGAGATCGGCGAAACCAAAATGCAAATCCTCTCTATCGAAGCGGAGCGGACGGACCAGATCGCCGCCGATGCGGACAAGGTCCGCGCGGATCTGACCGAGGTGACGGAAAAATTGCTTGCGAGTGCTGACATCCTGCAGCGCACCGTCGTAATCGCCCCCGTGAGCGGAACTGTGGTCGACGTTAAGTTCAAGACCGTCGGCGGCGTCGTCCAGAGAGGAGAGCCGATCATGAGCATCGTCCCCTCGAGCGATGAACTGATTATCGAGGCGCAGGTGACACAGGTGGACAGGAAAGCCGTGCACAGCGGCTTAGAGGCGCAGATACACCTTTCCGCATATTCGAGCCGTGTCGTGCCGAAAATCCCCGGCACGGTGCGGACAGTCGCAGCGGATCGCCTCATCGATGACACAACCCATCAACCCTACTACCTCGCCCGAGTCGCCGTCGACCGAGAAACGCTAAAACGCTTGGCGCCAACCGTCGATCTTATTCCGGGCATGCCTGTGGAAGTTCTCATCGTCACTGAGAGGCGCACGATGTTCGACTACCTCTCCAAACCTTTTCGGGACGCGTTTTGGCGTAGTTTTCGCGAGATCTGAGAATGATGCTGCATGAAGGACAACGCGCACAGCCAAGAAGAGGCCAATGAGGCTCACAGTCTCCTCACCCAAGCGAGCGTCCTTCTCGATGAGTCGCGCGCCTTGAGTTACGCCGTTGTCATGGTATTGGCGCAAACTCCGCGCGAAGAGTTATCGCGAGAAGAAATTGACGCACTGTGTCAATTAACCTATGAGCTCCAGAACAAACTCACCAAAACACAGGAGGTTTTCCAAGAAGCGCGGCAAAAGCTGCGACTCCCGTGATCCCCAATGTGTTCGCCGTCGTCGGCGAGCGCGATATGGAGCACAGGCGTGACCGGCAGTTTCAGTACCTCGGACAGGTGCGAGGCCTCTTCACGAAATGACTTGTAGAGATCCCAGGCTGCAGTCAAATGATGCGGCGACAGATTATCCGTGACTCCCGCCATCGCTATCCTGATCACGCCGATACTGCCGGCGGTAAGGAGATCGCGGTCCTGCGAGGCCAAGAGGTACGTCGCCTTCAGCCCCGACGGGTGAATTCACCGCAAGTCTGCTGTCGGCTAGTAGAATAGAAAAAGCCGCCCAGTGGTGAGCCGAGCGGCCGAAAATGGGTCTCATGCAGCCAGCTCATGCGTAACTTCTGGTGCGGTTCCGCTGGCTCTCGCAGCTCAGGAGCAGCACAACGGCCTTTATTGGCGAGTTGCGGGCTGAAATGCGGACACGTCTTGCAAAACGATTGTGAGTAACGCCGCAGCAACTTGATCGGCGGCGCCGCCTGTTTCATTGGCTTTGATTAATTGCTTCAGCATCTTTTCCGCATCAGCCTTTGGGATAAGCTCGTTCGTTTACAAGGGTAGAGAAGGACATTTGCGCTAGCGAAACGGTGACGCACGGAGCGCTTTGCGGCGCGCCGCCAAAGCTGATGGCCTAAGTCAAGCGTGGGGAGATCGTTGTTCCCTAGCACCCAAGGTCCTGATGATTTGATGCAACGCAACCTTCGTACCCCGCGAGCGTTGAGGTGCAGCGGATGGGCGCCGTCATCATCAGTGACTGTGAGTGGACACCTTCACGCGCAACGCCCGCCATGGCCGCAAGGTCGTCCGGCTTTCAGCACGACAGCGCGTGCTTTTGAAAACAAGGCGTTGGCACGTTCGGCCGGCAGACCGCCGAGTACGTCAGCCGAATGAGGGGTTTGTCGGTTCATCACGAAATTCTGTGTTATACGAGTTCCATACTTTTGTACGCAGCCGTCGGGGCAGAATGAGTGCAGCCCGAGCATCTGCAGGATCGCGCGGGCTTCCGATCACCGAAGAACCCCAGCGCGCGGCAGTCAAGCGGCAAGCCGAACAGGATTGGGGCAGATGGCCGACAGGGGCAGGCGTTCGAGTCGGTAGCGCTGGGCCACACGCACTCGCATGGCTGCAGCGCTCTGCTGGTCTATGCGAGGCAATCAATTGCAACCACAGCAGCGTCATGTCATGAACGCGAATCACCTGCCTGATGATCTGCCTATCCGGTCGCTTGGTCCGCGCATGGTATGCGCGCGGTGTGGGCATCGGCGAGCTGATGTTCGGCCCAACTGGCGGCAGATGACAAACAAAACGGCATGCCTACCGTCTTTATGAACTCCGCAAACTCGTACCGGCTTTAAGTTCCGAACATGGAACGGGCAGATAAAATCACGAATAGTAAGCAGGACTGTCTTTTCTTAAGACGGCAATCAGCAGAAGAATTAATTGAACGCGGTCTTGGCCTGCGCCGCGTAGAAGGAGAAAATCGATGAACATCAATTGGACCGTAGCGACAAGCTTCGATGGTCTTCTGCTTCCGACTTACGGCAATTACGGTGGTTTCGACTATACTGCTGGCGTCGTGGGTGGAACTACTCCCGAGAACCCGATCCCGGCTCCCGTGGATGCCCTCGATTATCTCTTTTGGCAACACGATCTTGTTTATCAGCATGTCGAAGACGGCCTTGTACCCCATAACGATATCCCCACAGAAATTGCGCAAGCAGACTGAGCATGTACGCGTTGACGCAGCCAGATCC
>JBKPOZ010000181.1:0-3491 GCA_046733355.1 Pseudomonadota bacterium | reverse complement strand
GAGGTGCACCTCGCGCCCCACCGTCTGCGCAAACCAGATCGCGGTAGCGTCGCGAATGCCCAGATCCCACGCCGTCCACACCGGCGCCGCGCTCTCGTAGCCGACGCCGCAGATGCGGCTCTCGCGCTCCGCGTCGGCGAGAAGCTTTCCGTAATAGGCGCCGACGATCGCCGCATCGAAGCTGCATTCGAATTCCTGCGCATACTGCTCCTCGGAAAGCTCGCGCCGCGCGAGCGCGAGCTCGTTTTCGGGAATGAGCCCAGTCTGGCTCGCGCGCAGCATGAGCGAGAACCAGCTCTGCGCATCGGCGCTGGCGCGCGTAAACGTACGGAAAAAATCGTTGCGGCCCCGCGGCGTGCCAGCGCGCGCTGCAATTTCACAGGCGCAAGTTTGGAATGACGCACGCTTATCCACTAGTCGGCACGCCGAAGGCGGTGCGGCACAGCAATTTTATACAGACTCCTCAAGCACTGGGGCATAATTTTCAATAATTGCGCGACATGCCCTGGCTTTTTCCATTACAGTGGTGTCGTCGCTGCAAGCTGTCCGCAGGAGTAAGTACCATGCCCGACTGGCTCGCTTCTCTAATCGTCATTGCCGTTTTTTCCGCAATCATGATTTTGGCTTGGCGCTGGCCTCCTCGACGGCATGCTCTTCCTTTCTGATACCTATAACGTCCTACATGGCCTGAGAATCTGCGCGCGGTATTAAGACGTGCTGGCTTGAACTTTGATGCGGGCACCAAGTCAGCTTCCACCAGCTGCAGACATGCCACTTCATGGGCTCCGGACCGAGAAGTGCCAACAGCCGACTTCACGCAGCGCAGCAACCGAGAGCCTACTCGATCACCTCGTCGGCGCGCAGCGGGAGTGCAGACGTTATTGTCAACCCGATCTTCTTCGCAGTCTTCATGTTGATCACCAGCTCGAATTTGGTGGGCGTTTGCACCGGGAGCTCGCCTGGCTTCTCACCTTTGAGGATGAGATCAGTGTACCTTGCCGCGCCCCGCCATTGATTGATCTGATCTGGTCCGTATGCCATCAGCCCGCCCTCTGTCGCGAAATATCCGAACGGGTAGATTGCCGGGAGACGGTACCGCGCCGCCAACTCTATGATCGAACCGCGATTGGTCACGAGGATGGGATGCGGTGTAATGAGCAGGCCGCCATCAGGCTCTCTTGCAAACGCGCTGATGGCGCGCTCGATCTCTATGCCGTCGTGGACGCGGGCACCGGTCACCTGGACCCCGAGCGATGGTGCGGCTGCCTCGGCCGCATGCAGGAACGCGACATTGTTGGCGGTTAGTCATGGAGTTGTGATCAGGCCCTTGCTGGTGGCCACGATCCAACGGTTGCCCCAGAGAACGACAGAATCGATCTTTCCCAGTATTGGTACAGTGTCCCCGCGGGCCACTTTCCATGTGCCTTCGGGACCTTGCAACGTAGCAATGCCATTGTTGACACTCGTCACAGCCCAACCCGGGATCGTCGTGGGCCTAGTCTCCGGAGCTGGTGTGAGATTACGTCTTTCCTTTGCTTGCTCTTTTTTCGCGGCAGCGTGTGATGTGGTGGGGGCGCGCGGGGTGACCGGAGGAGGGGAGCTGCGTTCTTGAGCAGAGTTTTTGCTGCCCGCTACTACGGCATTGCTGATAACTTCTTCCCGCGAGCTTGGCTCTACACTAGCGGCTATGGTTGCTTCTTCAGCACGGCGAACAGGAATCAAAGGGCTGGCGGCTTGCTCGGTGACCGGAATCCGAACCGAAGAATACAATGAGCTCAATGCGGCGATGCAGCCGAGTACCAGTAACACCGCCGCCGCAAAAAAGACGGCCCGGCGCGCTTGGAACCCACGCCGTGGATCTGGGCCACAAATTCTGTCTCGATCATCTATCCTGATATCATCTTGGCACGTTGACTCCGTTTTAGGTATCGTCCGGGAAGGCTCCGTCAGGTCCCCTAGCAGCGTGTGCATGTCGTCTTGCTCTTGCTGAACCGTGGCTGCCTCATGATCGGCAACCTTCGCGATCTCAGGTTGCTGATGCTTGCTATGGTGTCTTTGTGGGTCTGTTTGCCAGTGATGTTTGCAGTAATTTCTTGCAAGATACAAATACAACAAATCGAGCTCTACGTCCTGGACGTGCCATTCACCTGAGACCTTCTTTTTAGCAGTGATCACACGGTCTTCAATGGCCTTGAGAATGACGGATTCCGCCAGGCCCATGGCCTTTGCAGCGTCTGGAATCGTGTACAGCATGCGATGACCTCAGCGGATTTCACAGGGCCCGACATGTGAGCCTAAATCGTTATTGGAATGTTAACGTTCACTCCTGCAGCCGACCGGAGGAAATGCGGAATTCCATGCTGGGAGTTGGGTGGTAGAGAAACGATGACGGCCTGTGCGCTTGAGGCTGATCGTATCTCGCGCCTACGCCCTGACCATGTCCGATGAGCTTGTCGATGTGATCTTAGGAAAACTCGAAGCTTTGCGGCCCACTCCAGCCGGGGCTTTTCTTTTGCATCGTGCCGCGTCGCAAGCCTGAATGAAATCTCAAAGAGCAAAACGAATGCACGTGCTTGGTGTTCAGTGCGTTGCTAAGTTTGCATTCGGATGCCTGCTCCCCCGTGCAGATGATGAGAGGGTATCCACGGGCCGAGAGATCGGCGCGACCCAACTGCGGCTACGGCGCGCGCGTTCCTTAACAGAGTCACGTCTGCGGGGGCCTACCGTTGACACCGGACCACCGACGATCTCGACGACGACCACGTTCGGCGCATCGTCGTAGAACGCAGTCAGCGCGGTCTGCAATCTGGTCCATCTGATCCATAGGCTTTCCCTTTCTCACAACTCTCGGTTGAAGAAGAGATAAAGGCAGCCGCCCCTCCGAACGTGTTCTTTTTCAGCCCGGCAAGGGCGTGAGCACGAGACGCACGTCGTCCAATTCTCCTTCGCTTGGGCGTTCCAGCATCGCCGCGGACGCTGACCGGCTCAGATTAATTTTGCGTAAGCGTCTTCGGCTGAGCCGGACGGCCACCCACATCTGCGCCAACAGAGGGCGGCCCTGTGCCCAGCCCCCACAATCCCTCTTGGGCCGGCAACCTGCAAAGCCCCCTCCTATAAGTCGGAAGGGGCTTTTATTTCTAATGAGAAAGCGGGTAGCAGCCGAAGCGGCGGACTCCGAAGGTCAAGTTCCTTCGAAACGAAGTCACGCCTTGCCAGTTACGGATTCAAAAACGATTTGGGTTCGTGCAGACGGAAAACGCGGCGCTGCAGATCATGCTTGGTCCGTCAGTTCGAAGCGGATCGAAAGGGGTGCACACAGCCGGGAGCGGATCGCGTCAATGAAACGTGTATGACCGATGCTGTTGAAAAAGTCTTTTTGCACTTGTGATCAAAATTTCTTTTGGCCGTACACGCGATTTTCGTGTAAAAATGCGGGGGACCTCACTGCCTGAAGAAAAACTCGCTGGCGACCTCGGTAACGTGATTGGGGC
>JBKPOZ010000180.1:0-4308 GCA_046733355.1 Pseudomonadota bacterium | reverse complement strand
AATTATTCGGTCATTGGTGAAGCAGATTGATGGAGAGTTTTCCACGGTGCGTGCCGAAGACGATCGTGGCGCATGCTCTCGTGTGACCTTTCGAGCTCCCGAAGCGTTAAAGTCCCATTGATCTCCGGGTAGTTACTTGATTGATCGTGCTGTTTGGAGTTGTCATTGTGCGATCGTTAAGGCAAGTGCCAAAAGTTAAGTAACTTAAAAACTGGCAGAGCGTGGACCCGTTCGCACCCCTGGTCTTGCGAAGACAAACGATTCGTTTGCTTCTCGTGCCGAGCAGCGCAATGCGGTTTATGTCGGCTTGGGTCATCATCTCCCTTTAGGAGCGGGCAATCGCGTACGGCCGCTCCACCCCAATCAGCAGCCGTTAGCTCACGCCGATCAAGACAGCCGAAAGGTGCCAAAACCAGACTCTTATCGATCTCCAGGCTGTGAACTTAGGTCGTAGCCTACTGACCGGGACTTGCCATTTTGAGTAGGATGCCATGCGGTCCTCTAACTGGGTGGCACATGCGGTCCAATCATTTGAGACGGCGCGAGTTCATTACGCTGCTCGGCGGCGCGGCGCCCTGGGCACTCGCTCCTGCTCGCGCGCAGGGAACTACAAAGGTGTACCGGATCGGGATGCTGCTCCCCGGCACACCGGCGATCGTCGCACGCAATCCCCGCACGCAGGCGTTCCTGCAGGGACTGCGAGAGCTTAATTGGATCGAGGGACAGAACGTCGGTATCGAATGGAAGCTTGCCGAGGGACAGTTTCAGCGGCTCGCTGCACTGGCGGTGGAACTGGTGAACTTCAAGGTCGACGTGATTGTCACGGCGGCAGCGCCCGCCGCCGTGGCCGCGAAACAGGCGACGAGCACGATTCCCGTGGTTATCCTGGATCCAGGCGACCCGGTGGGAACGGGACTGGTGCAGAGCCTCGCCCGACCGGGCGGGAATATAACCGGCGTGAGCTCGATTGCACCGGATTTGGCGGCCAAGCGCTTGGCTTTGCTCAAGGAGACTGTACCGGCGATGACGAGTGTCGCGGTTCTCTTCAACGCCGCCATTCCGCCCGCTGAAATCGCCATGACGGAGCTTCAGGTTGCCGCACAAACGTTGAGTTTGCGCATTCAATCGGTGGCGGTTCAGGGTCCAATGGGTTTGGAGAGGGCTTTTGCAACGATCACGAACGAACGAGCCAATGGCCTCGTCGTGTTTCCGGACCCGCTGACGTTCTCCAACCAGGAAGCAATCACAAAGTTCGCGCTTACGAATAGGATTCCGGCGCTGTTCGGGGCAAGAGAATTCGTTGCCGTCGGTGGCCTCATGTCCTACGGACCGAGCTACCCGGGAATGTTTCGGCGCGGCGCATATTACGTGGATCGCATCCTGAAGGGCGCCAATCCGGCCGACCTTCCGGTCGAGCAACCAAGCAGGTTCGAACTAGTTATCAACCTCAAGACCGCCAAGGCGCTCGGGCTCGACGTGGCAGCCCACTTGCTCGCGCGCGCCGACGAGGTGATCGAATAGGGGGTGCCCCACTTTCCGTAATGGCTCATCAGCTCCCTTTGAGCACTTGTGCCGAGTGCTTCCGCTTCACCCCAGATACTGTTGCAAAACTCGCAGATCGGTCACTTGCACGCAACATTAGAATCGGAACGGGCAGATTTTTGAATCAACGTTGCGCATCGAGGGCTGATCTTGAATCAATATTGCTCGCTGAGACCCCCAAAAATAGTTTTGCAACAGTATCTGCCAGAAGCGGTCTTACCCACGTCCTTACGGCGGTTGATCGACTGTTGCTTATTCGATTACATCGTCGGCTCGAATGAGAACCGATAGAGGCAACTCTAGCTCCAGCGCCTTGGCGGCCTTTTGATTGATAACGAGCTCAATTTTCGTTGGCTGTTCCACCGGCATCTCACCGGGATTTGCGCCCGCAAGAACCTTGCCCACCATGACTGCGCATTGTCGCCACATCTCGCCGAGGTTGGGCCCATAGGACATGAGACCTCCTGCCTCAGCGTGCTCCCGCCACTGGTAGATCGCTGGCAGCCTATTTTTTGCGGCCAAGCCGATGATCTCGATATATAACGAAGACAACAACGGTGACGCGAAGACATTGAGTGCTTCGGCGCGTTGCTCCTTGGCTGCTTCGAATGCCACGGCAATGTCCTGCCGCCCCCGCACTTGCAATACCTGCAGGTCTACGTTCAGGAACTGGGCGGCGTTGCTTGTGAGTAGCAACTGCGCGGTGCCCGTAGTTGGATCAGTAAGTGTGGCCACTCGCGTAATGGTCGGGAAAACGTTTCTCAGCACCTGCAGCCGCTTTGCGCTGAGCTCGGGCGAAAGAATGGTCAATCCTGTGATGTTACCGCCTGGACGCGATAGATTGGCAACCAGGCCGGCACCGACGATGTCATCGGTGATCGCGATAATGGGAATCGCACGGGTAGCCTCTTGCGCCAATTTCGGGACCAAATCACCAAAAGCGCAAATGACATCCACATTCATCCGCACGAGCTCCGCCGCGAGGCGCGGCAGGGTTTGCATCCCTTCTCCGGCAAATCGCAGTTCCACATTTATATTCCTGCCATCAACATAACCCTGTTCGCGCAACCCTCGCCGAAAGGATTCCATTCGAGGGGACGCAGGGGGACTGATGCCCGGCCATAACAGGCCAATCCTGGGTACGTTCGCCGCCTGCTGCTGGGCGCGGGATGTCCCCGGGGCCGTTGCTACCAACGCGCCGAGCGCGCCAAGAAATTCGCGCCGCCTCATTATGTGTACCTCCAGGCATATCAACTAATAGGGCAACATAGCAGTTTGGGGTCGCCTTTACCTCTGGCCAAGTGTTGCTGCGGAGACCCATGATGTCCGCACGGGTCACGACCCGAAGTTACCGCATTGCAGCGTTGATGGCCGGTTCACCTCAGTGAGCGGACATACCAAGGCGTCTAAGCGTCGTTGAAGTGGAGCGACAAACAACAGTCATGCCCGTCCTTTGGAAGAACGGGAACAAGCCTGTCACTCTCCTGGTTGATCTGGGGCTTGTACAGAAACGCGAACAGGTGACCGATGCGACTTCATATCGCGGCAACTACAGCAACGCTGTTACTCGCTCAGGCGGCTTTGGCCCAGAACCCTTCCTCAGACAGAATTCAAATGGCCGGCGCCGAGCCGGAGCAAAGCACACCTCAGGCGCAGCAGGCTAAGGTAGAGCGAACTCTACAGGGCGCGGGTTTCACAGACATAGAGATCATGCCTACTGCGTTCTTAGTGCGAGCGAAGAACGCAGAGGGCAAGCGCGTTATAATGGTCGTTGATCCGATATCCCTGACGGCATCAGTCATCGAGAACAGTCGATCAGCACCAGATGACGAAACCACCGGAAGCGCTAGTCCGAAGTAGTCGCTGCAGATCGTACCATGCCGAGACCCCGCTTCAATATCCCCGTATCCCGAGCCCTAGAGGAAAAGCGGCAAGTCGGGTGGTTTCGCTTAGGCTTGCGGAGGTGTCCATAGGGAGGCACACGTGAAAACCTGTCCAGACTGTAACGGTGATGGCATCATTGAAAAAGGCACGGACGATGAGCAGCAATGCCCAACGTGCGGCGGCAAGGGTTTTGTGCCTGATGACGATGGTGACAATGAAGAAGTAATACGTACTGCCAGCTGCTGGTACAATCCGGCATAATAATTATAAGCTTCAGCCCGCCTCTCGCATCTGCACATCGAAACGCTTGACGGCTGCAAGGAACGCGGCGGTTAGCAGGAATCCAAGCACCACAGTCACAACCGATGCCTCAGGGCCAAAGGCGCCACCGCTCCAAAGGGGATCGACGCCGGGAACTGGTTGGACCTGATACAGGCTAACGCCAAAGCCGCTGCCGGAAACGTGCGCGCCGAACACATACGCTTCACTGAAATTCCAGGCGATGTGGTAGCCAATTGAGGCCCACAGCCGGCGCGTCAACACGTACAGCGCCCCCAGGGGGATACCGCCTGCGAAGATGATCCCGAGGACGGCTATCAGGTCCGCGCCGGGTTTGCTTACGTGCAACGCACCGAACAGTCCTGACGAGAGGCCGAGCCCCGACCACACTCCGAGTACACTCGAGAGCAGGCGGAAGATCGCGCCGCGGAAAATCAATTCCTCGACGACGCCTTCGAGCGAGTTCGCGAGCGGCAGCCAAGGAGCGGCCGCGGTCGGTCCTGTTAGTGCGTAGGCGCCGATCGCGACCAGCACGGCCATTAAAACCGAGAAGAGCACCGCGCCAAAGGTGGCTCCCACAGCCAGCTCCGGTGCGAGCTGTGC
>JBKPOZ010000179.1:0-12217 GCA_046733355.1 Pseudomonadota bacterium | reverse complement strand
TGGACGAGTCGCCTGATTGCGACAAGGCCGTCTACTATGCCGCCCGTCGTGCATCGCGGCTCAACTCTGTATTAGTTCTGCTGCGAGTGATTGAACCGCCCTACCCTGAAATAGATTGGGTGCTTGTGTCCGATATTGTACGAGCCGAGGCACACGACGAGGCTCAGAAGCTGCTCGAGGCACGCGCTAAGCGCGCGCAGGGCATCGCACATGTCTCCATAGAAACGTTCGTACGGGAGGGTGACCCTGCCGAGCAGATTTTCCGGCTTATCCGAAAGGATGACGACATTGCACTTTTAGTGCTCGCAGCAGGGTCGACCGAGCAAGGGCCAGGCCGCCTCGTCTCGGATCTGGCACGTACTGCAGGTACATACCCTGTCCCGGTCGTCATTGTGCCCGCGCATCTAACGGACTCAGAACTCGTGGCTCTCTCCTGACGCTGAAAGCATGCCAGTCAACCCGCGTGGGAGCGCCCTGGGCGGGCTCGCCGCGGGCGGCTGGAAAGAAGCGGCGGGTAAGGACCGTTGAGCAGCGCAAGATGAAAAGCCCCCAATCCAATGGCGGCGGTCGGGAACGGCACTGCCTTTTCCGCTGTGGCGCCTTCGAAGCGGCCCGGAGGACGCCGCCATTGGATCGTGCGCGCAAAAAATATTTGGTAAGTCGAGCCGCGCGCGCAAGCCGGTAGCGCATCTTGAAATCGCGCGAGCCGTTTCTACCTTGATTATAGCCGCGCAGCCCGCGCGGCCCGGGCGCTTTCGAGGCCCGGAATAAAGGACGGCGCCGGATAGCTGCGTGCGTCCGGCGCCCTTGTATCCATGTTGCTCAAAGGAGGATATGGCCATGAGGAACTTCGATCCCACTCCCCTCTGGCGGTCGACGATCGGATTTGACCGCCTGTTCGATCTCCTCGACGACTCTGTTCGATGGAACGCGGAGGACAACTATCCGCCGTATAACATCGAACGCACCGGGGAGGACGAATACCAGATCGCGCTGGCGCTGGCCGGCTTCACTCCCGAGGAGGTCACCATCACGGCCGAGCAGAACGTGCTTGCCGTTGAGGGCCGCAAAGCCGAAAAAGGCGAGCACCAGTACCTCTACCAGGGCATCTCCGCGCGTCCGTTCCGACGCGTGTTCAACCTCGCGGAGTACGTGCAGGTGAAGGGCGCGTCATTCGAGGGCGGACTCCTGAAGATCGACCTCGTGCGCGAGGTGCCGGAGGGCATGAAGTCGCGCCGCATCCCGATCCGTTCGGGGTCCGGGCACCAGCTCGAGCAGAAGATGGCGGCCTGATCTCTGGCACCCGCTGCCCGGCTCACAGCGCGACCGCGCTGTGAGCTGGCCGGAATGCTCGCGCCCAATGAAGGGCGCCAATAGCCGCTTTCAAACAGCAAACCGGAACACCATGAAGCAAACCGGAACACCATGAAGGAGTACCCAACATGTCTATCAGAGATCTGATCCCGTGGAGCCGCGGGCGGGATGTATCGGTACGGCGCGGCGATGAACTTAATCCCTTCCTGGCGCTGCATCGGGAGATGAACCGTTTGTTTGACGACGTTTTCCGGGGCTTCGACCTCGCGCCCGTTGGCGGAACCAACCGCTTCCTTGATCGAATGGGCGGCGGATGGCCGAATATCGAGGTCAGCGAGACCGAGAAGGAGGTAAAGGTCTGCGCCGAATTGCCCGGGCTCGACGAGAAGGACGTGCAGGTCGAGCTCGCAAACGGCGTGCTTTCGATCAGCGGCGAGAAGAAGACCGAGACAGAAGACAAGGATCGGCTGTTCAGCGAGCGTTACTATGGCCGCTTCGAGCGCCGCATCCCGATCGAGGAGGTGGACGAAAGCAAGGTTGCCGCCTCCTTCAAGAACGGGGTGCTCACTGTCACTCTGCCCAAGTCGGCGCAGGCGCAGCAAAAGGTGAGGCGCATTGCCATCAACGGCCGGTGAGAGCGACGGCGCAGCGCGCACACAGCAACCAACAGGATCCCCGAGCACATGCAGGGGAGCGCGTGCTGCGCCGCGCTATTTTTCAGGGTGCGAGACCTTTCCCATTGCTTTCGTGATTATCAGGCCTCCAGGCTACTTGCCTATTAAGTTTCTCAGCGCGTCATTAATGCGCTCTTGCCAACCGGGCCCTTCCTTTTGAAAGTGCTCAAGAACGTCGCGATCGATACGCAGCGAAACAAGTTCTTTGGCATTTGGAAGGGTTGCCTTCTTGGGCAGCTCTGGAGCTTTCGTGGTAGCTGCTTTGAATGCCCGCTCGGCCGCTTCCCTCGCATCCGGCGTCCTTCGTGTTTTGTCAGGCATTTCCACTCCTTGGCGAGATCGTTCGCAAATCAAAGCAGGACGCGAAACCGTATAGTGCGCGAGGCGCCGATACCTGTTTCAGGTTTATAATCCAGCTACAGTCAATCGCACTGAAACTGTGACTGCATTTGCCTCACCAGCCGGAACGCTGGCGCGGTGCGGTCTCCTTCATCGCGAAGCCCGCATCCCAACCTAGGATGGTCGGGAAATGAGCGATTCCGCGTTTTCCATGATCGATCGTGCGCCCATTGATGCTCTGCTGACACCCGCGCCGACGAGGGGATCGAGTAGCTACGCTTATGCTGCACCTGCTCAGGTCTTCTCCTGGCACCTTTCTGCTGAGTTTGTCGCCGTGAGCTAAGGTCTGCTGATTTGGGTGAAGCCGCCGCACGCGACTCCCCCCCCGTAAAGGGAGCTGATGACCCCAAGCGGTCATAAGCGGTTCAAAATCTCGCAATGCAGCGAGGCCCCTAACTGAGCCTCGCTAAATCCCATATCACGAATTCCTGCGATGGATAGCGAATGTCGTTTCCGCGGGAGGCGGCGTTCACCGATTTTATGGCCCGGCGTATCCGTGATGTTTCGGATACAGTTCCAACAAAACGAGCGAAATGGCTCAAACGCCTATATTGCGGCCAAAATCAGTATGCTTAACAGCATAGAATCCCGCGCTTTGTCTTTTTAATTGCTGAACAACCCTGCACCTCCAGGATACCGTTATGTACCGAGGCTTCCCGCCTGCATCGCGCCCGCAGTCTGCGATGTGCGCTTCGCAACTCGCGCTCGCATTCGCGCTCTCGATAACGTTCGGGGAGCCCGGTTTTGCTGCGAGGCTCGGTGGCGCATATTACGTAGACGATGCTGAAATTGGAAAAGTCGGCTCCTGCGAGATCGAAACCTGGAGCTCATTTGCGGTGAACGGCGACCGCATTAGCGTTTTCAGTCCTGCCTGCGTGTTCAATCTCGGCCGGCCAGCGGAGCTGGGTACCAATCTGGTGAACTTGCGCTCAGACGGCGAAGGGGACTCCCTCGCGACACTGACGGCGAAAACGGTACCGATACCCATCGTCGGATCACAAGGGTTCGGATTAGCGGTCGCCGGGGCGGTCGTGTATGATCCGCTTAACCGGACCGGCAACGGCCTAATCATAAACGTCCCGTTGACATTTGATTTCAGCAAGCAACTCCGGCTCAACATCAATTTCGGGGCACAGTATTACAACGGTGATCCGCGCAGCCTGTTCGGCACTGCGGGCGCGGGTGTCTCATGGACTTTCGTCCCCAAGTGGAGCGTCATTTCCGAAGTTTTTGCCTTCCTGGGGCCGGGACAAACGAACCCGCGCTTGCAAAGCGGACTGCGCTATAGCCCGACGAAGCGCATCGACTGGGATGTGATCTACGGCCGCAATCTCACTGGTGAAGGTGCCAACTGGATCACCGTAGGGCTCACGGTGCGAACTGGTCCCAACGGCGATTGAGAAGGCCGCCTCTTCGCGTTGCCCGCGCTGAACACCATTCGGACTTCATTTCTCCCCGGCCGGTGCTGATGCTTAACGTGTGTACCGCTGGAGTGTCCTGCGGCAACTGTCCGGTGGACGCTGCTGTAGCCCTGTCCGCTCGCGAACACATCCGCTAGACCCGCTGTTGTGCCGTTTGCGACAGCCGAAAAGGGCGCTTAATGCATGCGCAGATTGTCCGGTGCTCTGGTCAGCTTCCTCAATTTTGGGGTCCATGCCCTAGTGAGTGATCGCGGCGAAGCTCGAGGACCTCCCTCCGTCCATCGATAAACATCGACGGGTTCAGGATAGTCGGCAGTATTGACCGATTTCCTCGTCGTTAATCAGCGGACCCGATGGCCCCGACCAGGCACACAGCATCGCGTGACGCCTGCCTTTCTCAGCCAAGGTTACCACGCACTGGGTCGCCACCGCGGCAGCGAATCAAACATCGGGTTCTTGAGCCAGTCCGCACTGCGCAACCGCTTATCTGCCGCGGTGTCAACGCGGAACGCCAGCCAAGTTGCAGCATTATGAAATAGGACAGGTGTTCCGCACGTTTAGCAAATCAGGAACTTACGATGACCTATTTTGACGGCGTGATCCACTACGTCGGATCGCATCCGTACTTCGCCTTCCTCGCGATTCTTCTCCTAGCGCTCTCTGAAGCAATCCCAGTGATCGGCACGGTCGTCCCCGGGTCCACGCTCATTCTTGCAATCAGTGCTCTGGCAACGACCGCCGATGTCAGTCCTTGGCTCTTGCTTGTAGCTGCAGTAGTCGGCGCGATTCTTGGTGATGGATTATCTTATTGGCTTGGATACCAGTATCACCGAGAAATCCTTAGCGGTTGGCCGCTCAACCGATTTCCCGGGTTGATAAAGCGCAGCGCGCATTTCATACGGAGGTATGGCGTTACGAGCGTATTTCTGGCGCGTTTCACTGCGATTGTTCGAGCCTTCGTTCCATTGCTCGCCGGGATTATGCAAATGTCGTCAACGCACTTCTATGTGGCGAACATCTTATCTGCGTTAGTGTGGGCGCCCCTCCATATTTTTCCTGGTGTATTGGCGGGTATGGCAATTAATCTCGCCGGCCCTCATGCGGCGACCCTCGGTCTGATATTGGTCGGTGCCCTAGTCGCCGTTTCGACGGTCTGGCACGTATTGAGAGATCAGTTGGGCAGCAAGGTCGATGCTCCGCGCTCCGAATAAGAGTATGATCTTGGGCAGCGAATTCTAATCTGTCCTACGGGCCACAAGGACCTGCTGGTCCGACCGGTCCTGCGGGGCCTCAGGGGGAAGCTGGATTGCAAGGACCGGCAGGGCCGCAAGGTATAAGAGGCGAAGCGGGTCCTCCTGGACCTCCGGGTCCTAAAGGGGAGCAAGGATCACCCGGACCTTCTGGAGGAGGCGCAAACTTGCGCCCTTTTGATAGCTCTGATGAAACGTTCGCATGCGAGGCTAACGAGGTGATTGTTTCTGCAATTTGCAAGGGCGGAAGTGGCGGACGGACTTTAGCAAATGGCACTGTGCGCTGTGCCGGCGCGAACGGGATTACTGGATTGTGCTTCCGGAACTAAGGCGGAGCAAAACGTCGGTGCGCGCGCACACCTGGAGGAACGGAAGGCCAAGCGATGCGACAAGCGCACGCCCAATGACAGCGTACGCGGCCGATAACATGAAGGTTCGATCCCACATGGACGATCCGAGTTATTGGCGTAATCGCGCGAGTGAGATGCGCAAACTCGCAAGCCTCGTTACGCACCAAATACACAAGAATGAGATGTTAAAAGTTGCTGCGGAATACGACCAGCTTGCTACCAGAGCCGAAGAGCTTGCGAAGCAGGAACAATAAGCCGCAACTGAAAACCAGCTAAAACGTTAAACCTCCTTCGCCGGCCGCGGCCGAAGTGCTTGCCATAGCAACAAAGCTGGGAGAGCGAGAGCTAGACGGCCGGCTTAATCTCGCTTTGGCGGCGTCCACGTCTTCGCGTGGCTACGGAAATCTGTAAGCCGCTCGGTGAACTCATAGCTCCGGGCTAGAAACAGCCAGCGCCGTTCCATCTCCAAAAGCTCTGCTTTCGCCGTTGGGATTTTCGCCGCGTCGGCCTTGCGCCGGCAGTCGTCGGCGTGGCGGTAGCATTCCGCAATTTCGTTACTGAGTTTCCGCAGCATGACACATCGCTATCTCCCCCTTTGCCGGTACAGGCGGGAGCGCGGTACTGTCTCTCAGCCGCCGACGCCCGTGTAGTCCGTAGTCGGCGATCGACACACCTTACACCGTAAAGGGACCGGCATCAGTCATCTCCATGACACCCCCACGCTTTTATTTTCGGGTCGGTCCATCATGCTTAGCCTTGCCGCTTGTGAGCGCCGACGAGGTGATCGAGTAGGTGCGGAGCTTGCTGCACCCGCTCAGGTCCTTTGCTGGCAAGACTCAGTCTTAAACGGATGGGCAGAGCAGGTCCGCTCTGCCCAGGTACTTCAGACATCCACCTGCTCGGCAATCGCAAGTGCATCGTCCAATTCGATTCCAAGAGCGCATGGACTTCGCATACTTACTCGCGTTCGCAGGGGTGGATGTTGGTATCCGACGATCAGATCAAAGACCTCGGTCCTAATGGCCCCAGCAGACTCGGACTTTCGGTTAAGAAACTATTTGTCATGGGCACTCAACAGATGGAATTGGCCGAGGACTTCGTTGAAATCGGCCCCGATCGCTACCAAACCATCTTGGATTCCTACACGAAAAATGCCGCGAGCCCGAATGTAGAGTGCGAATTCAAGTAAATTAAAATAGACAAACGACCAGGGGCCTAAAGATAGGGAGCCGCAAAAAGGCACGTCGAGTCGATGGGACGCCACATTGTTGACCCGAAGGCCACCGACGCTTCGCGGCAACAGCGCCTTGCAATTCTCAAAAGGTAGCGCATCATCGGCATTCGTAACTGAGGACCGTCGATGCCGTCCGATCCTTCCGATCAAATGGCTGGGCCTGAGCCGAAAACGAAGGTCTTCATCTCCTACTCGCGCAAAGACCTGGGGTTTGCCGATCACCTCGATGCGGCGCTTAAGCAGCGCGGGTTCGAGTCACTCATCGACCGCACTGATATTTACGCCTTTGAGGAGTGGTGGAAGCGCGTAGAGGACCTGATTGCACGGGCAGACACGATCGTTTTCGTGCTCAGCCCTGATGCCCTGAGGCCGGGTTCGGTTGCTCTGAAAGAGGTCGCATTCGCCGCATCTCTCAATAAGCGCTTCGCCCCCATCGTTTTCCGTCCTGTGGAGGATAAGGACGTACCAGAAGTATTGGCGAAGCTGAATTTCATCTTCTTTGGTGACGCGGCTCGCTTCGAACAGAGCGCTGATCAGCTGGCGCAAGCGCTCCATACCGATATCGGCTGGATCAGACGGCATACGGACTTCGGCGAGCAGGCGCGGCGGTGGGCTGCGGCATCCGAGCCAAGTGGCCTTCTGTTAAGGTCGCCGATGCTGGAGCAGGCAGAGCGTTGGATTGCTTCGAGGCCGAGCGGCGCACCTGCACCAACTGAGGAGACGCAGCAGTTCATCAGAAGAAGCCGACAGGGGGCTACGCGGCGGCGGAACACTCTCACCGGCAGTCTGGCTGCTGGGCTGGTGCTGGCACTCGGGCTCGCTGGCGTTGCGTATTGGCAGCGTGGTGTGGCTGTCGAGCAGCGCGCGCTTGCGGAACAAAACGAGCGCCGTGCACAGCAGGAACGCGACAGCGCCACGCGCAACTTCAAGCTTGCGCAGCACACCGCCGAAAGCCTCGTGTTCGACATTGCCCAGGGCTTGCGCGAAGTGCAGGGCATGAGCGCCCAATCCGTGCGCAAGATCCTCGAGACGGCCAAAGCAACGTTCGAGCAGCTCGCAGTGGCGTCAGATGATGCCAGCCTGCAACGCAGCCGCTCGGTGATGCTCAACGAATTCGGAGAGACCTATCTCACGCTCGGAGACCTCGAGCAGGCGATCAAGGCTTATACCGAGGGTCTTGCCATTGCCGAGCGGCTGGCGGCGAGCGACCCGGGCAGCAAGAAATGGCAGCGCGACGTATGGGTCTCCTACGGCAGGCTGGGCGATGCGCTCGTCGAGACGGGAAAACTCGAGCCGGCACTGAAGGCCTACCGCGATGCCCTTGCGCTGGCCGAGCGTCTCTCCGCCGCCGAGCAGGCCAACCAGCAGTGGCAGTACGACGTCTCCTTCTCGCACGTGAAGATCGGGGACGTGCTGGTCGCGCAAGGCAAGCTCGACGCGGCGCTTGCCGCCTACCAAACCGCGGTTGCCATCCGCCAGCGACTGCTTGCCGCCGATGCCGCGAGCGCGCACTGGCAACGTGAAGTGTCGGTGGTCCAGAACAGGCTAGGCGACGTGCTCGTGCTTCAAGGCAAGCTCGAGGAAGCGCTGCAAGTCTATCGCGAGGATTTGCGCATCGCCGAGCGCCTGGCCGCTTCCGATCGCACCAACACGCAGTGGCAGCGCGATCTCTCCGTCTCGTACAACAAAATCGGCGACGTGCTGGTCGCGCAGGGCAAGCTCGACGAGGCGCTCGCATCCTACCGCACCGGGCTCGCCATCCGCCAAGCCCTTGCCGCCAGCGACCACAATAACACGCTGTGGCAGCGGGACCTGGCGCTTTCTCATGAGCGGATCGGCGACCTATTCATGGCGCAAGGAAAACTCGATGCCGCACTCGGCGCCTTCCGCGACAGCTTTACCATCCGACAGCGCCTCGTCGGCGTCGATCCCAACAACACCCAGTGGCAGCGCGATCTCGCGGTGTCATACAGCAAGCTCGGCGACGTGCTGCTGGCGCAGGGCAAGCTCGATGAGGCGCTTGCGTCCTATCGCGAGGATCTCGCCATCTCGGAACGCATTGCCCGCCTCGACCCGGCCAATGCGAAGTGGCAGCGGGATGTCTCGGTCGCGCACGACCGCGTGGGCGATGTGCTCCTGGCGCAGGGCAAGCTCGACGAGGCCCTCGCGGGGTATCGTGCCGGACTCGCCATCCGTGAGCGTCTCGCCGCGAGCGACGGCAGCAATGCGCAGTGGCTGCGCGACTTGTCGATCTCCCATGACAAGATCGGCGCCGTGCTGGAGGCCCAGGGCAAGCTCGATGAGGCACTGGCCGCCTACCGCGCCGCCCTTGGAATCCGCGCGCGTCTGGTGGCGCAAAACCCGGCCAACGTGCAGTGGCGGCGCGAGGTTTCAGCTTCCTACGATGCGGTCGGCGATCTGCTGTTCGAGCAGCGCAAGCTCGAGGAGGCGCTCGCCGCCTATCGCGAGGGCCTGCGCATCCGGCAGGAATTGGCGGCCATGGATGCCGGCAATATGCGGGCGCAGCGCGATCTTTCCGTCTCATACAATAAGGTCGGGGACACGCTGGCCGCGCAAAGCAGGCTGGATGAGGCGCTGCAAGCCTATCGGGAGGCCGCCGCAATCCGCGAGCGTCTGGCCGCACAGGATGCGAGCAACGCGCAGTGGCAGCACGATCTCGCTGTACCCTATCTGAAGCTCGGCGACGTGCTGCTGGCGCAAGGCGATGTGCAGGAGGCGCTGGCAGCGTATCGCCGCAGCCTCGCCATTCGGCAGGGCCTTGCCGAGGCTGTGCGTGAGAACATGAGCCGCCAGCGCGACGTGGTCATCGCTTACGGCAAGCTGGCTGTGGCTTATCTAAAACTGGGCGATGTCAGGGAGGCCTTGCTGCAACTGCGCGCTGCGCGCGCAATCCTTGCGGCGATGGTTGCCGCCGACCCCGACAATCCGCAATGGAGGAAGGATCTCGCCATGTTCGACGCCGAGATCGCCCGCCTCGAACGCCAGAGTCAGGACTCGCCTACTGATACGTTTGCAATTTATAGATGGGTAATGGGCCGGCGTGAGGCGAGCTGCTCGCTCGCTACAGCGCAGATGCTGTACAGCCGCCCTCCCGTAACCGGCCGCGCTCATCGTTGTCCCACATGCCGGCGCTGGACGCTAGGCGTGGCCCGAGAGTCTATCATAGCGCCGGTTTGAGGAAACCGGCGGCGCAGCCCAGAGCGCGACTGCACCGACCGCGGTGTATTTTCGGTCTACGTGTCCAGCTTGCCACGGCTCACAGCACGGCATGCACTGCCGCTACAGCGCGCGAATATGCCGAGGCGGCCGGTCTGGTGAGCTACGGGACGAGTGCAACTGAAGCATTTCACCTGGTAGCGACCTATGCTGCCCGCATTCTCAAGGAAGCAGAGCGCGGGCGATGCGATAGTTGCTGTGATTGTCCGCACCGCTCCCAACACGTGGCACATCCCGCTCCAGCATCCTGGGTTACTTTTCTGAACCCGGCGAGCACAGCATCAACTACGACGCGCAGCCAGCTTCAGCAGAGTTCGCCACAGCCATCAAGCTGGCATCCAAAATGGTCGTGAGCAGCACACTTTGGTCTCGAATCGCTGTCCTGCACTACATGTTTTGTTGGAGCACGGCGCACAGCAGAAACAGCTATGCGGAAGACCGAACCTGCCTTTGGTTAGCTAGAGGGCTGTGGTTTCGCCCGCCATAGCAATAGGAGTCCTGCAGCACACTGCAGCGACCCAAACAATACGACAGCGAGATTGAACGCTGCCTGAGCATTCCTGGGACCCAAGATTCTCTCCACCTCACCATCTATGAACAGCGCCGCGACCGAAATCCCCGGCATTAGCAACAGGAGGCCGGCCGCTACCATGAGCCAGCGCGGCACGATACGGCCACCGTGAGAAAGGGCGCACTTGATCAACCAGCCGCCGCAAAGCGCAATCGCATAGCCGATCGGCACGAAATAAAGAAAAACGAACAACATTTCCCAAGGACGGGGATCTATGCCGAGCGGATCGCCCCCGGAGGCACTCTTTACAAGGAATGGGGTGAATTTCGCGGAACAGGCGCCCGGCAATAAGAGCATTGCACCGAGCGCTACCCATGCTCTCGGCTGCGTCTTACTCTGCCTCGCCTATTTTAATCCCACGAGAGATTACGCTCCCCGAATCAGGAGCGCCGTCGAGCGAGCGCGCATTCCGGCGGGCGAGATGCGGCATGCCGTTTCAACTCGTTCGTCCTTTGAGAAGTTCTACACCTTCTTAACTCCCGTAAACACAATCGGAACAGTATTGGTGGTCTGCAGCAACGACCCCAAGACGCTGCCTCCTGCGGACAGGATGACATCTGGTGCAAACGCGACCAAGTTCGGCGCTTCCGCTTAGCCCCACTCAGCGGACCTTGTGACCACCCCTCAATCGGCCAAACGGCAACCTGACCGGCGTGACCTCGTTGAACATCGAAGTGGGGGCCAAGCGGCTGGAGCTGCTGCACGAATTGGTGCCGACGGCGACCACAGTGGGCATCCTGGTCAACCCGACCAGTCCTAATGTGGATAAGACATTGAAAGAGTTCGGAAGCGGCGGCCGACACCCTTGGGCTGCACCTGCACGTCCTGCGTGCCCGCACCGAACGCGACCTCGATGCCGCACTGGCAAGTCTGCTCCAAGTCGATGCAGGAGCGCTCGCCATAGGCCCCGATGCTCTCTTCGCGAGGCAGACTGAAAAGCTCGCTGGGCTGACCGCCCGCTATGCGGTTCCGTCGGTGCACAATTTACGCAGCTTTGTCACCGCAGGCGGGCTGATGAGCTATGGTGGCAGTTTCACGGATTCCTTCCATCGAGCCGGCGTCTATGTCGGCCGCATTCTCAAAGGCGAGAAGCCAGGGTGACCTTCCGGTGCAGCGGTCCACGACGGTCGAGCTGGTTCTCAATCAGAAAACCGCCAAGGCGCTGGGCCTCACCTTCCCGATTTCCCTGCTCGGCCGCGCCGACGAGGTGATCGAATAGGCTGCAATTTGCTGCGCTGCATATGTCGCTTGATGGCACTTCTCGGTCATTCGAGGACTTTTAGATCTGCGTCTGCTTTCGGTGCTTTGCGGTCGTGGGGTGTGTTTAGGGCAAATGGGCAGCCGGCGCGCTCTATCATGTTGCCTGTAAGAACGAGACGGCGCGCCCGTTGCGATCAGCCTCAACGCGATAATTGGCCCCTTTGGGCGCTCAGCACAATAAGAACGCGACAATAAAGACTGCCGTTACAATCACGCCGGCGATGAGCGTGGGCACCGGCGGCCGCTATTGGAGCAGGAACCAGCGGCGGTCGAGCTCAAAGCGCGTGTAGGCCTGGGCAGCGTATCCCGACAGATCGCCATACATCAGCCTCGATACGAGCAGCGAGCCGCTGGGGTGGTAGAGATTTTTCAACTCATGCTCAACCAACGAGGAGGTTTTCCAATCTTGATAGAGGATGGCGAGTTTGGCCCGTCCACGGAATCGTCTGTTAAGCACTACCAGCAGAATGAGAATCTGACTGTAGACGGCGTCGTAGGAAAGCAAAC
>JBKPOZ010000178.1:0-12417 GCA_046733355.1 Pseudomonadota bacterium | reverse complement strand
CGGCTAGGACAGAGCTAGCTGAGATTATAACGCTCACCGGTGAGCAGCAGGTGCCGCTACTCCATCGCATCAGTACTCTGAGTCTTCGTGCAAACGAGAAGCATTCGTATGAGTTCCTTTTACGGAGCAACAAACCAGCGTATTCTCTCGAGCCAATCCGTTTCCTTAGCGAATCGAAGCGGTGATATGGGCTTTACTGTGGCACCGCCCGCGTGCATGTACGGGAGCCGTTTACAACCGATATAGAATCTGATCGGTCCAGAAGCGTTCAAGCCGGTGCAGTGATTTGTTCAGTGCCATGAATTCATCGCAATAGATGTCGCTCACCTCCTCAACAATATGTATGTGCTTTTCGTAAAGGGCAGCAACAATATCGCGCGCCTCCTGCCCCTTTCTAGTCAGCTTGATGCGCACTGAGCGGCGGTCCAGATTCGAGCGCTGGTGGTCGATGAACCCGCTCTCGATTAGACGCTTAAGATTGTAAGAAACATTTGAACCAAGATAATAGCCTCGCGCCCGCAGTTCACCTACAGAAAGCTCCTGCTCACCAATGTTGTACACCAGGAATGCCTGACTAGAGTTGATGTCGGCTCGGCCATGTCGATCGAACTCATCCTTTATCACGTCCAATAATCGGCGGTGAAGCCGCTCGACTAAGTTCACGGTTTGAAGATAAAGCGGCCGGATCTGTCCGATGCGTCGCTCACGCTCAGGCAGATCCGTCGCCTTAGTAACGGCTCTCAACATGACACCTTTCCTGTAGTTTATTGTTACTGACGAAGAGCTTCTGCCTCCTCGCTGGTCGCCACCCTATGACTGAGGGCGCTAAAATCGACTTAAACAACACGATGAAAAAAAACTTTATGTTCCGCGCGCTTGTCAGGAGGGATAATAGATTGCGACAGTCTCCGTTACGTCCATTCACCACTGGACTCAACGTCCACGTACGACCATTTGGGATGAGTATTCTCAACTTCGAACCACAAAAAAGCGCTGTCAGAGATGCAGAACCGCTACCGTTGGGGAGGGTATCGCATCAATCTTTGCTCAGCGTTCTCCTTGGCATGCCGCGTCGCAGAAGGGCTGACAGCAATGAGAGTTGGATACCGCAACACGGTATCTTAATCTGATGGCAGCTCAGAGTGACCCCGCTACGTTACTTCGCGCTTGCAGCCGTAGCATTCGAATGTGAGCAGTTCGGACCCCGGTACATACTTGACGACGCGCGCCGCGTGAGAGGCATTCGCTCGTCGCAGATCTCACAGACTGGCCGGACTAATTCTGGACATTCGACGCCACGCCTACCACCTTCATCCCGGTGCTCTCACCGACAATGCTATCAGTCTGGCGCGCATCCCCTCGGTTCGTCTCTGCTACGTTGGCGTCGACCCTGAATCGTTTTCAGGCGGGTGCCGGGACAACAGGGTTTTGTTTTTTAGCTCATCGGCGAGCTTGCGCCACGCCTGGGCCATTTCCAGCATGAATGCTTTGCGGGCCGGATCGCTGCCGGTTTGAGCCAGCCGCAGGCATTCGAGCGCGTACGCCTCATACTGCTCAGCGGATGGCACGTCGTTTTCCCTGCGCCGCAGCGGTTTGACTCGCACGGTAGAAGCGGCAGTGAGGTATCGATTCCAAAAAGCTCGAGCCCTGGGCAATAAGCCGGGGCTCGAACTCAGAGCAGAACACTAGGCGGATTCCTATTATAGCGGCTCTCGCTTAACAAGCCCCTGATGCTTCCGTCCGTTTCGGGATGATCGGCCTGCTGCCTGAGTCTTGCCGGAAGTAGAAGATGTCGGTTTCCGCGGTTAACTTGGTCAGGCCGCGGGTCGCGCAGCGACCGAATAGATCCCCAACGAGCCGTAATCCTCCGGCCGTAACGTGACGCGCGCGGCCTTGCCTCGACCTCCATCATGTTTGTAGTCGTGTAGCCGATGATTTGCGCGACAGCCATTTGCTACTGTCCTCTCAGGGATAGGTCGCGATCTCATCCCACGCGACGGTGACCGTGACGACCAGGGGTCAGGCGCCGCGATCGCAATGCCGCCGGTTTAAATGAATGAGACCTTCGTTCGCCGCGATGCTCACCGCGCCTTGAGAAGAACCGTGTCGGTGGAATCATTTGTGAGCCGCCGGTCGCCGACACGCGGCAGACCAGGGAACCAACCGGATCGCCATCGAGGCCGAGCGCGTGTTGGTAAAGCACACGGTTGCTCAGCAGCCGCCGTTGCGCTGGTCTCGGCTATTGCGGCGGGCACGTTGTTTGCAATTCTGGAATACGGTTCGGTCGCGCATATGAAGGAGAATGCAGCTGCGCTCTCAAGAAGTTAACCATTTGTTAACCTTAACAAACTATGTTTACTTTGGGCGATGCGGGAGTGGCCGGTCTTTTTTTGGGGCCGACTGGGGGAGATCATGGGGATTTGGCTTGAATCTGACGCTGTAACACTTTGCACGCTGCTCTTCGGGCTTGTTGCGATTGAACTTATCGCATTTAACATCTGAACGGCTGATGCCGAGAAGCGAAAAGGGCGGTCTAATGCATCGGACAATTCCGTTCCGCGTTCACTGTTTTCCGGTTCGAGTTCGCAGTACCCATCCACCGCCGCAGCAGATAGCTCGGCAGGAGCCTGCGCAACGTCGCTTGCGGCTATTGCCTGAATTTTCCGACTCGAACAGGGCCGCTAAGAACAGCCGGGGCGGCTTGGGAAACCGGCCCATCTCAATGCAGCGCTCGTATCAAGCGTTGATGCGTTGCCCTTCTCTTGTTGCTGCTTGCAGCGCGATCCTTACCTTCTTGTCTATGCTTACTGTCGTCAAAGAATCACCTGGAACGGCTTGGTCGCAAGCCGCTCGCTCAGCGACTCCTGCTCTGGAAATTGTCAATCGTACTGCAAAGGCCGACCGGATGCCGCTACTCGCGGCAATTCGTCCGCACACAGGACTCCAGTTTCTCGGAACCTATGTCATGCAGAATCGGGCTCCTGCTCATCACTTGAGTGATGGGTGCGAATCTCTAGTGAGCGAGTTAAGCCAATCTGTACTTGCGCAAATCGCACGCCGTTGCATCTCATGAACGAGTCGAGGAGTTGCTGCGCTCTTGGAGCGGCGTAGGCGAGCGGTCGAGGCTTGTCTCGCGACGTGGCAGACTTCGAAGCTGTTCCGCCGTTGTGGCGACCCCGCTATTCAATGCTTTCCGAGATCGCCCTTGCGCGCTTGCTCTGCCAGATTGACCGAGGCCTGAGTCAGTTTCAGCAAAAAGACTCTATCCCTCACGGTCTGCGCGAGGCGCAGGCATACAGCCGCCGGTTCCTGATATTGCTTGTACGTGGTCATAGCAAATTTCCACGCCAGATCAAGCATTCTGTTGTGAGTCGGCGTAGATAGACGGTTTCGAATCGTGTAGAGGCCAATCTGAATTCGAGGAATGCTGGATGCGCAAATTGCGACTGCAAGTGCCGGGGTACTGCCACGGAGGGGGTGAGGAGGAGCCACACATCGGCTATGTCTTTTTTCAAGACAAGGGCCTAGGTTCAGATTTTGCGGAATTTATCGAAATTATGCGTCGGCTGAAAATTGACCCTAAGTCTCGCTTGCAGCGGAGTCTCGGCATTAACAAAGCTCCAGGAGTTGGTCAGGCGACCGGAACTGTATCAGATACTCCATTGCGACAATGCATAGTAAGGTACAACATCATGCCTTGGGATTGTTAGTGCCGATACTGCTGGATCCGGGTGGTACGCAGACCAAGGTAGCCATAGCGATCGATGGAATGTTGCCAGGAGAGATATTCCTCGACCGTGAGCGCATAGCGGCTACAGGCTTGCTCGAGAGATAGCAGTCCGCCGCGTACGGCGGCGACGACCTCGGCTTTGCGCCGGATGACCCACCGCTTCGTGCTTGCCGGCGGTAGACCCGTGATCGTCAGGGTGCTGCCGTCAGGCCCGCTAACATATTTTCGCTTCAGTCCCGCGCGCTCCATCACGCGATCCTCGCGCCCTCGATTAGGTAGTGGGGTAAAAATGTACCTGCTGCTGGTTAAATTTCGTTAAACCCTGCCGTAGTGGTGCCAAGCTCCATGCGGCGAAGAGGCGATAATCTCAACGAGCATCGCGGCTGGTCACAGGCGTTTGCTAAATATTTCCTGTCGAACGGCCGGTGAGGTGCACCCGCACTTTCCTTCATAGCATCCAGCGCGTCGACACATCGGGCCGATAACCAATTTCTGTTCTTCTCGTAACGGTTTTTCAGCTCACGGTGGCTGCCGGACTTTGCAGCGCGTAAGGCCACCCCGATGGAGGTTCAGCGCATGCGCCTACATTAATTCCCGTTTTTTGTTGCCTTGGACTCCTTGCTGGTCTCTGCTGTTAGCACGCCAGCGCGGAGCCATTTTCTTAGAAGTAGGACCTGGGGCCGCGCTGTGGTCAGCCTTAACTCGCACCCGAGCCGGAGCGCCGCATCCATCAATGCTACTGCGGAGAATCAATCTACGATGCGATTTTCTGCTGATGAGCCTCATTTTGGCATAGCCCCGTAGATGAAGCACGTGCGATTGCGGCATAGATCTCGCAGCGCAATATTTGCCTTTAATAGAGCCAAAGCCACTTCGGTTTCCCCGGGCTCATTGTCGCGGCGGGAGCCAAATGGTTCGACATAGTCGGATGACGAGCGGCCTACCTACGGGAGCGATCTCGTGTCTTCTGCTGGACACATCTATATAATAAAGTTGTGAACTCAGGCAAACACTCAAGCACGTTGAGACGAATCGCGTATAAATAATGCGTGATCCAAAAAAACGCTAGCGCTGTGGCTATCGAACTGTCCTCAGATGAGATGGTCGAAGCTTGGCATCGTTGCTCGCCATGGCTCACTCGTGAGAAAGCCGCCAAGAGTCTTGCTAGGCGGCTAGAGCTGGGTTGTTTGGAGCCGGTGAGGACCGAGACTGGCGGGTGGTCGTTCCATCTCAAGGAAATTTAGACGTGTTCCAACCAGAATCCGGGCGACGGGGATTTCGTCGTCGATGCGCTGAACGCCTGATCGGAAGGGGCCAATGCTTGGATGGTGGTAATCGTCGGCGAGCTGCAGTCGTCGAGTCTCCCTGCTTTTATTACACCCGCTGATGATTGTCTGATGGCCCGAAACGCCTATGTCAGCAACGGGCTAGGGGCATGTATGCGCTTGGCGCAGAGTGCAGTAAATGCCAAAAAAGCTCTGCTGTTAGGGATGGCCAATCCTGGATGCGGCTTGCCAACCTCGTAATTCCAACAGATCGGATTATGCGCAATTTCCGTGGGGCCCGAACCTTTGTCTCTGGCGTGTATCTATTTTCATGCAAGTGCTGCCTGTATTCTCATTCAATCATTCCTCTGCGCCGGTCACGTGCGCCGAGTGCAAATCGATGGTCTTGAATGCACGCCGTAAGTCCCGTACTTGAAAGTTTTCCTGAAGCGAGCAAAGCCGGGGGTTCTAGCCAATTTGACGCGCTCCAGTCCTTGACCCTCGATACCTCACCGTGAGTAATGCTCCGTACGACGGCGTCGAACGCAGGCACCGCAGATGGACAAAAAGCTGGCTTGGCTTGTTCTCCTTGCCGCTGCGTCGTCCTTACTTTCCTGTGCAGCATTGATGTACGAGCAACTCCTTGCGACCGTCATATTCGGAGCGCTCACCTGCACGATTTCTGTTATTGCTCTGACACTGCCCCGAGCGCCCCCCTTGAGCTGATGCTGCAGGTGCACTCGATTTATTGTGAGCTCAAGATGCAGCACGACAACAGGGTTTGTACCTGATTAGCTGTGTCTGATTCTCTGATGCCGAGCGACTTCCTCTCGGCCGTCCAGCTCGCCGCTGTTGTGGCCTCCTGGATGCATTGAGGCGCGACCTTAGGACTAGACCAGAGTCGCCGCACCCGTAATAGCGCGGAATGGCCCTGCGGCTCAGTCCATTAACAGTTTATTAACCATGTTTGGCCATGTTCGATCGAAAGCGGGGCTGTGAATCACATGCGCATTTTGCTGATTGAGGACGACACCGTCACAGCTCACTCTATCCACCTCGCACTGAAGTTGGAGAACATTTCCGTAGATTGGGCCGCGCTTGGTAAGGATGGGCTCGAGCTCGGCACGCCTAATTATTACGACGTTATCCTACTAGACCTGAACCTGCCCGACATATCTGGATTCGAAGTGCTTACTTCCTTGCGGATGTGGGGGGTGAAGACCCCTGTGTTGATCTTGTCAGGAGGGTCCGGACTTCATGAGAAGGTCACATGCCTGCGCGGCGGCGCTGATGATTATATAACCAAGCCGTTCCACAACAACGAACTTGTAGCGCGCATTCATGCCATCGTGCGTCGCTCAAAAGGACTTGTGCAATCGATTATCAATACCGGCGGTCTTTGTGTAGATCTAGACGCCAAAATGGTGAAGGTAAACGGAACTCCACTGCACCTTACCCGGAAAGAATATCAGATCCTCGAGCTCTTGAGCCTTCGAAAAGGCAGCACATTATCGAAATCAATGTTCCTCAACAATTTATATAGCGGTCTTGACGAGCCAAATGGCAAAATTATTGATGTTTTTTTATCTAAATTGCGCAAAAAAATATCTAGAGCAGCCAAGGGCCAGTATTACATCGAGACGGTGCGTGGTCATGGCTATGTTTTGCGTGAGCCGGCAGCGGAGCCGGCGAACCTTTCTGCCTAACAACTGCACCCCTGTTCCTTATCATATAGGAGTATTCCCTAAGTTTTCTTCATGAAAATCTTAGCGCAGAAGTTTCCTTCGGATTTCGCTCAACGTTGGCTGACACTGATTGGCCGGGTGAACGTGACGTCTGCGGGAACAATACACTGAGCAAGGATCGCTGTTCCAAATCAGTTATTTTAAAATACCAGCCTTCCCAGTCCGTCCCATCCAACAAAACCATCTTGTGAACGAGCTGCATCGCATGGCGGTGTGCCGCCGCCAAGTCGGCGAGCTCACGGCCCTTTGAATCCAAAATCGTGGTCCCTTTCGTCGCAAGATTAAAGAAGAAGCGAGTCATTGAAGTTCTCCAAAGCGACACAAGCCGAGATGAACGTGACCGGCGAGATATTCCACAATAGAGACGCGAGACCGGCATCGCGCTCTGCGGCACATCCACCCCGTCCAAAACTAGCCGAAATCATCTAATTCTGAATTTAACTCAGGGTGCAAGTTTTAAGCGCTCTTGTTGACAACTGTAACTGATTTAGATTGCCCATCGAGAAAAACTCCGCCTCCTATTCCTGCTGTGCCAGAAATTTGCTTGCACGCCTGCACATAGAACTATGAGAAGACGCTGCCCCGTCTCAGCGGGCGCGGTACGCGCGTGATCATCACCGAATGCGATCTGCCGGGCCAGACCATCCAGCCGCATGACATAGGGCAGCCGCAGCAGTGTACCTTCTTGTCCGATCACGTAAGCGCCACCCATAATCAGCTCGGTGCGCCTTAATGATTGCTTACCTCTGATAGTTGCATGCAACCTGGTGCGCTCTCAGCTCCCTGAACGCTGGAGTGGTCAAATTCCGCATTTGGCATACTTTCGGCCGCGCTGTCGCATGCTTCAGCCGGACCATGTGAAGTCCTGCTCAAGGAGCGCGTTCGCAATCCGGTAGACTTCACGACTTAACTAGTGCGGTGCCCTTGCTGCGTGCGGGTTACCACACCCGCCTTTTGCAGGTTCACAATTTCGATTGCCGCGACTGCCAGTTACAGACCGCCCTTCACAGCTAGCGATCAAGAGCGTGGCAAAGTCAGTTCCCGACCTGATCCGTTCATTGCGGCGTTACATCCCTTACCAGGCGGTGACCTCGGCGAGGAGCGGCCAGGTTGAGATTAATTTCCCACTACCAGGGAGAACCGGCGCACGGAACGGGCTAACAGTGCAGCGTCGGCGCGCCGGGGCCGCATTTGCGGGGTTCCCTCTCAATGCCCCGCCGCCCTGACGCTAATCCCGTAGACCTAAACGACGTCTCAAACCCTGGGGCGAGTGTCCCTGTCGGTTAAGCAGCGGCTCGCGCTTACTCTGTGCAACTTACCCGCGGCTGAGTGTAGGGCGAAGAGGCGGAAGTCTGCCCGACCAGGAGCATTTAAGCGAAAATTAACCCTGGTGCTGCACCGTGCACGCGGGACCAACGCGTACGCACGGTCGCATCCATGTCTATTGAAACACTCAGCTCCAGTGAACCCGATGTATCAGTAAGCTGCTCACCGAAGCCAGCTCGGATCTTTCCGGCTCCGTGGCGCGTCGAGGAATTCTCTGAAGGTTATTGCGTGAGGGATGCGCAGGCTCGTGTTCTCGCGTATGTGGTTGTGAACGAACAAATCGAAGGTGCCGCATCAAATCTGCTGAGCCGGGAAGACGCGGGCCGGATTGCGCGGTTTTTTGCGAGTCTTCCAGACCTCATTCGAGAAACACCGCCCGCGCCAAATCAGCGGTCCTGGTGGAAATGGCACAAATCAGCATGAAGACGACGTATAATCTTGTTTGCTCCATGGAAGACGATCTCGGCACTGTGGAGAAGCTTTCCCGTGCTTTAATGATGATGGCCGAGAACTTAGGTGATGATGCAGAGCCGATAACCGAGGTCGCCCGGCACATCCGAGATCGTGCTAGGGCGCTCGAGAACTCCAGAGGCGAACTGTGCCGGCTACTAAAACAGCTGAGTCGCGCGTACTTCGACCCTCTTGGGCGGCGCGCGGACGAAGCAGCCTGAGCCAAAGGAAGCACCTGGTTGCGGCCGGCGCGCTCTCCCGTCCGCGTTCACGAGAGTGCCATCGCTGCAATTGTTTGCCTCGGAGTAGATCAGCAGATCGCGGCAGCCGTCTGCGCAGATGTGGCCCAGCATTACGGACTCGAATGTCTCGGTGTTTTTAGGAGTTCCGAGCCCCTCGCGACACTGCTCCGCGGACGTGGACCGCAGAGGCCGCCAGCATGGCGGCCTCGCCACATCTATTGCGGTCGTCGCTCAGGTACCCGACGATCTCGTTGCCAGGATGATGGGTATTTCATTGTATCCGCATCCAAGAGAGTTTGCACGAGATCTGCCAACCAGCGCAGTCTAGCTAGCATTAATGGGGTAGGCTCCTCATCCTTGTGTGTGATGTCCCCTGCCGGTTGGTTCAGGGTGATGACATTGTCAGACATGGTATCCTCTCCATGAGTTCCATGCCTCCTCACATCGCAAGCATTGGGTTCATTTTCTTAACAAATTCTTAATTGTGTCGAGCATTGCTCTAGCAACTGTTCGATAGCGACGTGCTGACCAGCCGAGCTTGCCTCGTTGGCGCTTCGCTGGCGAAGAGCGCCGGATCATCAAAGGTAAGAGTGCCGGGGAAGAACCGACAATTGGAGAGCCTCAAGCAGGACGCGCTCGCTATCGTGGCAGCAGGGGACAGCCCGCATATGGGCGTGCTCGTTGATGCATTGGGGGATTTGAAGCGCTCCGCCGCGAACGGATTTCCAGTCGACCGGATAACCGGCGGGTCCGGATATCTCTATGCGGCGAGTTTTGATTCCAGCCGTCGCGGACATCGCCACTATGTGGCGATCAACAGGCCGGAGCTCGTAGTGAATCAAGGTGAGGCCGCATTGCGGGCTGTCCTGCGGCGGGATGAAGCGCGCGCCCGCGACGACTACAGCCTATGGCCAGATGTCGCCCGCCTCGCGCGCAGAATGGCACGCTCGACTTCCACAGCCAACGCGAACGAGTTTCTCGATAAGGTATTTGAAAGCGCTCCTTCGAAGAAGCTTCGCTCGCACGTGTGGCCGCTCCTGCCAGGCGGAACCATCGAACACCTGGCAGCGCACCAGTTTGGACTCATCGACATCTACGGGCCGAAGACGAGCTATCCCGACATTCGTCAGGATATCCAAAAGTTCATTGCTGCAAATCCCTCGTAGCCCTTCATCGAATTTCTGCACTACGCCCAGCGCGGACGGTAAATTCGAACTCGCCGATCAAGGATGTCCTTGAATATGCCAGCGCGTTCAAGATCATCGAATCCATCGCGCAGGATGCCGTAATTGCTAAGCCGCGCATGCCACCCGATGAGCCCACGCAACGTGAAGGTGCTTCGGATCAAAGCCCAGCGGCTGCCGGCAAAGGCCGCAGCCGCGCATTGCGCTCGGCCTTGAGCAGATCGGCCAATAAAAAAGCAAGATCGATCGATTGCTCGGCATTAAGCCGGGGATCGCAAACCGTGTGATAGCGGTCCTTGAAATCCGCGTCGGTGATCATGCGGGCGCCACCGGTGCATTCGGCAACGTTCTGGCCGGTCATTTCCAGATGCACGCCGCCCGCGTGGGTGCCTTCGGCACGGTGCACGGCGAAAAACGTCTTTACCTCTGAAAGAATCCGTTCGAAGGGGCGGGTCTTGTAGCCTGAATCGGAGGTTATGGTGTTGCCGTGCATGGGGTCGCACGACCACAGCACCATCTTGCCCTCGCGCTGCACGGCACGGATCAAGGCCGGCAACTGATCCCCTACTTTCTCATGCCCGAAGCGCACGATCAGCGTCAGGCGCCCCGCCTCGTTCTCCGGATTGAGAATGTCGATCAGGCGCAGAACCTCGTCGCTCTTGCTCGAAGGCCCGCACTTGAGTCCCAGCGGGTTGATGATGCCGCGGCAAAATTCGACATGCGCGTGATCGGGCTGACGCGTGCGATCGCCGATCCAGAGCATGTGAGCGGAAGTGCAGCAGAAGGTGCCCGGGCGCGTCGAATCCTCGCGCGTGAGCGCCTGCTCGTAGCCGAGCAGCAGCGCCTCGTGACTCGTGTAGAAATCGGTGGTCTTGAGCTCGGGATGGCTTTCCAGATCGAGGCCGCACGCCTGCATGAAGCCGAGCGCCTCGGAGATGCGGTCGGCCAGTTCCTCGTAGTGATGCGACTGCGCCGAGTCTTTCAAAAAGCCGAGCGTCCATTGCCGAACATTGTTGAGATTGGCATAGCCGCCGTGCACGAAGGCACGCAGCAGGTTCAGCGTGGCCGCCGAGTGCCGGTAGGCTTCGATCTGGCGCAACGGGTCGGGCCGCCGCATCTCTTCGCTGAATTCCACGCCATTGATGATGTCGCCCCGATAACTGGGCAATTCCAGTCCGTTCCGCTTCTCCGTCGCGGTGGTGCGCGGCTTGGCGAATTGTCCGGCGATGCGCCCGACCTTGACGACGGGGAGAGCGGCGCCGTAGGTCAACACCACCGCCATCTGCAGAAATACGCGCAGGAAATCACGGATATTGTTGGCGCTGACATTGTTTGCCGTCGGCTCGGAAAAGCTTTCCGCACAATCGCCGCCTTGCAGCAGGAAAGCCTCGCCGCGCGCGGCCCGGCCGAGCGCTTTCTTGAGATCGCGCGCTTCTCCGGCAAAAATGAGAGGCGGAAAGCTCGCCAGCTGCCGTTCCACGTCGGCAGCCGCCGCTTTGTCCGGATAGTCGGGGACCTGCACGATCGGCCTGCGCCGCCAACTCTCGCGCGTCCAACGTTCGGGCATGCCTGCCCCTCCGGGTTACCCGTCCACTTTCAGATGCGCTGTTTATACACGAGGAGGGTCGCAATCGGCCAGCGCAGGCGTGCGCCCGCGCCGCTCACGGCAGAGGGAGATGCGTCTATTCCGCGGCTATCCGCCCGTGGCTCACCGCCTTCTCACGCATGGTGACAAGCTCCTCGGCTGCCGTCGGATGCACCGCCATTACCGCGTCAAAGTCGGCCTTTGTCGCCTTCATTTTCACCGCGATCCCCGCAAGCTGGATCATCTCCCCGGCGTCGGGTCCGACGATGTGGCAACCCACCACCTGGTCGGAATCGCCGTCCACTACGAGCTTGAAGAAAGCATGTGTATCGCGTCCGGCGAGCGACATCTTCATCGGCCGAAACGAAGTCTTGTAGACGTCGACCTTGCGCAACCGCTCGCAAGCGGCCCTCTCGGTCAATCCCACCGTCCCCACTTCCGGTTCGGAGAAGACGGCGGTCGGCACGTTGATATGATCGATGGGCGTGGGCTTGCCGCCGTACACCGTATCTGCGAATGCGTGGCCGTCCCGGATCGCCACCGGCGTGAGGTTTATTCGATCGGTCACGTCGCCAACCGCATAGATATTCTCGACCGAGCTGCGCGAGAACTCGTCGACCGCGACACCGCCATTCTGTCCGACGCGCACACCTGCCGCTTCAAGGCCCAGTCCTGCAATATTCGGGCGACGGCCGGTCGCGAACATTACGCGATCCACGACGAACGACTTGCGATCGGAGAGCTCGACACAGAAGCCGTGCTCCACCTTCTCCACCGCCGCCACCGTTTGCTTCACAATCACCTTGATGCCGCGCAATTCCATCTCGCGACGCAGGTGCTCGCGCACGTCGTCGTCGAAACCGCGCAGTATGTTCTCACCGCGGTAGACG
>JBKPOZ010000177.1:0-3927 GCA_046733355.1 Pseudomonadota bacterium | reverse complement strand
CTGCCACTCTGGCTGAGGGCAGACTGTTCTCTGCAATTGGAAAAGTGTCACATGAGCCGATTATGTGGCCCTATCCATCGTTCATTACAGGACCGCTTCGACACGCGACGGCTTGCGGACAATGTCGAAACGCGCGTGGTACTCACTGAAATTCCGCCAGAGCATAAGGAGTTCATCGAGAGCCGCGATATGTTCTTTCTGTCAACGATTGATCATCAGGGCCGACCTACTGTCTCCTACAAGGGTGGCGATCCTGGGTTTGTTCGCGTCCTCGATAGCAAGACCGTCGCTTTTCCCTGCTACGACGGCAATGGCATGTTCTATTCGATGGGTAACTTGCTCGGAAACTGCCAAATCGGCATGCTGTTCGTCAACTTCGAGAAGCCGCACCGGCTGCGCCTGCAGGGCGATGCCAGTGTTGATGACAACGATCCGCTGCTGCAGAAGTACTCCGAAGCGCAGTTGGTCGTGCGGGTTACGGTGACTGAGATTTTCCGCAATTGCCCTCGCTATGTGCACCGCTATAAAAAGATTCAAGCGTCCGAATTTGTGCCGCGCTCAACGTGCGACACACCCTTAGCGCCATGGAAGCGCGTCGATGATATTCAGACCTCGTTGCCGGCGAAGGATCGTGCTCGCGTCGAGCGCGAGGGCAGTCTGATCTCACGAGCGGAGTACGAAAAGTACGTGACGGCGAATCGTAATTTTTGCTTCACATTGCTGCATCTGCTCACGACCGCTGCTGGCACGACTCGGACCTGAGCCAAAATGCAGTGGCATGTCCGCTGCTGGCGAAAGCTGATGTGTGATTGTTGAAGAGCAGTTTTGGGTTTTGATCCTCAAGAGACATGCGCGGCTCTGAATTGCTGCTGCGCAAAATCCATCGAGCGATATTTCGCCGGTCGCATTTCCGTGCTTCATTGGTTTTTCCGCGAGGTGTCTAACCCCCCGCTGTCTCGAAAAGGTTAGTCTTCGTAAAAGAAGACTTCCGGGTGTTCACGCCGCCACGCTGCGCGACGCTCTCGGTTCTCACCGATAATGATCCCCAGCCGCACGCAAGCGCGGCGCTCGCCATCCTCGCAACGCTCACGCAGTGCTAACATGCGCTCCTGCAAGTGGTCGCGCACGACCCGAGCCGGTGGCGGCGGGGGAGCAACGGAGACGGGCGGCTCCGCGCAATGCTCCGGCGCAACCACGATCCAGGCTCCGTCACCGCGGTCCTGGTAACAACCCTGGTCGTAGTAATAATAGCCACCCGGCTGCGGTTGGCCCTGAGCAGCAATTGCAGCGCCGGTTGCCCCGCCCACAATGGCCCCGACTGCAGCCCCGCGTGCGCCGTCCAATGCTCCACCTAAGATCGCCCCAGCAGCACCGCCAAGGATAGCGCCGCCTACAGCATCCTGTGCGGCCGAATTTTGCAGTGGCGCGGTACCCGCAATTGCTAGTAGAACGGCAACCGCCAAGCCTCGAAACATCTTTGCTCCCTTCAGAGTAATTGGAATTCCAATAACTTTGCACGCGGATACGGCGGAACAGAGGCGATGTACGATATGCGTTCGTTAGGTTAACCACTCCCATATTCGCAGTCTTTTTGCCCACTGCTGCGCACAAGTAGCGCGGCCGCCAAATTCACAATCTTTTGCGCCCGTGGCTCCGCAACAGGTTCGTGCACGTAGTGTTGCTTTTTGGCATCGCCTCCGTGTGAGACAGCGGAGAATTTCTGGTGATTGGTTCAAACCCGCGCATCCCGCCCAAATACCCATAGAAATAACAGTTTTAGAAGGGCAGGTAGGGCGACTTAGGAGAAAGCCCCAGCGCTAACAGGTCAAGTTATACGCGGCGCTCACGAGCCGACGAGCACGCGGCAGTGCAGCTGAACGGCTCGGAAGCCTCCGGTTTAGGCCAAGGCCAAAAGGTCGCGTCGGTCCTGTCGAGATGCTTCCTCGTTCGCGCTGCCTGTTGCAGCAAACTGACTCGCCGCTTGGCACCAAAGTTGTTTGTTGTGTTTGTTGAGCAATTCCATCTGAGGCTCACCATTTTCATACATCACGTAAAGCTCACCGTTGGGGCCTTTGTAGCGATGGTACGTCTCGGGCAGCATATGTTCTCCCACAATCCACTTTTCAGTCCGCTCGCCATGGAACGCATCGAGAATGTGAGCCACGCAAGCTTGGTGAGCGGTAGCTATGCCCTCCGCAACCGCATTGCACATCATGCTATCGAACTGCACTCTCGAAACTCGTTTTTTCACTAACTTACCGTTGTCCGGGTACTCCAACTCCACCGTGCCGCCGCCGAATAAGTTGCTGAGCCAGCGCATCAATGTGCCCTCCGTGTACCCCGTCGCGTTTTCGAAAGCGTAAGGCGCAATGGGGACGGAACGATGGCCGCGGCCAACACCTCCTGCAATCTGACTCACCGGCGGGCTTCCTACGGTGACGCTAACCGCTGCACCGAGCGGAAGTGCTAGACTGCTTGCGCAGGGATGTTTCCATAAAAGGATGGGACAAGGCAATGCTCACCGGTATAACCGCAGACCAAGTCGAAAAAATGATCTCGCTGCTCGAGCGCATATCTGAATCGAGAAGAGCGCGAACTGCTGATGGAAGTAGGGTATCAGTTGATGAAATTGCCGATGATCCCCAGCGGCGGGAATTGGCTAACTACCTGTACTCTCTAAGTGGGGAGGCCCGCAAAGAATTGATTGCTTTGATGCTTATGGGCCGGGGCGACGTTGAACATGCTTACGACAGGGCGCTTGAGACTGTCCGGAAATACACAGCTGCCGACGATCAGGTGACTTACTTGATGACCAAGGCTTTCCGACTTGCTGAGTATCTGAGGGTTGGTTTGGCCGCACAAGCAGACATTTCTGGTCCTCCTGACACGCTTGACCATTCCGAACGAGGCAAGATTACGCAGGACCCAAACTAAAGCTACAGTGTCTCCAATATTGAACTTGTGAGATGGCATCGGCCTCACCTGCGGGCTGATGACCGTTCGTGGCCACGTAATTCAGCTGACGTGACTTCGGTACGGTACGGTGCAGCGGAATCTGCCGCCCTTCCAGATTTCGCAAGCGCAAGCCTCGGCGGCTAGACCGCGGGCGTTCCCGATGATAGCGTTTGCACGTCGGATGCATATCCGAAAGCATCTGGACTACTCCGCGAAGCAGCTCCGGTGGGTGATGCCCCTTTGGGGGCTGCTTTGTTTCGGCGGAACAGCAAAACCGCGCCCGACGCTGGTCTCCGAGCCAGCAGGAGCGAACGAATGACTTCTCAAGCCCACCGACCCGCCGCGAACGTCCACCGATCTAAGTTTGTTTGGAACGGCCACCGGCGCTCTTGTCGTCGCTGTGACTATCGTGGCGATAATCACGTTATTTTACGTGCTCAACCCGAGGCCCTATAGAAACAACAGGCAACGGCTCGAGCACCACGCAGAGCACCTAACTCCAACCGGGCGAGGCGGAGCGGCAAACAGCGGGTAACGAAATTAGGTGCCGGCCGGGTGAAGACACACTCATCTAGTGTTTCGAATCTGTAGCACATTACCGTACAGTGTATAACCAGAACCTGCGGCGCTTCCGTACCTTTCCATGGGCCAAAGCGAAATAGACGCCATCCGCGCGTTGCTGACATCGAAACCGCGACCGGTTGGCTGGGCCGAGCGGAGGCAGAGACTCGACGAGGTCGGTTCCGTCTGGCCCGTCGCAGACGATGTGCGGCTCACGCCGATCGACATTCACGGCATTCCGGGCGAGTGGTCGATCGTGTCGGGCAGCGATCCGCAACGCGTTCTGATGTTTTTTCACGGCGGCGGCTATTGCTCCGGATCCATCGTGAGCCATCGGCGCATGGTCACCGAGGCAGGTCGCGCGGCCGGCGTGCGGACGCTCGCGCTCGGCTATCGCCTAGCGCCGGAGCA
>JBKPOZ010000176.1:0-12775 GCA_046733355.1 Pseudomonadota bacterium | reverse complement strand
TGCGGCACTGGCTCGAAGCCCGCCTTGCGCAGCTGCGCTGCGGCTTCGATGGCCTCCTGCGCGGGCTTTTTCGGCACCGCGCTGAGATAGACGCGCGTTGCGGGCGGAACGATGGCGGCGAGCGACGCGATCTCTTCCGCGGAGGGTCGCGTTGCCTCGAGCGAAATGTCCGCCATGAAATCGGCAATCGCCTCGACCGGTTCGGGGCAATTCTCCACTTGAGTCGTTGCCGCGGCCATGTCGGTCATTCCCGCCGGCGGGAAATCACGTAGGATTCGTCGTAAAACCAGAGCGCCCCGCGCTCGCGCAGAACCTCGCGCGTGGAATCGAGATAGCGTCCGTCGGCGACCACCTCGGCGAGGCGATCGTCCTCGACCTGCGCCACATAAATCGCGGCGTTCCACGCGGCAAACAGTGTGGAGGTGCCGATCGACTGATCGGAAATCTCGCTCGGCAAGGTGTGCATGTCGTAGCGGAACAGCGAACGATTGTCCGCATAAGCATTGAAGTTGAGATCGCGCCCGGCCGGCCCGAGGTCGTGCTTGACCGCCTTCATGATCTGATGCCGGTCATGAATGAACGGATTGTCGCCCGGCCACACGCGTTGAATGATCTCCATGCCCGGATCATTCCCGTGCGAATGGATGGCGATCAGCCTGCCCCCCGGTCCGAGCGCTTTGGCCAGCGGCGCGATGACGCGCCTGGCCTTGAACTCAAGCGAAGCGCGCGCGCGGTAGGGCTGCGAGGCGATGACGAGATCGTAATTGGCGACCGTCCCGCCGGGACGCGGGATTATCGGGTCGAGCAGGAATTTGTGATCGGCGCGATAGAGCACCAGCACAACCGGTCGTTCGTAGACCGGGTTACCGGTCTTCGGGCTGACGCCGGCCTTCCAGTTCTGCGACAGGAAAGGCACGAGATCGGTGATTTGTTGCTCGAAGCGGTAAGCCGAATTGCCGACGAGCGGCACTTCGTGCCAGACCATGCTCGAGGCCGCCGACAGCGACTTGACTGCGAGCCAGGGCGCATCCGCGTAGGCGAGGTTGGTCAGCACCAGAACGGTTGCCGGATGCTCGAAGAAGCGGTCCGACATCTTCTGCAAGGCAAGCCTTACGTCCTCGAGGCTGATCTCCTTGCCCACCACGTAGAATGGCGTGGTCGGAAAGCGGTCGTGCATCGCGCGCATCACCCGCAGCAGCACGGTGCCGTCGCCGACGCCGGCGTCGAAGACGCGCAGCGCCGGCGGGCGCGGATGCACATTGGCCAGCTCAAGCGCGACCCGGCTGGCGACGACCCATTTTTCGCTGCAGGTGCTGACGAACAGCAGGTATTTCTGCCGATTGTCGAAGAAGCGGAAATTGCGCTGCGGATCGCGTTGCCCGGTGATCGGAAAGGGCGCGGGCGGCGGGGCGGGCGCCGCAGGCCGCGGCTCGCGCGCCCGCTCGATCACAGTGGCCCGCGCCGGCGCAGCTTGGTTGCTCTGCATGAAGTCGCGGATGCGGTCGAGCGTCTCGGTGGTGATGCGACCGCCGTTGCGCAACCGGGCGGTCAGCTTGCCGTCATTGACGGCACGACGGCCGAACGTTGATTCCGCAAGTCCGCTGTGCCGGCAGTAGTCGGCGATCTGCTGCAGCAGTTCCTGCGCGTTCATGGGACGCCAGACCCCGGAGTTTCGCTCCCGCCCTGCGCCCGCCGCGCTTGTATGTACGGCTTAGTTCGCAGGAAGCCCTGGTAGGGAACCAAGCACCGCGCTTCTCGTCAACCACAAATGGTCCCACTCATTGGGTGGGACGAGCAATGGGAAATAGCCCAACAGGACTACACGGCGCATTTCGGGGGTTCGCTCCCATAGGAGTCAGGGAAAGGCCGGAGAGCGCTTGTGATGGGAAATATCCCACGAGAGGATGGGCAGAGCGATCAGGCAGGCGAGCAGGCGTCGAGAGCTCGCAGCACGGCATTGGCGATGGCGGCAGTGCCGTCCCGGCCGCCGAATTCGCACGGCGTGAGGCCCGCGGCAAAGGCGGCATCGACCGCGCGCTCGATGGCGTGCGCGGCGCCGGCGGCACCGTCGTGGCCATGGCGTTCGGCAAGCCAATCGAGCATCAGCGCGGCGGAAAGGATCATGGCCGTCGGATTGGCGAGACCCTTGCCCATAATGTCTGGCGCAGTGCCGTGGCAGGGTTGGAACACGGCATGGGCGTCGCCGATGTCGGCCGAGGGCGCCATGCCCATGCCGCCGATGAGCCCGGCCGTCAAATCGGAGATGATGTCGCCGAACATGTTCTCCATGACCATGACATCGAAGTCCCACGGCCGGCGCACCAGCATGGCGGCGCACGCGTCGACGTACAGGCGATCGGTGGCAACGTCTTCGTACCGGGTGGCGCATTCGTCGAACATGCTGCGGAAGAAGGCGTAAGCTTTGAACGCATTCGCCTTGTCGACGCAGGTGAGAAGGCCGCGGCCCCCGCGCGCCTTGCGCCGGTGCGCCAGACGGAAGGCAAAATCGAACAGGCGCTGCGAGGTTTTGCGGGTGATCAGCAGCGTCTCCCGCGCTTCGTTATCGTTCACCACGCCCTTGCCCATCGAGGCAAACAGGCCCTCGGTCGATTCGCGGATCACGACCAGATCGATGCCGCGTTCGGCCGCTCCGACGATCGGACTCGGCACGTTGGGAATGAGCCGACACGGGCGCACGCCGGCATAGAGGTCGAACATGAACCGCAACTCGACCTGCGGCATGATTTCGGTGTTGTCGGGGTAGCGGATGTGCGGCAGCCCGCAGGCGCCGAGCAGGATGGCGTCGGCGTCTTCGCAGAGCTTGATCGTGGACTGCGGCATTGAGCTGCCGGTGTCGCGATAGTGGCTCGCGCCGGCCGCCGCCTCGGTGAAGCGGAGTTTGAGCCGCGGGGTTGCTGCCGCGACCTTTTCCAGCACCGCGAGCGCGGGCGCCATGACTTCCGGTCCAATGCCGTCGCCAGGCAATACCGCGATGTGGAAAGTGTCGTTGGCGAGCATGTGCTGCTTTGGTGCGTTCGTTCGGCAAAATCGGAAGGCAGATATTGGCACAGCCCGCGCCACCGGCTCCAGACTGGTGTCGGGCAAGCGTGTCGACCGGCGCCACGACTGCGCTAGTATCGAATGGTCGTTCAGTACGTATGCCGGCTTGACGAATCTCAAGCGCCGCAGGCCGATAAGCGTGCCTTGCGGAGAATGGATCTGCGCATGGCCCGCTTCGCCGCCAATCTCGCTTATCTCTTCACCGAGCGGCCGCTCATCGAGCGGTTCGCGGCCGCGGCCGCGGCCGGCTTTCGCGCCGTCGAGCTGCAACTTCCTTACGACGTCGCGCCCTCGGTGGTGCAGGCCGAGCTCGAGCGCCACGGTCTGACCATGCTCGGCATCAACACCGCGCCCGGCCAAAACGCGGCGGGCGAGTTCGGCCTCGCCGCCGTGCCCGGCCGCGAGCGGGAGTTCGACACCTCGTTCAAACAGGCGCTCGATTACGTCACCGCGATCGGCGGATGTCAGATCCACTGCCTGGCCGGCAAGGTTTCACCGGAGCAAAGGCCGGCTGCGGAAAGGGTCTTCATCAGAAATCTAATGCGCGCCGCCGACGCGGCGCGGGAGAAGAACATCACCTTATTGATCGAGCCGATCAATCCGCGCGATCGGCCGGATTATTTTCTCACCCGGGCCGAGCAGGCGGCGGACATCATCGCCAAGGTGGAGCGGGCGAACGTGCGCATGCAGTTCGACTTCTATCACGCGCAGATCGTCGGTGGCGATCTCATCAGAAGATTCGAGAAGCATCTGCCCTTCGTGGCTCACGTGCAGATCGCGGCGGTCCCATCGCGGCATGAGCCCGACGAAGGGGAGGTGAACTATCCGGAAATCTTCACGACACTCGATCGGCTTGGCTACGGCAATTGGGTCGGCTGCGAATATCGGCCGCGCGCGCGAACCGAGGATGGGCTGGGCTGGGCACGGGCTTATGGGGTAAAGCCAGGCTAAGCAGTCAATCCGACGTGTCGTTCCCGCCAAAACGGGAACCCTACAAATGCCGCCAAGTCTGGACGATGGTCCGCGCTTGCGTGGGGACCACAGGCGTGCTTCGAGGAGCAGCAGAGCGAAAGGGAAGCAGCATGCGTCTCGATAGTAAAGTTGCGCTGGTCACCGGCGCTGCTTCGGGTTTTGGTCAAGGCATCGCGGAAACGTTCGCGCGCGAGGGCGCTCGCGTGGCGGTCGTCGACATCAATGAGAAGGCGGCGCGCCAAGCCGCCGCCTCGATCAGCAACAAGGCGATCGCGCTGCGCTGCGACGTGTCGCAGCGCGCCGATGTGGACGCAGCCGTGCAGGCGACCGTCGATGCGTTCGGACGAATTGACGTCCTCGTCAACAATGCCGGCATGAGCCACGTGCGGCGGCCAATGCTGGAGGTGGATGAGGCGGAGTTCGATCGGCTGATGGCGGTGAATGTCAAATCGATCTTCCTGTTTGCGCACGCGGTCGTGCCGCTCATGCGCAAGCAAAAATCCGGGGTGATCATCAATATCGGCTCGACCGCCGGCATCCGGCCACGGCCAGGGCTGACCTGGTATAACGCCTCCAAGGCCGCGGTAAATCTCGTGTCCAAATCGATGGCGGCCGAGCTTGCGAGCGACGGGATCCGCGTCTGCGCGATCGCGCCGGTCATGGCGGAGACGCCGTTGTTGCCGACCTTCATGGGCGGCGACTCGCCCGAGCTGCGCGCCCAGTTCAAAGCGACGGTTCCGCTCGGCCGCTTCGCGACCGTCGACGACGTTGCGAACGCGACGCTGTTTCTCGCCTCCGAAGAGGCCTCGTTTCTTACCGGCAACGTGCTCGAAGTCGACGGCGGCCGCTGCGTTTAGCCGAAGGCTTGGCGCCTCGTTATTCGTGTTGTCATGGTCGGGCTTGTCTCGACCATCCACGTCTTTCTTCGAAGAGAAAAGACGTGGAGGTCTAATCTAAAAGCATCATTCGCCTAACTTCCGTGATCTCGCCACCATCGCCCGCAAGGCCGCGCCAAATCGCTTCGCAGCGCCAGCCGCCGCGGCGACCCTCGATGCGGTAGAGGTTGTAGCCGGCGCCATCGTGCCCGCCCGGTGCCAGTGCCGAGGCCGACGGGGCGCCCACGACGGGGATGGCCCGCTGTGGCCCCTCGAGTTCGATGAGCGAGTGCACATGGTCGTGCCCGTGAATGACAAGCTCGGCCCCCTGCCGAGCCAGCGCTGCGCGCAACTTGCCGCCGTCGACGAGGCGCTTGAAGTGTCGCCCCGGCCTGCTGATCGGCGGATGATGCATCATGACGACGCGAAAGAGCCCTTCGCGGCCGTAGCGCTCGAGCGCCGCGGCAAGCGTTGCGATCTGCTCGCGGCCGAGATGGCCGGTCGCCAGGAACGGCGCCGTCGGCACCGCCGTCGATAATCCGATCAGGACCAGCGGGCCGCGCCGGCGCACGAAGGGGAACACCGTCTCGCCGGCTGCGTCGTCGCGCATGTATTCGCCCCAGTGGAGCTGAGGATAACCCGCCGCCGCGCGCACATAGGCGTCGTGATTGCCCGGCACCAAGGTGACGTCGCGCGGCGGCCCAAGCGTGGCGAGCCATGCGCGCGCCGGTGCATATTCGCCAGCGAGTGAGATGTTGACGAGGTCACCCGTCACCGCAATGTGGTCCGCGGCCTGCGCCTTGAGATCACTCGTGATGCGTGCGAGCACCTCGGCGCGATGGATAAGGCGGCGCTTGCGCCGCCAGTTGAGGAAGCCGGCCGCGCGCTTGCCGGCGAGCTCGGACCAGCGGGGCCTCGGCAACGGTCCGAGATGCGGATCCGATAAATGGGCGAGAACGAACATCGCTCGATGTCAGTTGACACCGGCCATCACGAACTCCCGATCAGAATTCCGGCGACGAAGACTAGCGCACCGCCGACGATGACCTGAAAGGTCGCCGCCAGGAACGGCGTATCCATGAATCGGTGCCGAATATACGAAATGGTCACCAGCTCGACCGCGACGACTGCGATGGCGACAGCCGTGGCGGTCCAAAAATTGGGAATGAGATAGGGCAGGGTGTGCCCGAGCCCGCCGACCGCGGTCATCACGCCGCACACGACGCCGCGTACCAGCGGCGCTCCGCGTCCGGTGAGGGAACCGTCATCCGAGAGCGCCTCGGCAAAGCCCATGGAGATGCCCGCGCCGACCGATGCGGCAAGGCCGACCAGAAACGTCTCCCAGGTATTGTGAGTGGCGAACGCGGCGGCGAACAGCGGCGCCAAGGTCGAGACCGAGCCGTCCATCAACCCGGCGAGGCCGGGCTGCACGTACTGCAGGACGAACATGCGCCGCGCGGTCTCATCCTCCTTCGCGCGCGCGCTCGGGGTGAGGATTTCCTGCCCCAGCTTGTGGGCGAGGCTCTCATGCTCCACTTCGGCCTCCGCGAGCTCGACCAGGAGCTGGCGCACCGAGGCGTCCCGCGAGCTCTCGGTGGCACGGCGGTAGAACCGCGCAGCCTCGTACTCCATGTTCTCGGCGAACTTGCGGACCTCGTCGAGATTGAGCGGGTGCATGAGCCAGAGCGGCTTCTTTTGGATGAAACCTCTGACATCCTGGCGGCGGATCAGCGGCAGGTACTCGCCGAACTTGGACCGGTAGAGATCGAACAGCATGGTGCGATGGCGCACCTCCTCCTCCGCCATCTCGTCGAAAACCTTTGCCGAGGCCGGATATTTCTCGCGCAATCCCTCGGCAAAACCGCGGTAGATGCGGCTATCCTCGTCCTCGTTGGTTATGGCGAGCGCGAGGATTTCCTGTTCGGTGAGCTCGGCAAACCGTTTCACGGCCCCTCCAGTGCACACATGACGTATATTAGAACACTTCTAAAACAGCAAAGCCGGGCTTTTGACAAGCTTGAGGCGACTGCCATGGTGCTCGGCGAACCGGCGAGACCGGGATGAAAATTCTCAGCCTCAGTGCGACGCGCCGCGCGCTCGAACCCGCGCTGCGGCGCGCGTTGCACGCCTATTGGCGTTTCGCGCGCGCCATGACGCTGGGCGTGCGCGCCCTGGTGATTGACGAGGAGGGCCGTATCTTTTTGGTCAAGCACAGTTACGTGAGCGGCTGGCACTTGCCGGGCGGCGGTGTCGAGGCTGGTGAAACGCTGGCTGAAGCGTTGTCGCGCGAGCTTCGCGAGGAGGGCAACATCGAGATCACGGCACCTCCGCGGCTGCACGGGCTTTTTTTCAATGATCGTGCCTCCCGGCGCGACCACGTCGCCGTCTTCGTCGTTCGTGCCTTCCGCCAGTCGACTGCGCCCGTCCCCGACCGCGAGATCGTTGCGCACGGCTTCTTTGCCGCCGATGGGCTGCCCAACGACACCACGGCCGCGACTCGCGCCCGCATCATCGAAGTGCTCGGCGGCGCTCCCGTCAGCGAGCGATGGTGAGCGGCGTCCGTGCTCCCGCGACTGGAGGCCATTTACCTCGTGCGCTGCGATGCGCGCTCGATCGAGGAGCGCGCGCGCGCCATCGCGGTCGAGCAGAGCGTCGAAATGCCGGTCTCGGCGATCACCGATGATTTCGTGCGCTCCGAGATCGTCGGCCGAGTCGAGGCCATCACGGAAAAGGAAAGCAATCTTTTCGAAGTCCGCATCTCGCTTGCGACCGAGACCGTCGGGCGCGATCCCGGACAGCTCATCAACATGCTATTTGGGAACACTTCGTTACATGAGGATGTGGTGCTCGCCGACGTCACGCTGCCCAAGGAGCTGATCGAGGCTTTCGGCGGCCCGCGGCACGGGCTCGATGCACTCCGGCGGCGAGTCGGTGCGCCGGCACGGGCGTTGACGGCATCGCCGCTCAAACCGCAAGGCTTGCCTGCGGCCAGGCTGGCGCAACTTGCGCAAGACTTTGCGCGCGCCGGCGTCGATTACATCAAGGACGACCATGGCCTCGCCGATCAAAGCTATTCGCCGTTCGCCGCGCGCCTCGAAGCGGTCGCGGGGGCCTTGGGCGGCCTCGAACAAGGGAGCGGCCGCGCAACGCGCTACGTGCCGAGCCTGTCGGGCGATCTCGACGCCATGCGCGCGCAGATCGTAATGGCTCGGAGCGTTGGCGTCGACACCGTGATGGTGGCGCCGATCATTGCGGGTCTCTCCAACTTCCACCGCCTCGTGCGCGAGAATCCTGCCGTCGCTTTTTTCGCCCATCCCACCATGGCCGGCGCGGCGCGGATCGCTCCGCCGCTGCTCATAGGCAAGCTGTTCCGCATGCTCGGGTCGGATGCCGTCATCTTCCCCAACTATGGCGGACGCTTCGGCTATTCCCCAGATACGTGCCGTGCGCTCGCACGCGCGGCGTTGGACCGGCGTGACGGCCTGCACCCTGCGGTCCCCGTGCCGGCGGGCGGCATGACCACCGCGCGCGTGGGCGAACTGCTTGATTTCTATGGGGCCGAGGTCATGTTGCTCATCGGCGGTGCGCTGCTCGAGGCCCGCGAGCATCTGCGCGAAGCGACCGCCGCCTTTGTCGCCGCAGTCCATCGATACGACTATGGGGACGCGCATGGTCAGTCGCGATAAATCGATCCACCGCAAGGCGAAGGACTACCGCTGGGAAGGCGTCGCGGAGCTCCCGTACAAGGAGGACGATCGCGCCTTATTCAAGTCGATTACCCGCCAGGTGCTGTTCGCCGATCCTCAGCTGCACGGCGAACTGCGCTATTTTGAGGTGGCGCCCGGCGGCTTCTCCACTCTGGAGCGGCATCAGCACATGCACGCCGTCATAGTCCTGCGCGGCCGCGGACATTGCCTGGTCGGCGAGGAAGTCAGAGCGGTCGAAACCCGCGACCTAGTGACCGTGCCAGCGATGACCTGGCATCAGTTCCGTGCCACCCGCGGCGAGCCGCTCGGCTTTCTCTGCATGGTGAATGCCACGCGCGACAAGCCGGAATTGCCCTCGGGGGAAGACCTGATCAAGCTTGAGCGGGACGCGAGGGTCGCCGCATTTCTGCGCAACGAGCCGATGCTATAGAACGCCGCAAGAAGCGGTATCCCACTGCTGCGGATGGCAATCGAGCATTTCGTGATGGCCGTCACATCACCCGCGGTGAGGTCCTGGCATCCTCCCAACCGTCGATGCACCTCGGTTTTTCAGGCAAAAACAAAACGGGGAGAGGGTCATGATCGATGCCTTCGCTATGGCCTTCGTCGCGCTGGCGCTTGGCTTTGCCGCGGTGATCGGCGCGACCATGCTAGGCTCGAAGTTGTAATTGGATTGGCGGGCCCTATTCCTGCGCAGCCTTGCCGCGTGCTCGCTGGCGCAACGCGCAGGGGCGCTTTGCGCTGTCGGATCTCCCACGGTATTGTCATCGCGGATAGCGGCTTGAGCGCTCACGGGTGACATCTGCGCCTACAATCAGGATCGGCGTCGACATCGGCGGTACGTTCACCGACGTCGCGCTGGAAACGCTCGGCCGCCGATTTACGGAAAAGATTCTGACCACCGCACAGGAGCCGCAAGCGGGCGTGCTCGCCGCTTTGCGTTCGGTGATTGCCAAGGCGGGAGTCGAGCCCCGCGGAGTCGGCCTGATCGTCCATGGGACGACGCTCGCCACCAATGCGTTGATCGAACGCAAGGGCGCCAGAACCGCCCTTCTCACCACCGAAGGCTTCCGCGACGTGCTCGAGATCCGGCACGAAAACCGGTTCGAGCAATACGACATCAATATCGACCTGCCGCCGCCGCTGGTCCCGCGCCGGCTGCGCCTGCCGGTACGCGAGAGGATCGATGCGCAGGGCGAGGTCCTCGTCCCGCTCGATCATTCCAGCGTGGCGCGTGCCATCGAGGCGCTTGCCGCGCAAGAAGTCGAGGCCGTGGCGGTCGGGTTCCTGCACAGCTTCACGAATCCGGATCACGAGCGTCGCCTCGGCGAGGCGATCGCCCGCCGTTTGCCCGACGTCGCGGTGACGCTCTCCAGTGAGGTCTCGCCGGAGATGCGCGAGTACGAGCGGTTCTCCACCGCCTGCGCCAACGCCTACCTCCAGCCCCTGATCGGGCGCTACCTCCGCAAGCTCGAGCGCGAGTTGGCAGACGCGGGCTTTCGCTGTCCCTTGCTGCTGATGACCTCGGGCGGAGGGATCACGACGAGCGAGACCGCAATCCGCTTTCCCGTGCGGCTGGTCGAATCCGGGCCGGCAGGCGGCGCGATCTTCGCCGCCTGCATCGCGCGCCAGCACGGGCTCGATCAGGTGGTGTCGTTCGACATGGGCGGAACCACCGCGAAGATCTGCCTGATCGACAAGGCGCAGCCGCAGACCGCGCGCGCATTCGAGGTGGCGCGGGTCTATCGCTTCCTCAAAGGCAGCGGGCTGCCGCTGCGCATCCCGGTCATCGAAATGGTCGAGATCGGCGCTGGCGGAGGCTCGATCGCCCGCGTCGATGCGTTGGGACGCATCGCCGTGGGTCCGGACAGCGCCGGCTCCGAGCCGGGACCGGTGTGCTACGGGCGCGGCGGCACAGAACCCACCGTGACTGATGCCGATCTCATCCTCGGGCGCATCGATCCCGCCACGTTCTCGGGCGGCAAGATGCCGCTTGAGGTCGCTGCCGCCGAGCGCACGCTCGCCGCGTCCATCGCGGCGTCCTTGAAACTCGCGACCGAGCTTGCGGCTCTCGGTGTGAGCGAGATGGTGGACGAGAACATGGCGAACGCCGCGCGCGTGCATGCCATCGAGAGCGGCAAAGAACTTGCGCCGCGTACGCTGATCGCGTTCGGGGGCGCCGCTCCGCTGCACGCCGCGCGCGTGGCCGAGAAAGTCGGCATCGGCCGGGTCCTCGTCCCTCTCAACGCCGGCGTGGGCTCGGCGGTCGGGCTTCTGCGGGCGCCGCCGGCTTATGAAATTGTACGCGGCCGGCTGATGCGCCTTGAGAGTTTCGACGCCGCTTCCGCCAATCGCCTGCTCGCGCAGATGCGCGCGGAAGCGGAAGGGATTGTGCGCCGCGCCGCGCCGGCCGTCCCGTTGCAAGAGCAGCGTTCGGCATTCATGCGCTATCGCGGGCAGGGCCACGAGATCGCCGTTGCGTTGCCGGTGCGCGAGTTCACCCCGGCCGATCGGTCGATCATGCGTGACCTCTTCGAGGCGGCCTATCGCCGGCTCTACAGCCGCGCGATTCCGGGCGTCGAGATCGAGATCCTGAGCTGGGTCGTCGCCGTGAGCGCCCCGTCGGAAGGCGATCTCGGCACTCCCGGCGCCGAGCGGGCAAGCGAGCCAAAATTGATCGGGCGGCGGCCGATCTTCGATCCGGAAACTGCCGAGTTTCGGGACGTGGCCATCTATTGGCGGCCGGATCTCGCCCCGGGAGCGCGCATCAGCGGTCCGGCGGTGATCGCCGAAGACGAGACGTCGACCGTCGTCAGTCCGCGCTTCGACGCTCGCATCGATCCGTTCGGCTATATTGAGCTCACCCGCAAGGAGGCCTGAATGGCGGTCGCTCGTCCCAATGCCGCCCTCGCGCAGATCCACGTGCAAATCATGTGGAGCCGGCTGATTGCCGTGGTGGAAGAGCAGGCGCAGACCATGCTGCGCACGGCGTTCAGCACCTCCGTGCGCGAGGCCGGCGACCTCTCCGCCGGCGTGTTCGACCGCCACGGCCGCATGCTGGCGCAAGCGGTGACCGGCACGCCGGGGCACGTGAACTCCATGGCGAATGCGGTACGATATTTTCTTGACGTCTATCCGCTCGCGAGCATGAAGCCGGGCGACCACTACATCACCAACGACCCCTGGCTGACGTCAGGCCATCTGCACGACATCACGGTGGTCACACCGAGCTTCTACCGCGGCGAAGCCGTCGGGCTGTTCGCCAACACCATCCATGTCGTCGATATCGGCGGGCTGGGCATGGGTCCGGACGGACGGCAAGTATTCGAGGAGGGGCTGGCCATTCCGATCATGCCGCTCGCCCGCGAGGGCCGCATGAACGACGATCTGCTGCGGCTGGTGCGCGCGAACGTGCGCGAGCCGCTGCAAGTCGAAGGCGACATCTACGCCGCCGCGGCCTGCAACGACGAGGGCAGCCGCCGGCTGACCGAGATGATGGACGAGTTCGAGATCGCCAATCTCGACCGGCTGGGCGACACGATCATCGAAGCCTCGCGCGAGGCGACGCTCGGCCGCGTCCGTGCGCTGCCGAGGGGCACCTTTCGCAACAGCATGACGATGGACGGCTACGACAAGCCGCTCGTGCTCAACGCTGCCTTGACTATTTCCGACGACGGCATCCACGTGGATTACGACGGCACCTCGCCGGCTTCGTCGCACGGCATCAACGTCGTGTACAACTACTGCCTCGCCTACACTGCGTTCGGCGTCAAATGTCTGGTGGCGCCCGAGGTGCCGAACAACGCGGGCTCGCTCGCCCCGATCAGCGTCAGCGCGCCGGAAGGCTGCGTGCTCAACGTCAGGCGGCCGTGGCCGGTCGCTGCCCGCCACACGGTCGGGCAGATGCTGCCGGACGTCGTGTTCGGGTGTCTGCAGCAGGTGATGCCGGGGGGCGTGCCGGCCGAAGGCGCGTCCTCACTGTGGAACCCGCAGATCTTCGGCGGCGGCTCGTTGGTCGACGAAGTGGAGGAGGGAACCGACGCAAACGCGCTGCCGGAATTCAGCACCGTGATCTTCCACTGCGGCGGTGCGGGCGCGCGGCCCACCAAGGATGGGCTCAGCGCCACTTCGTTCCCATCGGGCGTGCGCACGATCCCGGTG
>JBKPOZ010000175.1:0-4885 GCA_046733355.1 Pseudomonadota bacterium | reverse complement strand
TGTGGGCAACCGCTTGATGACGGTGCTACTTACCCTCGACAATGAACTGCCGAGTGATCTTGATCGCCTTGCTGCGCTGTGCAGCGAGTGCTTCGCGGGCCGGCGATTTAATCCACGCCTGCGCCTGATCAAGCGTATCGAATTCGACTATGCCGAAACGCTGCGGTGCAGTGCCGACAATGGCAGTAGCTTTAGTCGCGCCTGGACCGGCCAAGAAACGACCGCCGCCAGCAGGCAAGGCGCCGGCCACCGCCGGTATATACGAATCCAGCGCAGCTTGGTCGACGATTTCGCTTTCTGTGACGAGATAAGCCTTCGGCTTGGCTTGGGCATGAAGCCCCTGGACAGCTACGGCACCGATGGCGATGCCCGCAATCATTGATAGCGCGACCGTGTATCGAGTTTTCATGATGCCCTCCCACTCGCCCGCCGAACACCAGCGTCCGGGGTCGCTTCAAATTATGTCTCGATAGCCGGCGACGGGCAATGAAAAAGATTGGAACGCGCGACTATAGTCACTAGCTATGACGGCATCCGCTCTCGGAAATACTTGAGCACCGTCGTCCCGTCGAGAAACTGTGTCGCTCAAACCAACGTGGGGTTTAAAGTTGCTGGTACTGACCAACGAGCTGATCGAATAGGCTGCAGGTTGCTGCGCCATGTGAAGTCGGCTCTCGGCATGCCTCGGCCCTAATCAGATGGACAGAGCCTGTCCGCTCTGCCCATGTACTTCAGACATCAACCTGCTCGGCTATTGCGAGGGCGTCGTCGACTTCGATCCCAAGGTACCGAACAGTGCTCTCGATCTTCGTGTGACCAAGTAGGAGCTGGACTGCACGCAAGTTGCCGGTCCGCCTGTAAATCAGGCTCGCTTTTGTTCTTCTGAGTGAATGCGTACCAAAACGGGTCGCATCCAGGCCTATGCTGGCGACCCACTTCTGCACCAAGCGCGCGTACTGGCGTGTAGCCAGAGGGCGGTCGGGAGTGCGGCGGCTAGGAAAAAGGAAATCGCTGCGTTGCCTTGGGAAGGCGCTTGCCCTTATTCCATGGAATGGGCCGCTGGGCGATTGAATGCGGCGCTTGATCCTGGTCCATGATCATACTCCTCCATTGGACTGAGGAGTGACATCATGGATAGATCCCCGCGGGTCAGCTTTGAGGCTAATCCCGACCAAATCTCGCACTGCAGCACGCCCCTGACCGTGCCGCTCGACAATCAGTTATTGTAGAAGTGAAACCCCCGGACCAGGAACTGCGAGATGCAATTCAAAGGGCGCGAGTTCATGAGCAAGTGTAGTTCTGCGCCCGATTGCGTAAGCTGACCCCAACGAATCTCGCTGCAAGCCGAGTGCTGCACATGGAACATCCATTCTCTGTTGAAGAATACATTCCCACGCAGGCGGGGCGCGCGCCGGCCGGGTCGCGCGAGTTTGGTCCTGCTATAACAGAACCGGAGTCAGCCGCAGCACTGCCGCCGTTGCCGAGCCTGCCCCCGAGCGAGGCGCTTCTCCTGACGCCAGCTGATGCCCAGTACGCGGACTACCTGCCCGCGGCCAATCTTCGCACGCAACTGGCACCGGCACTGCGTGCAGTATGCAAAACAGAGAATGCGGTCGCCGTAATGACAGACTGGGTGCGCTCAAACAGCCTGTCCTTTGCCGTGCGGTGCGGAGGTCATTCGTACGAAGGGTTTTCGCAATCGACCGATGTAGTAATCGACCTTCGCGGCTTGCAAGATATCGGGGTGGACACCAGCGCAGGACTGGTAACCGTGGGAGCAGGAGTTTCTCTCTACGACGTTTATCAAGAACTCGCGAACCTCGGGTATGCGTTTCCAGCCGGCAGTTGCCCGACCGTCGGAATTTCCGGTCACTCGTTGGGGGGTGGATATGGATTGCTCGCCAGGTCGCATGGCCTGACCTGCGACAATCTCCAGCAAATTACCTTAGTCGATGCGCAAGCAACCACGCTGGACGCGACCGCAACTTCCGAGCCGGACCTGTTTTGGGCCTGCAGAGGTGGTGGTGGCGGCAGTTTCGGCATTGCCACCCAGTTCGTATTGCGCATCTTTCAGCTGGATGGGGTGCTGGAGTTCGGCGTCTCGTGGCTGCTGTCGCAACCGAAGGCGGCGCGCGTTTTCAGCGCCTGGCAAAACTGGGCTCCAAATGCCCCCAGGACCATCACCTCCATTATGAAACTGGGCCCCACAGCGGGTAGCGCGATTTCGATGCGGTGCATTGGGCAGTCGGTCGGCTCGCGATCCGAGCTACGCAACGAACTCTTCGCCCTGGTGAGCGTCGAGCCGCCATCAAATCCGCTGCACATTCAGACGCTGAGCTTTCTGGACGCAGTCAAGCATTTCTCCGGCGGGCTGAACTATGAGTCGGTGTACATGAAGGCGAAATCGGATTACGTACTCAGCCCCCTTTCGCCCTCCGCAATAGCATCCATGCTCGATGCCATCGCTCAAGTCCCGGTGGGTGGAATCGCGGTGCTGTGCGATGCCTATGGCGGCGCGATTTCCGATCTGGCGGCCGCTGATACAGCGTTTCCCCGACGCGGTGGGACACAATACTGCATTCAATATTTCTCCAGTTGGCTGGACCCAGCTGATACTTCTTCCCATATCGCCAATGTGGCCAATGTTTATGCTGCCATGCGCCCGTATTTACCGGGCGCCGCTTACGTGAACTACTGCGATCTCGATCTGCAGAATTTTGCGGACGCCTATTGGGGTGCAAACCTGCCGAGACTTTCTGCCGTGAAGAAGGCTTATGATGCCGACAACCTCTTTCACCAGGCCCAAAGCGTTCCTGTCGCTCCCTAATGCCGGCAAGATAACGCCAACTCGTGCTTGTTGCGCCGCTTAACGCCAGTACATCAATACGCTGGTCGCAAAAAAGGTCAGTTGATAGACCAAGTCGTGCCAAATGCCGCACTGATTTCAGACAAAGCCGGGTCGCGGCAGCTTGTCGCGGCAGCTACGAGCTGCTGGACTCTCCGCATTTTCTGAGCATCATATTGTTCGAATAGTTCCCGGGCTACCGGTCTGGAGTGCCCGCAGGAGTTGCCACATCGTTTAACATGCGCCGTAGCGTTCACTGAGGGGCGGCGTTGGAGACGCGCTGTTGCATCGTCAAGTTTAATCCACCATGTCGATTTCATCTCTGGGCTCATCGCTGAGTAAGAGGCGTGGAGGAAATCATGAACAGCGGACCAACCTTGTCGATAGGGTCCACCGGCCCGGATGTCCGGCGACTACAAATTCTTTTCGTAATGACCAAAGTGTTGGACGTTTCCGACATTGATAGTAACTTTGGCCCAAAAACACGGGACGCAGTCAAATCATTCCAACAAGGAAACAGTCTTACACCGGACGGGGTGGTTGGACCGATGACTTGGCAAAAGCTTCCTGCAGACCCGAACACGCCCAGGCTAGCACGTGGGTCGACGGGACCCGCCGTATCCGCATTGCAAAAAGGGCTAAAGACGTTCGATAATCCAAACACCCCGACCGACCCTGGTCCGGTCGATGGGAACTTTGGTGAACGAACAGAGTCTGCCGTACGTGCCTATCAAACCCGGCAAGACATAACAGTGGACGGAGTTGTTGGCGATCAAACGTGGTGGGTTCCAGCAGGAGCAGCTGGGGCCACGCTGGCGAAGTTAGCCGGCCTTGTTACAGCCTAAGAAGTACCCGGTAAAGCTCGATTTAGGGCAGGGGCAACTAATGTCTGGTACACTCAGCCGGTGGCCAGTGGTACAGAACGGCACCCAAGGACATCCTATACGGACCCTTCAATTTCCGCTTCGTGCGCATGGTCACAATGTAACTGTCGATGGAATGTTTGGACCGGTTACGGAAGCTGCTGTCAAAGCATTCCAAACGGACAAGGGTATGACAGCTGATGGGATAATGAATCCCCAGACGTGGTCAGCCCTAATATTCAGGTGAATAAGGGCAGCAATGGCGACGCCGTGCGCGGCGTCCCCGCTTTGTCGCTCGACATTCCATCTGTCGTTGTAGACGGGATTGTTGGTCCGGTCACGTGGCAGGCATTGGTCAGTGGTATGATCGGGATAGGTATTGTCCGTAATCAGGATGTGGGAGTGTCTTATGGAGGCATGCGATGGCAGAACCTAATTTAGAGAAGGGCTCCACTGATCCGGCCGTTCTGGACTTGCAGGAAGCTCTCAAAGCCCTCGGCTATAATCCGGGGCCGATCGATGGAATGTTCGGGGCGACGACCGAAGCTGCTGTTAAGGCATTTCAGCAAGCGAGGAGCATTACAGTCGACGGCATTGTTGGCAAAGTAACATGGATAAATATTGACGAGGCTGACCAGAGCGAGCCGGTGCTGAAGGTGGGTTCAACCGGACTTCCCGTTCGTCGTGCTCAGAAACGAATGAGTCTGGTTGGATATGATGTAGGCGGGGTTGATGGGCGCTACGGCACACGTACGGAAGCCGCCGTCAAGAAGCTTCAGCAGCAACGCGGAGTCACCGTTGACGGTGTCGTTGGGCCGCAAACTTGGTCAATCATTGACTCACTGGAGGACGAAGGACCAGTGAGCTGAAAACCAATCGTTTAAAAGCGTCACGCGGGAGTTCACGTAGAAAGCAGCAACGCCTGTTGCAACTCGCGAATAAGGCACAGTGACATGACTGACGTTCAGGTTTCCCTTAGCCTCCCAGTGTTGAAGGTTGGCTCAAGCCCGGAGAGCGGCCCAACCGTGATTAAACATCTTCAACTCATGCTCAACCAACGAGGAGGTTTTCCAATCTTGATAGAGGATGGCGAGTTTGGCCCGTCCACGGAATCGTCTGTTAAGCACTACCAGCAGAATGAGAATCTGACTGTAGACGGCGTCGTAGGAAAGCAAAC
>JBKPOZ010000174.1:0-4118 GCA_046733355.1 Pseudomonadota bacterium | reverse complement strand
ACGTAGCCCATGTTGCCGCCGAAGGTGAGGCGTATTGGGGCCGCTGGACTTTGCAGGGGATAATCGGGGCCGAATTTGGCAATTCTGCTTCCCACGTCTTTCAAACCGTGACCATCACGCAACCAACGATCGGTGTTCCGGGATCGATCGTAACCACCACGTTCATCGAGAGCTATGACGTGAAGACTAGATTCATGGATCAGGTTAATCTCAAATATTATTTCACTGATAATTGGGACGGATATATCGGCCACCGTTATCTCGCCGGCAGGAATGCATTGGCCCTGGGTTCCGAAATGGCTCTGCCGCTCGGGCGTGGTGTGATGGCGTCAGCCTTCGTGGAAGGGCGTGTCGGTTCGAGCAATTTCGAAGGAATATGGGGCGGCCTGCGTATCTACTTCGGGCAAAAGGACAAAACATTGATCCGTCGGGAGCGTGAAGACAATGCGCCGGCATGGGACAAGCTCTTTAGCCTCATTGGAAATGCGCGCCAGAATACGATTCAATCCATTCAGGGCGTGCCAGGGTTGGCTGCGCCTTTGACTCCGCCTTCGCCTCCACTTCCGCCCCCACCACCCGACTAACGCCCGGCTCCGATTTGCTGTGCACATGCTGCGGGCACCGGGGAGCTGATGTTCGCCCGGATTGGAGGTCGTTTTACGAATAAGCGGTCTTTGATCAGTGTAAGAGAAAGCGCGGATCGATCCAGAACACCGGCAGGGACGGCACCGCCCTTTCCGCTGTGGGCTGAGAGAGCGGCCTACGAGAGTCTGTCCCGACTTCGGCTTATCCCTGGAAGGACGTGCAGATTGGCTCAAAAGGGATGGGTAAGCACGACTGGCGCTTGGGGCAAAGCCGGTAGACCAGTATAGCTATTCTGCTGCCGCGCCTTCAGGAAGCTGTGCTCCCAGGCACCGGCCCTCGCGGATGGCCGGGCCGGTGTCAAGACCACCGCCTCGGCTGCGCAACGTTCATCCTCCGGGTGCGTTGAGCTGGGCGGGGTGGACGTCGTCCTGTTGTGCAGCCTCCCATCTTCGCGAAGCGGGCGCATCCTTCGGTATGCGGTGCGGATGGCTGCCGAGCGATTTGCCGTCAGAGTCGGTTGTCGGCGCCGGCCAGTTCGGGATATCCAGACGCTTGAGCAGGCTTAGCGTCTCTCGCAAACATGCGTCGCATTTTCGACCAACACTACGCGCACGCCGTTGCCCTCGAGCCCACTACGGCCTTACCTGGGCCGGACTTACACCGGCTGATCGCGTCAGCTTTGCCTGACGCCTTCCAGTTATTCGATCACCGCGTCGGCGCGGGCAAGCAGTCTAGGTGACACTATGAGGCCGAGCGCTCGAGCAGTCTTAAGGTTGATCAATAGATCGTACCTCATCGGCTGCTCTATCGGAAGCTCGCCCGGCTTCGTGCCCTTTAGTATCATGTCGACATAGTTTGCCGCCCGCCGAAACAGGTCGTGATAATTCGGCGTATAGGCGATCAGTCCGCCGGCCTCCAGGTACTCGCGGAAGCTATAAATGGACGGCAGTTTGTTCTCGATCGCGAACTGCGTGATGCGGCTGCGTTGGCTCACCAGAAAAGTATCCGCCGGTACCATGAAAGCGTTCGGCCGATGTTTTGTTAAGATCACGAACGCCGCATCGAGGGTCGTGGTGTCGTGGACCTCATAGACGGCGAGTGTTACGTGCAGCATTTGCGCGCCTTGTCGCGCGCTCTGCAGCGCCAGCGGCATATAGTGATTCGTGGGGTTGAAGAGGATAGCTACGCGAGACAGTCCGGTAACCACGTCTTTCAAGATTTGCAGCCGCTTCGCCTCTAGGTCGGCAGCACGCGAGGAGCATCCTGTGATGTTCCCACCGGGATGTGCCAGATCGGTGACAACACCGCTGCCGAGGGGGTCGCCAACGGTTCCCATAACGATGGGTATCGTTGTGGTGGCCTGCTTCGCGGCGAGCACGGCGTCGGTCCCCCAAGTAAGTATAACGTCTACGTTGAGGTCGACGAGGTCGTTCGCCAGCTCGGGAAGTCGCTCGTTCTGTCCCTCGGCATAGCGGTGCTCGAAGCGAACGTTCTTACCCTCGATATACCCGAAATTATTGAGGGCCTGTCGAAACGTGTCGATGGGCGGCCAGGGCTCGATCGCCAGGATACCAATCGTGACTATTTTCCGTTCCGCCTGTTGCGCACTTGCGGTGAGCGGCCAAGCAGCCGCACCGCCGATTAGTCCGATGAACTCGCGGCGGTTGCCGGAAAAAACCGTGCCCGAATCCGGTACGCCGATCGGAGACCGACACGAAGACGATGGGAATTGTGCGAGTCGCATGCACTAGCGCCGTCACAACGGGCGTGCTGTGGCCAATGAGCCACTCAGGCTGACTTCTACCAGCTCCTTCGCAAACGCCTGCATGCGCGCAGAATTGCCTTCGGCATGGCGGTACTCGATGCGAAGCTGGCGATCATCGACCCAGATCAACTGCTGCGCAAGTGACATTTTTTGGACAACGTTGACGGTCATCAGCCCGCGCCCGGCACTCGCTCGACCAATAGGTGACGACGGGCAAGCTTCGATGCCGATCAGAGATGGTGGTAACGTCTGAAAGAAAGCCAGCAAGTACCGACGCTTCAACTGACGGCGGATCAGTACCTGGCCGGCGGCATCAACGCCGTGCACCTGGCATACGGATTTTGCAATGTCGAAACCAATCGCCGTAACAGTTTTGCATGATAGCTCCTCCGAATCATGGGAGCTAAGCAGTCTCATCTAGCACCCAGGAACGTCCAACGATGTGACAAATTGTTCCGAGCACTACCAGACTCCCAACCAGGGAATTGCCCTGGTCACTGTTGAATTAGGAAAGGAGGCGTTACCCACCTTGAGCCGGCTGACGGCCGGGATCGGAGTGCGCTGGCCGGGCTTGGCCCGGGGACAGTGGGGCAAGCCGCGGTCCTCCTTGCTACGCTCTCGTCCGCGGTCAGTGCCGTCTATGCCCGGCGATTTGCCGCAGTGGCACCAATCACGGCGGCGGGAGCGCTCACAGCCGCGGCCCTTGTGCTTGTGCCGCTCTGTTTTTCATGGAAGCGCCGCTTCACTCTATGCCTTCTGCGGCTTCGCTCGCCGCCTTGCTGGTAAATGCCTTCACCGCAACCGCGCTTGGATTCGTCGTGTACTTTCGCCTGATCCGAACCATCGGCAGCATGGGCACCGCGAGCGTCGGCTACCTTAAGCCCGGCTTCGCCCTGTTAATCGGCTGCGCGCTGATGGGCGAATCGCTGACTTGGACGATGGCAAGCGGTCTGATCGCAATCCTCATCGGAGTCGCCGCCATCAATCAAAGGGATTTCCTTGGAGCATTGTCGCGCTCAGGTGGGTCCGAGGGGCCGCTCCTGCCGCAAGACGCTCCTGATCGGGCGCAACGCTTTGATCAGCAAGGTTGAATGCGCGACACGAACGCCGTTCATTCAATCACTGCCTCAGCGCTAGCAAGCAGGACTCTCGGGATCGCCAGACCAAGAGCATTGGCCGCCTTGAGATTAATCACAAGTTCGAATTTTGTCGGCGCTTGAACAGGAAGATCCGCTGGCTTCGCACCTCGAAGGATACGGCCGACGTACTCCGCTGCGCGTCTGAACAGGTCCACCGCGTCCACCCCATAGGATAGCAGACCGCCTGCTTCGGCAAAATATCGATAGGGATAAACTGCGGGAATACGGAATCGCGCCGCGAGCGAGATAATCAGGTCACGATGGACCGTGATGAAATTGTCTGGCGTCAGAATAAGACCGCTGCCAGGTTCGCTGCCAAGTTGCGCGAAGGTCCTTTCAACGTCCGCGGAGCTGCGGACTTGAGCCGCCGTCGACTTGATTTTGAGTTGCGTCGCGGAATCAATGAACGGATGCAAAAAAAACGTCTCTGCACCCGGCAGGGAGTCCGGATTGTACATCATGGTAACGTGGGCGAGCTGCGGCATCATCTGTCTCAGTATCGATAGATATTTGCCGACAATGCTTGCGTGGAGAACAGTAAACCCCGTGATGTTGCCGCCCGGCCGCGCCATGCTTGCGACGAACCCGCTGTCGATTGGATCGGATACCGACACGAAGACGATCGGAAT
>JBKPOZ010000173.1:0-64338 GCA_046733355.1 Pseudomonadota bacterium | reverse complement strand
GTCGCCAAACCAACGCGGCGGCGCCGCTTGCGTCGTCCACAGGATTTCGTCCGCCGCAACCGTCGCGCCGCCGTCGAGGCAGAGACGGCCGGCTTCAACCCGCGTCACGGCCGCCCCGGCAAGAACCGCGATGTGTCGCTGGCGCAGCACCTCGCGGAAGCGGGCGCGAAATGCTTTCGGGAAAGTCGGCAGAATGTCGGCGCTCTCGGTGACGAGGGCGTAGGAAACTTTCTTTGCATCCAAACCGGATTGCGCCAGCTCATGGCTCAGGCGGCGCTCGACCGAGAGCAGCAGCTCGACTCCGCCGGCGCCGCCGCCGACCAGCACGATGCGCGCATCTCCCTTGCGCGCGAGCACACGTCGTTTCAACGCTTCGAAGCGATCGAGAAAGCCGGCGATCGGCTTCACCGCAATGGCATGCTCGCGCGCGCCGGGAACGCGCGCCGTGTTCGGTGTCGAGCCGGGATTGAGGGAGACCAGATCGTAGGAGACGGGGGGTCGGTTTCGGCAAATCACGTGCTGCGCTTCCACGTCGATGCCGATAACCTCGTCCTGATAGAGCCGCGCCCCGGCAAAGCGCGAGAGCGGGCCGGTATCGATGTGCGCTTCGTCGAAGTCGTAGAGCCCGGCGATGAGGCCCGGCAGCATGCCGGAATAAGGCGTGTGCACCTCGCGCGTAATCAAGGTGAAGCGCACGCCGGGAATCGGCCTCATGCCGAATGCACGCAAGACCGTGACGTGCGCGTGGCCGGCCCCGACCAGCACCACGTCCTTCACCGCGGGGTGCGCCACGCCTTGTTGCATGGTCCTTGTCAGCCTAACGGCAGCGTATGTATATACGTAGTATCTACTTTGATCAGGAGCTGAAATGTGATCGTCGAATTCCGAAAGTGGGGGAACAGCCTTGCCATACGTATCCCGAAAGCGCTCGCGAATGCAATCAATGCGCGTGACGGTAAGCGCGCAGAATTGACCGTACAAGGGGACACTCTCGTGTTGCGCCTAGCTCCGACAACGAAGCGCAAGCGTCGCTATTCGCTTGATGAATTGCTCTCCGGAATGACGCGCGACAACGTTCCGCAGGAAGTCGACTGGGGCCGGGCACGCGGTACTGAGATCTGGTAAGTGGCAGCTTATTGCCCGAGTTCAGGCGACATCAGTTGGCTCGATTTCCTGCAGCCGGGTGGTAACCAGCAAGGCGGCCGCCGCCCCGCCCTCGTTCTTTCACCTCGTGCCTTCAACGAGCTTACCGGCCGCTGCATAGCCTGTCCCGTCACGAGCCATGATCGCGACTGGAATTTCCAGGTCGTCATACCGGAGGGTTGCGGGATAAGCGGGGTTGTTCAAACCGATCAGTTGCGCAGCATCTCATGGAAGCAACGCGGATCGAGATTCATTTGCCAGGCTCCAGCCGGGGTACTTGAAGACGTGCGGGCAAAGCTCAGGGCGGTGCTGGAAATTTAGTCTGGGCTGGTCAACGCTACACCACCACGCACAGGCGCTTGGCTGCGCGGGTGACGCCGGTGTAGAGCCAGCGCGCGCGGTGCTCCGAGAAGATTGCCGACTCGTCGAACAACACCACGTCATCCCATTGCGAGCCCTGGGACTTGTGCACCGTGAGCACATAGCCGTAGTCGAACTCGTCGAAGCCCTTGCGCTCCTCCCACACGAATTCCTCGATGTTGCCGTCGAAACATTCCTGGCGCACGGAGACTTTCACGTGCGGATCGCGCAAATGCGCCGGACGGCCGTCGAGGTCCTCGTCTGGCGCAATGCGCAGGTGCAGAATCTTGCGCCGCTTCTTTGGCTTCTCCTTCACGATCCACAGCCCGCCGTTGAACAGTCCCTTGTTGCGGTTGTTGCGCAGGCACACGAGCTTGTCCCCCGCAACCGGCAGCGGACTGGCAAAGCCGCGGCGCTCGCGCAGGCGCGCATTGTAGGCGCGGCGGGTGGCATTGCGGCCGACAAGAATCTGATCCGCGCCGATGACGCGCTTGGGATCGAGCGCCGCGCGCCGCACTACGAGCGTGTCGCCATACTGTCCTTCCGCAAGCGCGCGGCCGGCGCGGATGTCCATGGACAGGCGCACGATCGGATTGTCGCGCGCCTGCCGGTGCACCTCCGTGAGCATGGCATCGGGCTCCGCTTCCGTGAAAAACCCGCCTCCGGCAATGGGCGGCAGCTGCGCCGGATCGCCGAGCACGAGGAGTGGCACGCCAAACGACATGAGATCGCGCGCCAGCTCGGCGTCCACCATGGAGCATTCGTCGATAATGATCAGGCGCGCCTTCGACGCCGGCGCCTCGTCCCACAGCTCGAAGCTCGGCTGCTGCTCGCGCGTCTCCGGCGGCTTGTAGATGAGGCGATGAATCGTGGTCGCGCCGCGGCATCCCTTGCTGCGCATGACGCACGCCGCCTTGCCGGTGAAAGCCGCGTAGAGAACCTTTCCGTCAATGCCGTGCGCGATGTGGCGCGCGAGCGTGGTCTTGCCGGTGCCCGCATAGCCGAACAGGCGGAAGATGGGCGGACGCTCGGGGCCGCTTCGCCACCATCCAGCAATGGCCTTGAGCGCGGCATCCTGCTCGGACGTGAAGGATGGCATCGGGGTTCGCGATTCTCCGCAGCCTGCAAGTTGTAGGATGGGTTGAGCGCCAGCGAAACCCATCGCGTTCACGCTCTGCGCACGAGATGGGTTACGGCGCTGCGCGCCTGACCGATCCTAGGAATTCCGTTCCCGTCGGCGCAGCAGATAGGTGTCCATGATCCAGCCCTTGTTCGCGCGCGCCTCGCTTCTGATGTTTTCGATCTCGGCCGCGCGCGCCTTCAGATTCCCGGAAACGAGGATCTCGTCGTCCGTGCCCACATAAGCGCCCCAGTAAATGTCGATGCCTTCATCGGCGACATGCCGGAACGCGCATTGGCCATCGAGCATCACCACCACGTTGTCCATGCCCGCAGGAAGTCCCGCCGCAACGCGGCGACCGGTGGTGATATGAATGGGTTCGCCGATGCGGTTGAGGGGAATGCGGTGCCGCGCAGCGAGTGCCTGGACGCTGGTAATGCCGGGAATGACTTCGTAGTCGAATTCAACAACGCCGCGCGACAAAATGCGCTCGAGAATGCGCAAAGTGCTGTCGTAGAGCGCAGGATCGCCCCAAATGAGAAAAGCGCCGCATTCGCTCTCGCCGAGTTCTTGCGCGATCGCACTCTCATAGGCGATCGCCCTCTGCTCATGCCATTCGCGCACGGCGACCTCGTAGCAGGGCGCTGCCGGGTCACGCGACACTTCAGCGATTTGCACGACGCGGTAACGGCCCGGCTCCATGTAGCGCTCGCACAAAATCTTGCGCAGACGCAGCAGGTCCTCTTTCTCCTCGCCCTTGTCGACGACGAAGATGACCTGGACTTGCCGCAGCGCGTTGATCGCCTGCACGGTGATGTAATCAGGATTGCCGGCGCCGACGCCGATGACGAACAGCTTGCGCATGCGTGAGTTCCTCCGCAGGAATCTGCCGCAGATCAGGCCGGCATGCCTAGGGGAATCGGTTGGGGCGGAGCTAAAATCGCATCGGGGAGGTGATTCGGTTCGGAGAAACTGCCATGCGCGCGGCGGCGCAAAAGAAACAATCCAGGCTGTTCCATGCCACCCTGCTGGTGACGCGGCTGGAGGAATGGTGCGTGGAAGCGCAGTCGGCGGAAGAGGCGCGGGCGCTGCTCGCCTCAGGCAACGGACACCGCTGTCACCTCGGCGATTGCCTGCACGTCGAGCTCGAAACGTTCGAGGATACGCACTAGTTCTCCCCTGCGGAGCGCAGCGGAGCGGGGGAGGGTGGCGCGCCCCTTACGGCTCGACGAACACGATGCTGCGCTGGCCCTCGTCGACGAGGATAAACTCGGTGAAAACGAGCTTGGCGGAAGTGCTTGCGTTCCAGTGCGTATGCACGGTGCCGGGCCGCACGAGATGCGCATCGCCGGGCTTGAGCGTCAACGGCTCCCGGCCGTCCTCCTGCACGACCATCGCGCCTTCGAGAATGTAAAACACCACCTGGCTCGTGTGGTAGTGCTTGCGCACGCGCGCGCCGGGCTCGTAGGTCTCGCGCGCGGTGATGGCGAGCTTGCCGGGGGCGCCCGGCACGCCAGCGCGCACGAGCACCTCGGGCGTGATGCCCGACACTTCCGCGGGCGGGCGGAGCTCCGGCTCGCCTGCGCGCTCCTGCGCCGCGACCGGTGCACTCCCGAGCAGTGCAAGCACAAGCGCAATGTGCTGCAACTTTTTTATCATGACGTATTGCTCCATAACAGGCGGCATACTCCGTTATACTTCCCCCTGAAAGGGGGAGGTCGACTCTCGGCGCGAACGGAGTGAGCAGCGAGAGTCGGGTGCGGGTCTTGCTCGTTTGAGAAGCATACAAGGACCCCCACCCGGCTCGCTTCGCTCGCCGACCTCCCCCTTGCAGGGGGAGGTATCAGGAGAGAGCGGCGCAATTAATCGGTTTGGCCGATTTTGCCGATCTGGCGGTAGTAGCGGATCGCGCCGGGATGGAGCGGCAGAAAGGTGTTGCGGTCCATGTTGGCGGGCACGGTCTCCGCCGCCGCCGCATGCGCTTCCATCAGCTCCTCGTGGTTGTCGAAGACGGCGCGCACCGCGATGTACACGAGATCATCCGGCAATTGCGCGTGCGCGACGGCAAAGTTGTAGAGCCCGACCGTCTGATAAGCCCGCAGCAGCGACGGATAGGTGCCCGCGGGAACGCGGGAGGGGGCAAGCTCCGGCATGGCAAGCCGTAAGGCCGCGATTTCTTTCACATCGAAGGCGACGTAGCGCACCTTGTCCCTGGCCTCGAGCTCGATGAAGGACGGAAACGGCACGCCCGCAGCCACCGCGAGCGCATCGAGCTGACGTCCGTGCATCTCGGCCGCGAGCTGCGACCATTCGCCGAATACGAGATTGACCTGCAACTTCAGCGTTTCGAAGATCCGCGGGAAATAGGTGCCCCCGGTGCCACCTTGCGGGCCTATGCCGATGCGCTTGCCGGCGAGATCGCCAACGCTGCGGATTGGCGCGTCCTGGAGCACCATCAACTGAAAGGGCGTGTCGTACATGGGAAACATCGCCCGCATGGTCCGCGCGGGTGTCTTTCCTTGCCAGACGCCGGTGCCGTTCCAGGCCTGCAGCGCAACGCCAGTGGTGGCGAAACCGAGCCGGGCTTCGCCCGCCTCGAGCAGCTCGATGTTCTGCGCGGGACCTTCGGTTGCAAGGCGCGCGACCGGGAGCTCGAGCGCGCGCGTGAGAATCCTGGCGACGCCCTCGCCATAGACGTAATAAGTGCCGCCGGGGGAGGCGGTGCCGATATTGAGGTGATCGGGCCAGTTCGGCTCGCCCGCGCGCGCGGCGGACGCGAGGGCAATCGCCGCCGCCGCGAAAATCGCAAGCCATCTCGCGCTCATGCAACCCTCCACGGTTGCGCTTCAGGTGGCCAACACCTTTTCCGGCTCGTCCGCTTCAACTTCCGTCTCGTGCTCGAGATGTTGACGCATGCGTGTCTCATCCAGGGCATTCTCCCATTTCGAGACCACGACGGTAGCGACGCCGTTGCCGATCAGGTTGGTAAGCGCGCGCGCCTCCGACATGAAGCGGTCGACGCCGAGGATGAGCGCGATGCTCGCCACCGGGATGGTACCGACCGAGGAGAGCGTTGCCGCAAGCACAATGAACCCGCTGCCGGTCACCCCCGCCGCTCCCTTGGAGGTCAACAGCAGGATGGCGATGATGCCGAGCTGATGCCAGAGCGTGAGCTCGGTGTTCGTGGCCTGCGCCAAAAATATCGCCGCCATGGTGAGATAGATGCAGGTGCCGTCCAGGTTGAATGAATAGCCGGTGGGGATGACCAGCCCGACCACCGATTCCCTGCAGCCCAGATTCTCCATCTTGGTCATCATGCGCGGCAGCACCGACTCCGACGACGAGGTGCCGAGCACGATCAACAGCTCTTCCTTGATGTAGCGGATGAATTTCAGGATGCTGAAGCCGGCAAGTCGCGCAATGCCGCCGAGCACGAGCAGGATGAAGATCAGGCAGGTGATGTAGAACGCCGCCATGAGCTTGCCGAGCACGAGCAGCGTGCCGAGGCCGTATTTGCCGATGGTAAACGCCATGGCACCGAATGCGCCGAGCGGCGCCACGCGCATGATGATGCCGACGATATTGAACAGCGCGTGCGAGACGATATCGATGAAGGTGAGCACCGGCCTGCCGCGCTCGCCGAGCATCTGCAGCGCGAACGCGAACAGAATGGCGAAAAACAGCACTTGCAGGATCTCGCCTTCGGCGAAGGCGCCCACCACCGTGTTCGGAATGATTCCCATGAGGAACTCGACGGTGCTCTGCTGGCCCGCCTTGGTGGTGTAAACCTGGATGGACCTGGTATCGATCGCCTTCGGGTCGACGTTCATGCCGGCGCCGGGCTGGATCACGTTGACCACGATTAGCCCGACGATGAGCGCGAGTGTCGTGACCACCTCGAAATAGACGAGCGCCTTGAGTCCGACGCGGCCCACGGCCTTCATGTCGCCCATGCTGGCGATGCCGTGCACCACGGTGCAGAAGATGATGGGCGCGATCATCATCTTAATCAGCTTGATGAAACCGTCGCCGAACGGCTTCATCTGCTCGCCGAGCTTCGGATAGAAATAGCCGAGCAGCACGCCGATGACGATCGCAATGAGCACCTGGAAGTACAGGTGCGCATAGACCGGCTTATGCGGCTGTACCGCCTGTCCTGCCGTGGTCGCCGTCATGCGTCCCTCCCATTGCGTATGCGACAGCTGTAGCCCGCATGAGCGGAGCGAAATGCGGGATTCCCGGATATCGCTCCGCTCATCCGGGCTACGGTCCTGGAAACCGGTGCGTGCAGGACATGTGCGTGCGGGTTAGAGTGTGCCCGATCGCAAGTGGAGGACACGACCGTGGAAACTTGGCTCGACCCGGTGCTGCTCTCTCGGCTGCAATGGGCCTGGGTCGTGTCGTGGCACATCCTGCTGCCGGCATTCACCGTCGGCCTCGCCTCCTACATCGCCGTGCTCGAAGCCTTCTATTTGTATACCAAGAACGAGATTTGGTTTCGAGTCTCAGGTTTCTGGACGCGCATATTCGCGGTCTGCTTCGGCATGGGCGTGGTCTCCGGCGTCATCATGCCGTTCCAGTTCGGCACCAACTGGAGCCGCTTCACCGATGCGGCCGCTGACGTGATCTCGCCGATGATGGCCTACGAGGGGCTGATGGCATTCTTTCTCGAGGCGTCGTTTCTCGGCGTGCTGCTGTTCGGACGCCGCCTGGTGCCACCGTGGGCGCATTTCTTTGCCGCCTGCATGGTTGCGTTCGGCACGTTGCTCTCCTCGTTCTGGATCCTTTCCACCAACAGCTGGATGCAGACGCCGGTGGGCTACAAATTCACCGACAACCGGTTCGTGCCGGTGGATTGGCTCGCTATCGTGTTCAACCCTTCGTTTCCGTACCGGCTCGCGCACACGGTGACCGCCTTCTACATCACCACTGCCTTCGTGGTGATGGGCGTGGGCGCCTATCTCATCCGCCGCAACAAATCGATCGCGGAGTCGCGCCTGATGATCCGCATGGCGCTCGATCTGCTGATCCTGCTGGTGCCCATACAGATCGCCATCGGCGACATGCATGGGCTGAACACGCTCGAGCACCAGCCGGCCAAGATCGCCGCCATCGAGGGCCGTTACGACACGCTGCATCCGACGCCGCTGACCCTTTTTGGCATTCCCGACGATGCCGCAGCGACGATGCGTTACGCGCTTGAGGTGCCGGTGCTCGGCAGTATCATTCTGACCCATTCGACCACGGAAGGAATCCAGGGGCTGAAGGACTGGCCTGCCGACGAGCGGCCGCCGGTGGCGCTGCCCTTCTTCGCCTTCCGAATCATGGTCGGCATCGGACTGGTCATGCTCGCGGTGGCCATAACCGGGCAGGTCTTGCTGCGGCGCGGAGCACGCATCTTTGCATGCGCATGGTTCCTGCGGCTGGCGCAATTGGTTGCGCCGCTCGGATTCATTGCGGTGATCGCCGGGTGGGTGACGACCGAAGTGGGGCGCCAGCCGTGGACGGTGTACGGGCTCCTGCGCACCGCGGATTCGGTCTCGCCTTCGCTCACCGGCACGGATGTGCTCGTTTCGCTGATTCTCTACGTGGTGGTTTATCTGATCATGTTTCCGACCGGCATCGCCTTCATTGCCGGGCTGGTGCGCAGGGGACCGGAGTCGGAGGCGGTCGAGGAGACGCTCTCGGTAGAGGGCGGGCGGCCGGAGCTGCCGTTCCGCACGGTGGCCGCGCAGGTGCGCGCAGAGCCGCGCTCGGACCATTGAGCCATGGTGCTCGATCTCGTTCCCGTCTGGACGCTGCTCCTCGGGCTGGCCGTCTTTTACTACGTAGTCTTCGACGGCTTCGATCTCGGGGTCGGGATCCTCTATGGTCTCGTCCCCAATTCCGAGTGGCGCTCGACAGTGATGAGCTCGATCGCCCCAATCTGGGACGGCAACGAAACCTGGCTTGTGTTCGGCGGCCTCGGGCTGCTCGCGGCCTTTCCGCTCGCTTTCGCGATTATTATTCCGGCGGTGTATTTCCCGCTGCTCATTATGTTACTGGCCCTGGTATTCCGCGGCGTGGCTTTCGAGTTTCGCTTCAAGCGCCCTGCCGTGCGGCGCTTCTGGGATCGGGCGTTTTGCGGCGGCTCTGCCGTTGCCACCTTCGCGCAGGGCGTCGTGCTCGGCACGTTCATTCAGGGCTTCGAGGTGCAAGGTCGCGAATATGTGGGCACCTCCTTCGACTGGGTCACGCCATTCGCTCTTCTCACCGGCGTTGCCTTGCTGTTCGGCTACGCGTTTCTGGGCGCAGGCTGGCTGATCCTCAAGACGGATCGAGAATTGCAGCACTGGGCGCGACACGCGGGCATGGTCTCCCTGTTCGGCGTGCTGCTGGCGGTTCTTGCCGTGAGCATCTGGACACCGATCGTCAATCCGGCGATCGCGACGCGATGGTTTTCCTGGCCCAATATCCTGTTCCTCTCTCCCGTGCCGATTGTCACCGCGCTGATTGCGCTCGCGGTGCTTTATGCGCTTGCGCACGATTACGAGCTCGTGCCTTTCTTGGGCGGCATCGGTCTTTTTCTGATGTCGTATATCGGCATCGCCATCAGCCTCTGGCCGATGATCGTGCCCTATCACTACACGCTGTGGCAGGCCGCATCCTCGGAGAGCACGCAGGCGTTTTTGCTCATTGGCACGCTGTTCCTGCTGCCGGTCATCCTGATGTACACGGCGTGGTCGTACTGGGTGTTTCGCGGCAAGGTGCGCGGCGACGTGGGGTATCACTGAAAGCGGTTTTGCTGTAGCCCGGATGAGCGAAGCGATATCCGGGTTTTTCTTCCCGCATATCGCTGACGCTCATGCGGGCTACGATTTGCCATGCTGCGCCGGGCAGGGTCACCCCGCGTGAAACGTCTTGCCGCGCAAGGCCAAAAGCGCAGTGGACACGAGCTGCATGGCTTCGGTGTCGTGCTTTCCGCTCAGCTTCACCAGCGCGACTTGACGGCTCACGCGCGGAGACAATGGCACGGCCCAGGTATTTGTCGTGGCGGCGTGGCCGGGACCGAGCGAAAGGCTGGCACGATCGAGGCCCCGAGTCCCACGGCGACAACGCTCTTGATCGCTTCCACGTTGTCGAACTCCATCACAGGCTTGGGGACGGGGCCGGCAAGGCTCAGCCAATTGCCGGCAGTGTGACGCAACGCCGAGGCCTTGCTGCCGAGAATGAGCGGATGTCGTGACAGAAAGGCCGGCGTGACCCTTTTCGGGGCAGGGCCGAGTGCAGCCGGCAGAATGGCCACGAGCTCATCCGCAAAAAGCGGGATGGCCTCGAAACCTGCGTCCTCGATCGGCAACGCGCAGAGTCCCAGGTCGAGCGCGTTGCTCTTCAGCAGCTGCAACGTGGTGGAGGTCAGGTTCGCTTTGAGCGTGATCTCAAGCTGCGGATGCTTGGTCTTGAGCTTCCGCAGGAGCGGCGGCAGCACATACATGAGCACGGTCATGCTGGTGCCGCGATGCGCACGCGGCCGAGCCAGCCATCCGCATATTTCCGCATTGCCGTGCGGGTGCGCGCATCTTCGTCGAGCAGATGCCGCGCATGCTCGAGCAGTTTCTCTCCCGCCTCGGTGGCAAATGCACGCTTGCCAATGCGATCGAGCAGCGCGACGTTGAAACGCTGCTCCAGCTCGTGAATTTGATGCGTCACCGCCGGTTGCGTGAGGTTGAGCTCCTTCGCGGCGGCGGTGAAGCTGCCGCGCTTCGCCACTTCGATAAAAGCGCGAAGCTGATCGAGATTGAGGCTGCGCATGACGATAAGCCCGCTTTATCGTTTGCATGACAAGAATCATGTTGCGCCGCAATGGTCCGGTGCGAGGATGGCATATAAAGGGGTGGAGCAAGAGATTCGGAGGTCCTCATGCTCAAACCAGGTATGATCGCTTGCCTCACGGGCGCCGCGGCGTTGCTGTTGGCGAGCACCGGCGCAGGCGTACACGCACCGTCCACCGCGACGACGGGAGCCTCGTCGCAGTTGCCCGTAAACGCAAACGTCTCATCTTTCCTGGAGCTGCACGGCAATGCGCACCTGGAGAACCTGCCGGTGGCCATGCAGGCGAAATAGCGCCACGGAGGCGTCTCCTTCAAAAAAAAGCCCCGCCGAAGCGGGGCTTAAGTGAAGGAGGAAACGCCCATGATTAGGCGGGGGCAAGGTGACTGATTTTGCGCATTCTGCCAACCGATAATTAGGGGCGAAGGTAAGATTTGCCGCACGTGTAGCTTTTCTGCATCACTTGGTTGCTAATGTAGCCCGCATGAGCGAAGCGATATGCGGGAAAGAAGGCCCCGGATATCGCTTCGCTCATCCGGGCTACCGTCATTGCGCCGACTGATAAAACGCCTTGGCGTCGAGCGTGAACGCCTTACGCGACTGCGGGTCGATATAGAACATGTGCCCGCCGCGATAGAGCGCAAGCTGCCTGCGGCCAGGCTCCCCAATCGGCGGCAGGTGGTCGAGCACGTAGCGGCTGGCCGCATAGGGCGTGACCATGTCGCTGTAGCCGTGCGCAACGAGGAGCCGGAACGAAGGGATCAGAGCGAGCAGCTCGCGCAAGTCATCGCTGATGCCGGCCGAAGCTCGGCTTCCGCCATGACCCCAGTCCCATTTGCCCGATATGTCGGAGGACAGCAGGATGTATGTCATCTCGGTCCGGAAGCCGAGCTCGTCTCGCGCATAAACCGAATAGAGCCCGCCGAACGCGCGGGTGAGCCCGTCGAGCAGCGGATCGGGCCCGCGCGCGCCTTCCTGCTCCGGGTAAGGATCGGCAACCGCAAAGGTCGCATCGTAGCGGCTCACCACCTTGCCCTGCGCGGAGCTCAGATGCTTGAGATAGCCGTCGCGGATGAATCCACGCGTCTTCGCAATTGTCTCTTCCGCAATCCCGGTGATCTGCGCCACACGTCCGTAAAATTTTTGCGCCGCTTCACCTTGCAGAGGAGGTCCGGCCAGCGCCGTCAAATAATCGGTGAGCGCAAAGCGTTCCGCCTCCGCGAGCGCCTCTTTGCTGAACACGCCTTTGCGCTCGAGCTCCGCCGCGGCGAGCGAGGGAAGCTGCAAGGCGGCTCCCAGCGCGAACCGGGTGCTGCCAAATGTCAGCGAGCCCTCGAGCAGAGGAGAAAGCATGAGAATGCCTGAGACGCTGATGCCCTGGTCGTGCACGAGCGTCTGCGCCACCTTGGCAGCACGAAACCCGCCATAGCTTTCACCGAGCAAATATTTGGGCGAGCCGGCGCGGCCGTTCTTCGACACATAGAGCGCAATCACCTTGGCCAGCGCCTGGGCATCGGCCTGCGTGCCCTGGAATTGCCCGGCGCCATCGGGCTTTGCGGGTCGGCTCCAGCCTGTGCCGACCGGGTCGACCATGACGAGATCGGTAAAGGCGAGCCAGGTATTGGGATTGTCCGTGAGCCGCGCGCCCGTTGGATCGTGACCGGGAAATTCCACGATGCGCGGCCCGACGAGTCCCAAGGTGAGATAGGCGGATGCCGCGCCCGGCCCCCCGTTGAAGCCAAACGTGATGGGACGATTGGCGCGCTCGGCATCATGGGCCACATAGGCCGTGTAGTAGATTGCAGCCGAGCGTTCGCCGGACTGCTCGAACAACGCCAGGGTTCCGGCTGTTGCCGTGTACGTGAGCCTGCCTGAAGGGGTCTCGACCGCATGTTCGCTGACCGCATCCCCGGGCAGGAGACGCAGCACGCTTTCGCGAGGCTCGGCTTTTTGCTGTTCGGCCTGGCGCTGCTCGGCCCGTTGCGGCGCCGGCTGCTGCGCGCCCTGCCGCCGCGGCTGCTCCTGCGCGAACGCGCCGGCGGCCGCAAGCAGCAGGGCGAGCGTGAATGAGGTCGCGAGCCGGGGGAAGGACATGAAGGGGCTTTCTGTTCGTTAGTGCCCCCAACGCTTGCCGCACCATAGCGGCATCATGCCCGCATCTCAAATCGCGTCCTCGATGGACAAGCGAAGGGAGATCAGGGAATGTCGACCTCGCCGGCGCGCGCCGGCAGCAAGCAAAGTGCGAAAGGTTTGTCCGCAATGGCGTTTCCCCGGGCTTCCCGCGCGCTCGAGCGCTTTACCGTCCTTGACCTGACCCGCGTTCGCGCGGGTCCGACCTGCGTGCGCGAACTCGCCGACTGGGGCGCCAACGTCATCAAGATCGAGATGCCGACCGAGGAGCAGGAGGGGGAGCCGCTCGGCGGTCCGCGGGAGGGCCCTGACTTTCAGAATCTCCATCGTAACAAGCGCAGCATGACGCTCAACCTGAAGAAGCCAGCGGGGGTGGCGGCGCTCAAGCGCATGGTGAAGAAGGCCGACGTGCTCGTGGAGAATTTCCGCCCCGACGTGAAGCGGCGCCTCGGCATCGATTACAAACAGCTCGCGCGCATCAACCCGAAGCTGATCTACGCGAGCATTTCCGGATTCGGCCAGGACGGGCCTTATGCGAACCGGCCGGGCTTCGATCAAATCGCTCAGGGCATGGGCGGGCTCATGTCGATCACGGGGCTGCCGGGGCAGGGCCCCGTGCGCGTGGGCATTCCGGTTGCGGACCTCACCGCGGGCCTGTTCTGCTCGCTCGGCATTCTGGTGGCGCTGCTCGAGCGCGAGAAATCGAAGAAGGGGCAACATGTCACGACCTCGCTGCTCGAGGCGCAGATCTTCATGCTCGATTTCCAGGCCGCGCGCTGGCTTATCGGTGGCGAGGTGCCCAAACAGGCGGGCAACAACCATCCGACGAGCATTCCCACGGGGGTGTTCAAGACCGCCGACGGGCTCATCAACATCGCCTCGGCGGGCGCGCGCATCTGGAACCGCTTCTGCGAAGCCGCCGGCGCCAAGGATCTGCTGCAGCGGCCGGAATATCAGACCGCTGCCGGCCGCTCGCAGCATCGCAACGAGCTCAACGCCGATATCGAGCGCTACACGGTCAAGCGCACCAGCGCGGAATGGGTCGAATTGCTCAACAAGGCGGGCGTTCCCACCGGCCCGATCTACAGCATCGATCAGGTCTATGCCGATCCGCAGGTCGTGCATCTCGGCATCGCGCAGCCGGTCAAGGGCTCCAGGCTGCGCATGGCGCGACAGCCGATGTCGCTGTCACGCACGCCGAGCCGGCTCATGGCGCCTCCACCCGCATTGGGCCAGCACACGGATGCCGTCCTCAAGGAGTTCGGCTTCAGCAGGAAGGACATCTCTGCCTTGCGCCAGGCAAAGGCAATCTGAGTGGCGTAATGGGTTCGTTTGAACGTACGCGACTTAACCTCATCCGTTCATTCCCGCGCAAGCGGGAATGCAGGTTTTTCCAGGTCCCCGCCTTCGCGGGGACGAACGGTCCTTAGACCGAGGGGACGTTTCATGGACGAGATCACCAAGACGGAAAAAATTCTTTCGCACAAGGAAGCTGGCATCGGCACCATCATCTTCAACAATCCACAGCGGCATAACGCTGTGTCGCTCGACATGTGGGTGGCGACGAGCCGCATCCTCGAGCGATATGCCAAGGACGACGAGGTACGCGTGGTGGTGCTCAAGGGCGCGGGCGGCAAGGCGTTCGTCTCCGGCGCCGACATCTCCAAGTTCGAGAGCGAGCGCGGAACGCTCGATGCGACCCGGCAATACAATATGACGGTGGAGAAGACCTACTCGGCCATCGAGAACTTTCCCAAGCCGACTATCGCAATGATCGAGGGCTATTGCATCGGCGGCGGTGTCGGCCTTGCGGTCTGCTGCGATCTGCGCATCTGCTCGGAAAATTCGCGCTTCGCGGTGCCGGCAGCGAAGCTCGGGCTCGGCTATTCGTTTAATGGACTCCAGCGCCTCGTCAACGTGGTGGGCCCCGCCTTTGCGCGGGAAATCTTCTACACGGCGCGCCAGTTCAGCGCCGATGACGCGCGTGTCATGGGCCTCGTCAACCGCGTGGTGCCCCAGGCCGGGCTCGAACGCTACGTGCGCGAATACGCCGACAGCATTGCGGCAAATGCGCCGCTTACTGTCACCGCGGTGAAATACATCATTGGCGAGACGCTCAAGGATGAAGCCAGGCGCGACCTCGCGCGCTGTACGGCGCTGGTCGAGAAATGCTTCGCGAGCGAGGATTTCATCGAAGGACGCACGGCATTCATGGAAAAGCGCAAGCCGGCCTTCACCGGCCGCTGATAGTCGGTTCATGATCCTTCAGTGCCGTCATTCCGGCCGAGGCTCGAAGAGCCGAGTGCCGGAATCCATAACCCCAGGCCTGTGGTTATGGATTCCGGGCTCGCTGCTTCGCAGCGCCCCGGAATGACGAGGGTCCGGTAATGTGGCCTCGGTCGAGCTGCGCAACCTGACGAAGCGCTACGGCGAGCTCGCCGTTGTGGACAATGTCTCGCTTGCCATCGAGCACGGCCGGCTGGTCTGCCTGCTCGGGCCATCGGGCTGCGGCAAGACCACGACGCTTCGCTTGATTGCCGGATTCGCCGAGCCGTCGGCTGGCGAGATACACGTGGGCACTCGGCTCGTCTCCTCGCCGGCGCGCACGCTGCCGCCCGAGCGGCGCAACATGTCCATGATCTTTCAGAGCTACGCCTTGTGGCCGCACATGACGGTTGCGGAAAACGTCGCCTATGGGCTCAAGTTGCGCAAGGCCGACCGCGAGACCATTGCGCGCAAGCTTTCGGGAATACTCGCCACCACGCATCTGAGCCCGTTTGCCGATCGCTATCCGGGTGAGCTCTCGGGCGGACAGCAGCAGCGGGTCGCGCTTGCGCGCGCGCTCGTCGTCGAGCCGGAGACGCTCCTGCTTGACGAGCCGTTGTCCAATCTCGACGCCAATCTGCGCGAGGAGATGCGGTTCGAGGTGCGCCGATTGCATGACGAATACCGCTACACCACCGTCTATGTGACGCACGATCAGTCCGAGGCAATGACTACTGCCGACCTCATTGCGGTAATGAATGCCGGAAAGATCGAGCAGGCCGGGCCCCCCGAGGAAATCTACGACCGGCCCCGCTCGGAATTCGTCGCGCGATTTATCGGATCGAGCAATGTGCTGCGCGGAACAGCGGGCGACGAGGCGCATCTCTCCTATGCGGGAACCGCGCTGCGCTGTAGCGGAGGAAAGCTCGTGCCGGGGCAGGAAGCGGCGATCGCCATTCGACAGCACGCGATCCGGCTCTGCGGAAGACAGCCCGAGAGCATGGACAACGTGTTGCCGGGAAGGATTGTCAGGCAGGTTTATCTTGGCGCGACGCGCGATTACCTCGTGCAGGTCGCGCCCGAGACAGAGTTGCGCGTCATTGCGCCCGCGGTCGAGAACATCCCGCAAGGCACGTCGGTCTGGCTGCATCTGCCGCCCGATCGCTGCCGCATCCTCGCTGCGTAGTGGGCAGAACAAATAAAAATAAACAGAGGGAGAAACGAAAATGACAAAAAACCGGCTGTCGAGACGGGAGCTGGTGCAAGGAGTGAGCGCGTGCGCGGCTGCCGAGGTTTGCGCTTCCGTGAGCGCGGCCGCGCCTCCGGCGAGCGCGATCACGCCACAGCTCATCGAGGCGGCGCGCAAGGAGGGCAGGGTGGTCCTCTATACCTCGATCGACCTGCCGGTGGTGGAGCGCATCGCCAAGGCTTTCGAGGCGGCCTACCCGGGGATTGCCGTGCGCGTCGAGCGCACCGGCGCCGAACGCGTGTTCCAGCGCATCGGGCAGGAATACGGCAGCGGCATTCATGCCGTCGATGTCGTGAATTCGTCGGATGCTGCCCATTACATCTTCTGGAAGCGGCAGGGGATGCTCGAGCCCTATATCCCGGAGGACGTGGCAAGGTTCTATCCGCCCGAGCACCGCGACCCGGATGGGCTGTTTGCGAGCTTTCGCGTGTGGCTCTCGGTTATCGCGTACAACACGAAGCTGGTAAAGGCGGATGAGGCGCCTAAAAGCCACGCCGACCTGCTCGATGCGAAATGGATCGGCCGCATCGTCAAGGCGCATCCCGCCTACAGCGGCACCATCATGACCGCCACGTATCAGATATCGCGCGATCTCGGCTGGGAGTTTTACGAGAAGCTCGCCAAGCAGAAGGTGCTGCAGGTGCAGTCGGCGTCGGACCCGCCGAAGAAGCTTGCGCTGGGCGAGCGGGCGGTCATGGCGGACGGGGCAGAATACACGGCGCTCGTGGAGAAAGACAAACGTGCTCCCATCGAGGTTATCTATGCTAGCGAAGGCTCGCCGCTTATCGTCGGACCCAACGCCATCTTCAAGCACGCGCCCAATCCGAACGCTGCCCGTTTGTTTCAAAATTTCTGCTTCTCGCCGGAGGCGCAGCAGTTCTGCGTCGATGTCGGCTGCCTGCGCTCGGTGCACCCGCAGGTGAAGGAGAAGCCCGGACGCAAGCCGCTCACCGAAATAAAAACGATGAAAGACGATCCCGCCGAGGTCGAAAAGCTCGGCGAGCAGATCAAGGCGCGCTACAGCAAGCTGTTCGGGGTTTAGAAATGAGCCTCAATTCTTTGGCTGTTATTCCGGCCGAGGCGGAAGGCCGAGAGCCGGAATCCATAAGCCTAAGCCTGTGGTTATGGATTCCGGGCTCGCCGCTCCGCTTCGCTGCGCGGCGCCCCGGAATGACGCGTACGAGTTAGTAATATGAGATTCTCCAGGCGGGAGTTACTTGCGACGTCGGTTGCGGCCGCAGGCTGTGCATTCGCGGTGCGGGCGCGAGCGATCGAGGCGTCGCCCATCACGCCCGCGCTCGTCGATGACGCGAAAGCGGAAGGCAAGCTCGCGTTCTATACGGCGATGGATCTGCCGGTGGCGGAGAAGCTCGCGCATGCCTTCGAAGCCCAGTTCCCCGGCATTGCGGTGCGCGTCGAGCGCTCGGGCTCCGAACGCGTGTTCCAGCGCATCAGCCAGGAGATGGCGAGCCGCATTCATGCCGTAGACGTGGTCAACAGCGCCGATGCGGCGCACGTCATCGCCTGGCAGCGGAACGGCTGGCTCGCTGCGTATCTGCCCGAGGAAGTGGCGCGCCATTATCCATCCGCATATTACGATCCTGGCGGGCTATGGATCACGACACGGATCTATTTCTCCTCGCTCGGGTACAACACCAATTTGGTGAAACGCGAAGAGGCGCCGAAGAACTACGCCGACCTGCTCGCTCCGAAATGGACAGGCAAGTTGGTGAAGGGACATCCCGCCTACAGCGGCACCATCATGACGGCCACCTTCATCCTCGTGCGCCAGTTCGGCTGGAGTTATCTCGAGAAGCTGGCGGCACAGCGAGTGATGCAGGTGCAGTCATCGACCGATCCGCCGAAAAAACTCGCACTCGGCGAGCGCGCGGTCATGGCAGACGGCAATGACTATAATCTCATTCAGCTCAGGGAAGCAGGCCAGTCTGTGGAGGTGATTTATCCCGCCGAAGGCACGCCGTTGATAGCCGGACCCAGCGCTGTGTTCCAATCGGCTCCCCATCCGAATGCCGCACGCCTCTTCCAGAACTGGATACATTCCCTCGCCGGCCAGCAGATCCTTGTCGATTTCGCGCGTCAGCACTCCGCACATGCGCTGGTGAAGGAGAAGCCGGGCAGTCGCAAGCTCGACGAGATCGCCGCCTGGCGCGGCGATCCTGTCGAGGTCGACAAAGCGAGCGAAGAAATCAAGCGCCGCTACGCGCAACTGTTCCGGGTGTGAGCATGAGCATTGCCTTGCCCGCTGCCACAGCGCCGCGCTTCCGCGGGATCGATCTGTCCTGGCCGGTGCTGGTGCTGTTCGCCGCGGTGCTGTGCATGCTCATCGTGCTGCCGATGTTCTGGCTGTTCTATTACAGTTTTGTCGATCCTGCCGGCCGCTTCACGCTTGACAATTTCCGCACCCTCCTCACCGAGCCGGTGTTTCTCGAGCCGCTGTTGATCACGCTCCTCATATCCTGCGTCTCCAGCGTGGCTTGCTGCGCCTTCGCGGCCCCCCTGGCATGGCTCGTCGCGCGTACCGACATGCCGTTGCGGCGCACGACCCGCGCGCTGGTGACCGCATCCTTTGTCACGCCTCCTTTTCTGGGCGCCATCGCCTGGGAGCTGCTGGCCGCACAGAACAGCGGGCTTCTGAACAAGATCTATCGCGCCGTAACGGGTGCCGATCAGTACGACTATCTGTTCAACATCTATTCGCTCACCGGGCTTATATTCGTTATCTCCTGCTACACCTTCCCGTATGTGTTCGTGCTCGTTGCCAATGCGCTCGACCGCATTCCCGGCGATCTCGAGGACGCTTCCTCAATTCTCGGCGGTGGCGCCCTTACCACGGCGCGGCGCATCACCATCCCGCTCGCCTTGCCCGCGCTGCTCGCCGGCATGCTCGTTGCTTTCCTGCAGGCGATGACGCTGTTCGGCTCGCCGGCGATCCTTGCCATTCCCGCCGGCTTTCACACCATGACCACGAAGATCTGGAGCCTCATGGGGTTTCCGCCGAAGTTCGAGCTCGCCGCGGCCGCTTCTGTTCCGCTCCTCCTTCTCACGGTCGCACTGCTGCGCGCCGAGCATCTTATCCTGCGCCGACGCGGCTACTCCGTCGTGGGGGGCAAGCAAGGCAATCCGCGGCTGATTACGCTCGGCTGGATGCGATGGGTGGCGCTTGGCTTCGTGTTCCTGGTTCTGCTTTGCCCGGTGTTTCTGCCCTATGCGGCGCTGCTCAACGCTGCCTTCTCGCGGGTTGCCACTTCGTTTGTGTGGTTTGACACGTTCACGCTGCACAACATCTATTTCGTCTTTTTCGACCTCTCGCAGACGGCGCTGGTGGTGAAGAACACGTTCATTCTCGGCATCGCCTCCGCCACGATCGGCACGCTCCTGGCGCTCGTGATTGCCTATCTCACGACCCGGAAAGCCATTGCCGGCCATCGCACGCTCGCCTTCTTTGCCACCGCGCCGGTCGCGATACCCGGCATCGTGCTTGGGGTCGGGCTTTTTCTCACCTATGCGCGCCCGCCGTTCGTGCTCTATGGCACCCTGTGGATCCTGCTTTTTGCCTTCGTCACCATCGCGCTCCCCGCCGCCTATCAGCAGCTGCAGTCAGCGTTTCATTCGATCCATACGGACCTCGAGGATGCAAGTCGTATCCTCGGCTCCTCGCGCCTTCGCACGCTGATGCAAATCACCGCGCCGCTCCTGCGCACGAGCGTGCTCGCCACCTGGTGCTTCATTTTCGTCGGCGTCATGCGTGAATTGTCCGCCGCCATGATGCTGTTCACCTCGGAGACCAAGGTACTCTCGGTGCTCATCTTCGATCTCAACGAATCCGGCGATCTCGGCGCCATCGCGGTGCTCGGCCTCATCATGCTGGCAATCACCTTCGCTGTGGTGGTTGCAGTCAACCGCATTCCCGGGTTTGGCGAGGCGCGGCTGCGCAATGCCTGACCAGACGAACAACGAACTGCAGGGCTGCGCCGCGATCGTCACCGGCGCCGGCCGCAACATCGGCCGCGCCATTGCGCTGGCGCTCGCGGATGCCGGCGCCGCGGTCCTCGTGAACGCGCGCAGCAACCGCGAGCAGGCCGAGCATGTCGCGCGCGAAGTGGAAGCGGCCGGCGCCCAGGCGATGCCTTTCATCGCCGATGTGGCGGACGCAAATGCGGTGCAAGCGATGATTGGGGCAGCCGCGCAGCGCTTTGGCCGCATCGATATTCTCATCAACAACGCGGCGGTGCGCGTGGAGCAGCCTTTCGAGCGCATGACACTGTCCGACTGGCGGTCGGTCGTGGGGATTATTCTCGAAGGCGCGTTCAACTGTGCCCAGGCCTGCCTGCCGCATTTCAAGCGGGCAGGGCAGGGAGTGATCATAAACATCGGCGGCCTGAGCGCGCATACGGGCGCCGCGCGTCGGGCGCATGTGGTCACCGCCAAGGCCGGTCTCGTTGGTTTCACCCGCGCGCTGGCGCACGATCTCGCCGAGGACAGGATTCGCGTTAACACGGTGACACCCGGCTTCATCGCCACGCCCCGGCCGCCGGGACAGCCCGAGCCGCAACATCATTCAAGAATTCACACGCTGGTCGGGCGTCGCGGCTTGCCCGAGGACGTTGCCGCCACTGTTCGCTTTCTCTGCGGGCCAGGCGCTGCCTACATCACCGGCCAGAACATCCAGGTCAACGGCGGCACATTCGCGGGATAGCCGCACGCCCGTCTTCACAGCGTCCGAAATCAGACCGTTGCTTGTGACTTAAATGCAACGGTTGCCAGCAAACGCGACATGCAACCAGAGCTCCGCCACGAGAGCGCCCATCCTGCACGGCTAACTTGGGCCGGCAGTTTTCTGGTCAGTAGCAGTTGGCGGAGGACACAGTGCTCGAGCATCAATCGGCTTTCATGGATGCGCTGCGTAACGGCCGGCAAATGCGCAAGCGCGTTTTCGACACGATAGAGCAGCATCACGCCGACGACTTCGGGAACAGCAGGGTAGGCCCGCGTCTTTATGCGGACATTCTTGCGGCTGTTCGCGAGTCGGGTGCGGCGGAAGCTGTCACAGAGTTCGAAAGCCGTTTCCTGCCGCTGGTCAATTCAGATCCCGCACGTGACACCGCGGCGATCCGCATCTCGGAACAAGCAGCGGCGGCGGCCGCAGCGGCCGATCGCAAACGCGGCGCATGGGTCGGGCTGTCTGTCGTGCTTTTCGTCGCTATGGTGGGCGCTGCAGTGGTTGGGTTCAGGACCGTGAAAATAACCCCGGCACAGGCCGGCAGATCGGCTCAGAAACTGATGGCAACTCAGACAATGCCGGCACCAGCGCAAGCCGTGGCAAACGAGACTCCCGTCGCGGAGACGAAGGCACCTGAGCCCGCAGTTGAAACAGTGACCGAGGAATCTCCGGATTTATCCGCCAAAGAGGAACCGGTCGCGCGGGACTAGGGAAACCCGCCGAGCGCACCCTAACCTTGCAGATTTAGCCGCAGAGCTTCAGCCCGCTGCCTTTAGATCGGCCGCTACATTGTCGGCGGTGATATCCCGCTTGTGCATGTCGTGCATGGAGAACACCGAGACTGCGCTGATGATGCTGACCAGCAGGATATAGCCGCAGATCAGCCAGGGCTTGTTGCCGCCGAGCGGCAACAGCGACGTGGCGATGATCGGCGTTAGCCCGCTCGCGAATATGCCGGAGAATTGATAGACGAACGAAATACCCGTGTAGCGCACCCGCGTGTCGAACAATTCGGAGAACAGCGCCGCCTGCGGCCCGTAGACGGCCGGGTACACGAGCCCGAATGGCACGGTGATTGCGAGCCAGATAAGCGCGGCCACCTTCGTTTCCATCATCGCAAACGCCGGAAACGAAAGAATGCCGATCAGCAAGCCGGCATAGCCGAACATGCGCCGCCGCCCGATGCGGTCGGAAAGATTGCCAAACACCGGCAGCATGAAGATCATCAGCCCGGAGGCGATCATCACCCCCGCAAGCGCCGTCTGTCGCGGAAGTTGCAACGCGCCGGTGACATAGGCGATGATGAAGACGCCATAGATGTTGAATGTCACGCCCTCGATGTAGCGCGCGCCAAGCCCAAGGAGCGTATTCCAGCCGTGCGTGCGCCACAGCTCGAAGAAGGGAACATGCACGATCTTCTGCATCTTCTGCAGAGCAGTGAACGCCGGAGTTTCCAGGATCTTCAATCGGATGTAGAGGCCGATGGCGACCAGCACGGCGCTGATCAGAAACGCAATGCGCCATCCCCAGCTGAAAAAATCATTCTCCGGCAGGAACGAAAGGAAATAGACCATGCCGGAGGCGAGCAGCAGCCCGGCCGGCACGCCGATTTGCGGCCAGCTGCCGTAAAATCCGCGTCTGCTCTCGGGCGAGTGCTCGACCGCCATCAGCACCGCGCCGCCCCACTCTCCACCGATGCCTATGCCCTGGAAAATGCGCAGCACCAGCAGCATGACCGGAGCCCACAGACCCACGCTCCCATAGGTCGGCAACAACCCGATTAGAAAAGTGGCAATGCCCATGATCAGCAGGGTGAGCACCAGCACGGTCTTGCGCCCGACGCGATCGCCGTAATGGCCAAAAATGATGCCGCCGATCGGGCGCGAGAGGAATCCGACGAAGAATGTGGTGTACGCGAGAAGCGTGCCGGCGAGCGGATCGAATTGCGGGAAGAACAGTTTGTTCAGCACGATCGGCGTGACCACGCCATAGAGAAAGAAGTCGTACCACTCGATGGTCGTGCCGATGGCACTGGCCAATGCGACTTTCGCAGGCGAAATGCGGGTGTGGGCGCTCTGGATGGTAGCCTGCATCTTCCTCCCCTTGTTTCCCGTTGCTCGTGCAACCTCATCCCACCGCGGCCAACCACCGATGCGCTCCCTCTCCCCATCGTCGGGGAGAGGGTTGGGGTGAGGGGGTCAGTATCCGATGCTTTAACCCTCACCCTAACCCTCTCCCTATGGGAGAGGGGACTTCAACTGTGCGCGCGGCAAGATCAGTGACACACAATATCAGACTCGTCGAGCGTAGTGGAAAGTGCGAATGTTGGCACGCTGCGTCACCTCGTTGATCAGCGTCAGCAGCGGCGTTGCGGCGAGAGGATAGTCCGTTTTGATCGGCCCTGCCGCCTTGAGCGCATCGAACTCGGAACGAAGATAGAAGGCGGCGAGCAAAAGATCGTCATCCGAGGCAAACGGACCGCGCTCGCGGCGCAGCCTGGGAATCCCGGGCTCGAGCAGGTCGCCCGGACGGCCATGCGCCGGCTCGGCGCCATTCGCAATGCGGTCATATAGATTGGGATCGATCGGGCCGGCGATCTCGCCGTAATAGCCGAGCACGTATTTGCGCACCTCGTCAGGCACGGTGGCATAGCGTTCGTTGCCCATGACGTTGAGCACCGCCTGCGTCATTACAAACTGCGCGAACGGACTCACGATGATGGGATAGCCGAGCTCGCAGCGCACGCGCGCGGCTTCCTCGAGCACCTCGCGCAGGCGGTTGGCGATGCCGAGATCGGCGAGTTGCGATTTCAGGTTCGAGACCATGCCGCCCGGCATCTGGTGCTCGTAGTGAAACGCATCGTACTCGGCGATCTGGCCCGTCGGCTTGTCCTCGCGTTGCGCGATATAGCGCAGTCGTTCCGCCACCTCGCTCACGGGAGCGAGCTCGATCGGCACGGTAAAGCCGCAGCGGCGCGCATTCTCCACGAAACTCTCGGTAGCGGGATGCGAGGCGCCATTCGCAAGCGTCGAGGTTGCGGTGTGCACCACTTCGGCACCAAGCTCGATGGCGCGCAGCGCGGCATAGGGCGCAAGCCCGCTCAGACAGTGCGAATGCACATGCAGCGGCAATGCGCCGCATGCCGCCTTGATCGCCGGCACCAGCGTGGTCGCCCGATCCGGCGTGAGAAGGCCGCTGGGGTCCTTGATGAAGACGGCATCGACGCCGAGCGCAACCAGCTCGCGCGTCTTGCGCGCGTAGTAATCGTCGGTATGGACAGGGCTTACCGTGTAGACGACGCCGCCGGCGGTATAGAGGCCGACCTTCTTGGCGGCGCGAACCGGCACTTCCATGTTGCGCATATCGTTGAGCGCGTCATAGGGCGTGTGGTAGCGCATGCCGTTTGCAAAAATCCGCTCGGCCGTAAGCTCAACGATATCGTCGGGAAAGAATTCGAATGTGAACAAGCTCTGCCCGCGCGTCATCACGATGAGCGGCGTGCGCTTCACCCATCGGCTGACGATGCGCATGCGCTCCCACGGATCCTCGCGCAGGTAGCGCACGCACACGTCGAACACCGCTCCGCCCACAAGGTCGATGGCCTCGAAGCCTGCGCGGTCGAGCCGCGGCGCCAGCTCCGCCATCATGGCCGTGGTCATGCGCGTGGCCCACAAGCACTGGTGCGCATCGCGCAAGGTCACGTCAACGAGCTGGATGGTTCGCCCGAGCATCCTCGCCCGGCCCGACGCGACGCGACAGTCGCGGCGGTGCCGTCCTCTTTGCAAGCCTCGCGGCCGCGTGGGTGCTTTCTTCCACGTGCACTATCCGAGGACAAAATGCGTATTGCAAGATAGGTTGTTCCGGTTTTTGATGAGCACGGCATGCCACTGCGTTATGATGAAATCGCCGCGATTCTTAAGCTCATCGACAGCAGCAATTGCGACGAGATCAGCATCGAGACCGAGGACATCAAGCTGTTCGTGCGCCGCAACAGCGGCAGCAGCGCCGCTGCACCGCGGCTGCCCGGCGCGCCGGCGGCTCCGCCAAAACAGACGCCGGCGCCTGGTGACGCTCCGCCGGTTCGCCCGCCAGCGCCATCATCAGCACCCAGGAAGATCGCACTCGCTGCCGGCCAATTCGAAATCGTTGCACCGATGGTGGGGACGTTCTATCGCGCATCCTCGCCCGAGGCGCCGCCGTTCGTGGAGATCGGAAGCCTGGTGCAGAAAGGTCAAGCGCTCTGCCTGATCGAGGTGATGAAGCTCTTCACCACAATCTACGCCGACCGTGCAGGCCGCATTGTGCAGATCGGGGCAAGCAACGGCGACCTCGTCGAGCTCGGGCAGACTCTGTTCGTCATCGAGGCTCGTGACTAAGGGAGACGGCGTGTGAAACCAAATTTGACGGATCCCGGCAAGGTGATCATCACCGTCGCGACCACGGGCGGCCTGCACGGCCGAGAAGCCAATCCCAGCCTGCCCGAGCAACCCGAGGACATCATCAGCAACTTCCGCGAGTGCTACGACGCCGGGGCCTCCGTCGCCCACATCCACGTGCGCGACAAGCGCGGGGTGACCACCTCCGACCTTTCGGTTTACAGCGAGGTGGTCGACGGCATCATGAGCAATTGCCCCGCAATGATAACGCAGGTCGGAAACGGCATCGGCCTCGCCTATGAAGATCGCACGAAAGAGGGACAACCTTTCACTCTCGAGGACCGCATGCGTCTCCTCGAGATCCGGCCGGCACCCGACCAGCTGACGCTGAACCTCGGCACTTTCCACTTCGAGCACAAGAACAGCGAGTTTCTTTTTCCCAACTCGAAGCGCTGGAATGCGGAGTTTGTAAAAGGCTGCCGCGCCCGCAATATCGACAACGAGCTCGAAGTCTACGATCTGAGCCACATTCAGAACGCACTCGATCTGGTGGATCGCGGTGCGCTCAGGCCGCCTTTGCATTTCAGCTTCGTGATGGGGATCAAGGGCGGCATCCCTGCATCGCCGGCTAACTTGCTGGCCATGCTCGATGCGATTCCGGAAGGCTCAACGTGGCAGATCGTGAGCATCGGCAAATATCAGCTGCCGCTGAGCACGATGGCGCTCGCGCTGGGCGGCAATATCCGGGTCGGCATGGAGGACAACGTCTACTTTACCCACGGCGTGCTGGCGGCCAGCAATGCACAACTGGTGGAGCGCGCAGTGCGCATCGCGCGCGAGTTGGGGCGCGAAATCGCGACGCCCGAAGAGGCGCGCCAGATGCTGCATCTCGGCGCCGCACCTCAGCGACCCAGATGACAGAGATCACATGTCAGAGGTCAGATGCCAGAGATCAGATGTCAGAGATCAGATGACAGAATACTGTTTCTGATCTCTGACATCTGTCCTCTGATATCTGCTTACTGCAGTGCTGCGCGCTCGCTCTCGGATATCTGTCCGCGCAGCCAGCGTTTGACCTCGGCTGCGAGGTGCACAATGGCCGGGTTCTCGGGATCGCGCGGGCGTGCAAACTCGACCGTCCTTATACAATCGATGCGCCCCGGCCGATGCGTCATGACGGCAATCCTGTCCGAGAGCTTCATGGCCTCGTCGATGCTGTGAGTGACAAAAATTACCGTCTGACGTTCTCGCTGCCAGATCTTGAGCAGTTCGTCCTGCATATATTCTCGCGTCTGGATATCGAGCGAGGCGAAGGGCTCGTCCATCAGGAGGATTGTGGGATTGACGGCGAGCGCCCGGGCAATGCTGACACGCTGCCGCATGCCTCCGGACAGCTCTCGCGGGTAACGCCGCTCAAAGCCGCGCAGGCCTACGAGACCGACGTAGTGATCGACCAGTCGCCGCTGCTCCGCCTCCGGCAGACGCTTGCGCCGCAACCCATAGCGAACGTTTTCGCGCACCGTATACCAGGGAAACAGCGCGTATTCCTGGAACACGACGGCGCGTTCCCAGCCCGGCCGGCTGATCAGCTCTCCGCTGACGCGCAGGTCGCCGCGCGTTGGCTGCTCGAAGCCGGCAAGCAGATTGAGCAACGTCGTCTTGCCACAACCGCTTGGCCCCACGATCGAGAAGAACTCGTTTTTCTCGACCTGAAAGCTCACGTCATGGAGCGCAAGCAGCGGTTCGCCCTGTGCGGAGATGTGCACCTTGCTGACATGCGAAACGTCAACCTGGGCCATTCGCCTCTCTGAATGCCGAGCTATTGGCCTTTGTGCCAAGGCATGAGCAGGCGGATCACCTGACGCATCATGTAGTCGAGGATCAGTCCCAATGCGCCGATCAGCACCATGCCGAGGAGAATATAGTCGCTGCGGAACAGCGTGCGCGCATTGTTGATCAGATATCCCAGACCGCTCGGCGCCGCGACCAGCTCTCCCGCGACCAAGGCCATCCAGCCGATGCCGAGCGCAATGCGCAGGCCGGTAAAGATATTCGGTAATGCGCCCGGAAGGATCACCGTGAAGAAGAGATCGCGCGGTGTTGCCCCGAGGCTCAGCCCCGCGCGGACCAGGTAAGTGTCGATATCGCGCGCGCCCGCCCTGGAATTGAGCACGACCGGGAAAAAGGCGGCAAGAAAGATGATGTACTCGATCTGCATGTCGCCGATCCCGAACCAGAGAATGCTCAAGGGGATCCACGCAAGCGGAGGAATAGGGCGAATGAACTCGATGACCGGATCGACCGCCGCGCGAAATTTTTCGAACCAGCCCATAGCCAGGCCAAGAGGAACACCGAGCACGGCGGCGGCTCCGACCGCAATGAGCACACGACGAAGGCTGTCGATGGTGTGCGTGACGAGGACGCCGCGCGCCCAGAGATCCTGTGCAGCCGAGAACACGGCGGTGGGTGGTGGCAGCATCACGTCCAGTTGCGGGTTGACGCTCAGTCCAAAGCGGCTCGCCATTTCCCAGGCGATAATGAGCGCCACAAGCAACCAGAGATGCGACAGCTCATTGAGCACTCGCATCCATCGCGGCCGCGCCGGCGGCACCATGGAAGCGGCAAGCGCGACTTCTGGCTTTGGCGCCTCGCGGCCCCCCGCATTCTGCGGAAAGGGAGCAACGCTCATGATGGCTGGTAAGTCTTACCCATGAAGCTCCACGGCTTCGTCAGCTCGCCGGGCTCCGGGAAAAGGGCCGGACCATGGAGCAGCGCTGCGGCATATGGCTTGTAAGGCAGATTGCCTACTCCCCCAAAGTCCGGCGGCAGGAACGGAGGTCGGGCAGGAACCTTCCAGCCCAGCTTGTCGAATGTCGTGCGCATGTAACGGGTGCGGCGCACATTCAGCCAATCATTCGCCGTCACTTTGTTCTTTGCTGCCCCTGTCTCGAATGCCCAATCGCTGATGCGCGCTTCTTCTTTCGGCCAAATGCCATTGATATCATCGAACGGGTAGTAGACAGTCGGCTTGGGCCAGAACAGGTAACGTTCGGACATGTGTTTGATGAGGTCGCGATTGAGCCGACCGTAAGCGGGATTGCTCATCAGCTGATCAACGGCTTTGTCCAGATTCGCCTTGGCCCACAATACCGCCTCGATGAAGGCGTCGGTCAACAGCTGCACGACGTCGGGGGCGTTCTCCTCGATCTCCTGCCGCGCATAGTAGTACCCGCTGTAGATGTAATACGGATCGAGACTCTCGAGCAGGCGCGTGACTTTCAGGACGTCGGTCGAATAGGAAACGTGAGGCTCCCAGATCGTATAGACGTCGAGGCCTTTCGGCCCGGTCGCGAGGTCGCCGGGCGGCGTGCTGCGCAGCGTGAAGTCCTGGTTTTCCGTGAGGCCGAGATAGTGCGCGGCAGCAATGAAGGCGAAGTGATTGGTTGAGCCGGTCGTTGTGCCTACGACTGCGGGCCTCTTGAGCACCCTAGCGCCTTTGAGATCGGCGAGGCTCTTGAGCGGAGAGTCGAGCGGCACCGTCGCTGCGTGGGTAATCCCCGGCGAGTGCACCGCGAGCGCGCTGGTTGGGACCTTGTTGCTCAGCAAAGCGAGGACTCCCAAGCCCCCGGTGCTGGCGAGCTGAATGCGCCCGGGAATGAATGCCTCGTTGGAGAAGCCGGCGGCGACAAAGGCCTGCCATTTCATCTCTATGCCGCGCTTCTCAAGGAGCTTTTCGCGCTCCAAGATGTTGTTGATCATCTCCTCGCCGGACCAGACGACAACCCATCCGGCATTCAGCGGCCACCAGCCCTTGCTCTCGAGCCACTGCTTCGATTTTTGGGAAATCTGTTCATAGGGCTGCGGCCATCCCCAATGTGTGAATTTGGCCGCTCCTGTGCCGCCCTCGGCTTTCGCGGCGCTGAGTGCAGCAACATCTCCGAGTGCGAGACTGCCCAGCACGTTTGCGGTGGACACAAGGAACTCGCGCCGCCCTAAATGATGTAAAAACTTGCTGCGCCTCTTCGGTCTGGAAGAAGTCATGGCGTCTCCTCGCGATTTTTGATGTTATTTGCGTCCCATTAGTCCTATGGAAGCCACGCAGTGTCAAATGCAGCTTCCGCTTGCGGTGGGGCTCAGTGTTGGCGGAAGTCGAGGCCGACGTGGATCTGGGCATTGACGGAAAAGTTGCCGTGGTCACGGGCGCGGGAGGGGGTCTGGGCCGCGCCATTGCCATCGCGTTGGCCTCGGAGCGGTGCACGGTTGTACCCACCGATGTGGCGCTTGCCGCCGCGGAAGAAACCGCGGGGCTTTGTTCGCAGCGGGGGCGACATCAGGCCGCGGCGGAACTTGACGTGAGCGATGCGCGCAGCATTGAAGCCGCTGTCGATGCAATTGTGCGGCAGCACGGCCGTCTGGACATCCTGGTCAATAATGCCGGCATCCTGAAGACCGGAACTGTGCTTGAATCGAAAACGACCGATTGGGACGATGTGTCTCAAGTAAACGTCGCCTCGGTCGTGCATGTTTCGCGCGCGGCAGTTCCTGTAATGGCACGCCAGCGCTGGGGCCGGATTGTCAATATCGCTTCAGTGTCGGCGATGCGCGGGGGAGGGGTAATCGGCAACACGCTGTACGGCGTCTCCAAAGCAGGTGTTGTTGCGCTGACCATGGGCCTCGCTCGCGAGTGGGCCTCAATGGGAATTACGGTCAATGCCATTGCTCCAGGCCTCGCCGAAACCGGCATGACGCGGAAGCACCTGCCACAATATTTGGAAGGCGCGTTGCGAAAGATCCCGATGGGACGGCTCGCCCGGCCGGAAGATATTGCCGCGGCCGTGCTGTTTCTGGTTTCGGAGCAGGCTGGCTACGTAACTGGCATTACTCTGCCCGTCGATGGCGGCTATTTGACCGCATGATCTTTGCTCCCAACGATACTTCATGAGCTTCGACGAGTTCGACTTCGTCATCGTCGGCGCGGGCTCCGCCGGCTGCGTCCTCGCCAACCGGCTTTCCGCAGATGCACGCAACACTGTGGCCCTGCTCGAGGCCGGTCCGCACGACCGCCGCTTATGGATATGGCTGCCAATCGGTTACGGCCGCACAATGTGGGATCCGGTCGTGAACTGGAAGTTCTACACCGAGCCCGAGCCCAATATGGACGGTCGCAAGATCTATTGGCCGCGCGGCCGGGTGCTCGGCGGATCGAGCTCCATCAATGGTCTCATCGCAATACGTGGTCAGCCGGAAGATTACGATCGTTGGGCGAAGCTTGGAAATGCCGGCTGGTCCTGGAACGAGGTGCTGCCGTATTTCATCAAATCGGAAAGCAACCCTGATCACGCAGAAAGCCAGCTGCACGGCGGCCATGGGCCGATCCCGGTCGCCAGCATCAAGCGAAAACATGAGCTGATCGAAGCCTTCATCGCTGCGGCACAGGCGCACGGCATCCCGCGCACGGAGGACTTCAATGGCGAGCGGCAGGAGGGCGCCGGATATTATCAGCTGACCACCAGGAACGGCTGGCGCATCTCCGCGGCCGACGCGTATCTGCGCCCGGCGCGAAGGAGGAGAAATCTGCGGGTGATCACCGGCGCGCTCGCGAAGCGCGTGGTGTTCGAGCAAGCACGCGCGATCGGAATTGAATGCTGCATCGGCGGAGAGGACTCGTTTGTTCGAGCGAGACGAGGCGTAATTGTCTGCGCCGGAGCAGTGCAGTCACCGCACCTGCTCATGCTTTCGGGAATTGGTCCTGCCGCGGCACTGCGGCAATACCGTATTCCGGTCGTGGTCGATCGGCCGGCGGTCGGCGAGAACCTGCAGGATCACTTGCAGCTCCGTCTGATCTATCGCTGCTCGAAGCCGATCACCACGAACGATCAACTGCGCTCTCTTCTCGGACGGCTAGGCATGGGTCTTGAATGGATGCTCTATCGAGGCGGTCCGCTCGCGGTCGGCATCAATCAGGGCGGGCTGTTCGCGCGCGTCATGCCTGGTGTAACGCGGCCGGACATCCAGTTTCACGTGGCGACCCTCAGTGCCGACATGGCCGGCGGCACGGCGCACGAGTTTTCCGGCTTTACGCTATCAGTGTGTCAGTTGCGTCCGGAGAGCCGCGGACGCATCGAGCTCGCCTCGGCCGATCCCATGGTGCGCCCGCGCATCCGCGCAAACTATCTCGCGACCGAAAGCGACCGCGCCTGCGCGGTGCGTGCCATCTTGTTCGCCCGCCAACTCGCGCGCACGAAGCCGCTGGCCGATTACGTGGCGGCCGAAGTAACCCCTGGGCCCGACGTTCAAACCGAAGCCGATTTGCTCGGCTTCGCACGCCGCAACGGCGCGACGATTTTTCACCCGGCGGGGACGTGCCGCATGGGGATCGACGACGCGGCAGTGCTCGATCCGCAACTGCGCGTACGCGGCGTTGAGGGACTCTGGGTCGCTGATTGCTCGATCATGCCGACACTCGTCTCCGGCAACACCCATCTGCCGGCGGTCATGATCGGCGAGAAGGCGTCGGACATGATCATGCAGGACACGCGCCGATAAGTGCAGTCGCGCCTCGGCGGGTCAAGGCGTCTGCGATCTGCGCGGGCGTGTGAACGACGATCACGCCGGCGGCCTCCAGCGCCTTGCGCTTGCCCGCATAACTGCCTCGATTGCCGCTGACGATCGCGCCTGCGTGGCCCATTTTCTTGCCCGGCGGGGAGGCGGCTCCGGCGATGAAGGCGGCAACCGGCTTGCGCATCATTCTGGCGTATTCGGCCGCGTCTTCTTCCATGGTGCCGCCGATTTCGCCGACGATGACGACCGCCTCGGTTTTCGGGTCACGGTCGAGCGCGGCCAGCGCCTCGCGCGTCGTGGTGCCCAGCATCGGATCGCCGCCAATGCCGATGAAGGCCGACTGGCCGATGCCCGATTGCGTGAGCTTGAGGCACATGAGCGTGCCAAGGCTGCCGCTGCGTGAAATCACGCCAACCGGGCCGGGCTTGAACACACTCGGTTCGAATGCCGGCATGATGCCGACGAAGCACTCGCCCGGTGTGACAAGCCCGGAGGTGTTGGGGCCGATAATGCGGGTGCCGTTTCGGGTAGCCACCGCATGCATGATCATGAAATCCTGCGCCGGAATGTGCTCCGTGAGCACGACCAGGAGCTTGATGCCTGCTTCACTTGCTGAAATCGCTGCCTCCCGCGCATTCGCGGGAGGAATGAACAGCACCGCAACATCGGCGCCGGTTTCCCGCACGGCGTCGAGGGTCGACGCAAAGATCGGCACATTGCAGTGACGCTCGCCCGCGCGCTTCGGATGCACGCCGGCGACGACCTGTGTGCCGTAGGCAAGCATCTTTTCCGTCCAGAACGTGCCTTGCCGCCCGCTGATGCCGAGCACGACCACCTTGTTGTGCTTGCGCACGATCATTGCGCTGCCTGCACCGCTGCCGCGATCGCGTCTTCCATGAGATCATAGGGCTCAATGCCGAGCCGGCCGCGCACGAGCGCAATGGCTGCATCTTCGCCGGTGCCGTGAATGGAAAAGAACACCGGGATGTCCGGCCTGCGCGCCTGCCACGCCTGCACCACGCCTTCGGCCATGACGTCGGTGCGGGCAAACGCGCCGCAGAAATTGATGACCAGACTTTTCACGCCTGGATTGGAAAGAACCAGATCCAGCGCAACCGCCGATTTGGTATAGGCTTCGCCGCCGATTTCCAGAAAATTGGCGGGGCGGCCGCCGAAATGGCGAATCACATCCATGGTGGTCATGGTCAGCCCGGCCCCGTTCGCCAGCACGCCGACATTGCCGTCGAGCTGGATGAATTTCAGCTCGTTTTCTGCGGCACGTTGTTCGAGCGCCGTCATCGGAGCAGGGGACGCGAACGAGACGAGATCCTGCTGCCGGAAGGTTGCGCCATCGTCGAGGACGAATTTGCAGTCAAGCGCGAGCAGGCGCCCGTCTTTGAGGTGCGCAAGCGGGTTGATTTCGAGCAACTCGGCATCACGCTGCCGGTAAGCGGCATAGAGGCGCGCGAGAATATCGGCGATGTCTCGTTCCACACCGCCAAGCGCCAGCCCGGCAAGCATCAGCGCAAAATCGACCGCTCCCGGCGTGCTCTCGATGTCAACAAATAATCGCTTAATCGCATCAGGCCTGCCAGCGGCGACTTCCTCGATGTCCATGCCGCCTTCGGTCGAGAAGAGCACAAGGGGCTTGCGCGCCGCCGTATCGTGGAGCACCGCGGCATAGAATTCGCGTGCAATCTGCGCCTGCTGCTCGACCAGGAGGCGTTCGACTTTGTACTCGCCGATGGTCATGCCCAGGATCGCAGCAGCGGCGTGCTGCGCTTCCTCCGGCGTGTTGGCCCGGCGAATGCCACCCGCCTTGCCACGCTTGCCGGCAGCAACTTGTGCCTTGATCACGGCGGGCCCGATTGCCCGCACAGCATCTGCTGTTTCGACCGGAGTGCTGCACAATATGCCCCTTGGGACCGTTATACCGGCGGGCATCAGCACCAGCGACTTCGCCGCGTGCTCCTCGAAATTCATGCGGGGCACTAGCGGCCGTATTTGGCCCAGTAGCGGCCAAACAGCTCTTCTTCGGACGGCTTGTCCTCGGGAATCGTGGTCACCAGGTGGGTGATATTGATGAAATTCCGGTAGTTGAGGTTCTCGGTGATGCTGTTGCCGCCCCAGGTGCCGCATCCCATGCTCAAGGTGAAGTTGAGCCCGTTGTCGAAGCCGCCACCATTGCCGAAGGTGTGCGCCTGATTGACGAGCACGCGCACCACGTCGAGCTCTTCCGCCAGTTTTTCCGCACGATCAAGCTTCTTGGTATGAAGCCCGCAGGAATGACCGCGCCCCTGATGCGCGAGGATTTCTTTGACGCGCGCCATGGCGGCTTCGAAATCCTTTGCTCGGTAGACGGTAAGCACCAGCGACAGCTTCTCGCCTGAGAACGGGAAACTGCGGCCGACGCCGCTCTCCTCGACCATGAAGAATTTCTTCTGCTCGGCTGTCGCGGGCAGAGCGAATGCGCGCGCGAGCACATCGGCATCGCGCGCAATCAGATGACGATTGAGCTTGCCGTCCTGCCACAGGGTGCGCTGGATCCGCTCCTTTTCAAGCGGAGAAGCCATGTAACCGCCGGCGCGCTCGAGCGCAGCGATCGCCTGCTCATGGATTGCGTCCAGAACGACGACGGAGTTCTCTGATGAGCAGGAGGTCGCGTTATCAAAGATTTTCGAAGCGCAGATCTTTTGCGCCGCATCGTCGAGGTCCGCGGTTTCGTCGATAATGACCGGCACGTTGCCGGTGCCCACGCCAATGGCCGGCGTTCCGCTCGAGTAGGCACGGCGCACGTTGTCCGCGGACCCGGTGGCGACGACCAGGTCAGCTTGCTGCATCAGCGCCTGCGTCATCTCCTTCGAGGCCGGCGGCGGCAGGATTTGCACGAGGTTCTCGGGCAAGCCAATTTTCTTGAGCTCCGCGCGCATGTAATCGACTGTGCGCCCGGTCGTTTTCATTCCGGCGGGGGAAGCGGCGATGATAATGGCGTTGCGGCCCTTGATGGCCATCATCGCCTTGTTCACCGGCGTGGCGCCTGGATTGGTCGAAGGGGTGATGGCGGCGACAACGCCGACGGGCTTGGCGTATTTGACGATACCGCGCGCTTTGTCCTCCTCGATGACGCCGACGGTCTTTACGCGGAGGAGATCGCGCAACGTGCCGAAGGTTTTGCGTTGCTTCTTGATGACCTTGTCCGGCACGTTGCCGAGGCCGGTGTCGGCCACTGCGAGCGCCGCCAGCTCCTTTGCATGCTCCGGCTTGTAGAGCGACCAGGCGAGCGCCGTCACCGCTTCATCGACTCGCGCCTGATCGGCCTGCGCAAAGCTTTCCATGGCAGCGCGCGCGCGGTGAACGAGTCCCTGGACCACCTCGGATACACTCGACTCCGGTTTTGGTTTCGCTGCGACCGTCATGCTCAGCTCTCCGCAATTGTGTAGCTAATCGCAGGCAAGAAACTCCGGCGCGCCCCCCTCTCCCCATCGTCGGGGAGAGGGTTGGGGTGAGGGGGTTACATCAGGTGCTTTAGCCCCTCACCCTAACCCTCTCCCTATGGGAGAGGGAACTTCGCCGAGTTTGCCGCCAGGCCTCAAACAAACGGTCAAACAAGACTCAGTGCTACGCCGCCTGCTGCGGGCGCATATCCTCGCGCCGGATGCCGGCCACCACCGTCGGCGCCTTCATGGCGTCACGCCGGAACGGTTCGCCCAACTCCTGGTTCAAGATCACCTCGATGAACGTAGTCACCCGCTTCTTCTGCGCTTCGCACGATTCGCGCAGCGCATCAGTGAGCTCGCGCTGGGTGCGGACCGTGACGCCTTTAAGACCGCATCCTTCGGCAAGCTTGGCATAGCTCAGATGCGGGTTCAGCTCGGTGCCGACGAAATTGTTGCTGTACCAGAGGATGGAGTTACGTTTTTCGGCGCCCCACTGATAGTTGCGAAACACCACCATGGTGATGCCGGGCCACTCCTCGCGGCCAATCGACGTCATCTCGTTCATGGAAATTCCGAACGCGCCGTCACCAGCGAAACCGACGCAAGGCGTGTCGGGATTGCCGATCTTGGCGCCGATGATCGAGGGAAACCCGTAGCCGCATGGTCCGAACAGGCCGGGCGCCAGATATTTGCGGGCCTGATCGAATGTCGGATAGGCGTTGCCGATAGCACAATTGTTGCCGATGTCACTCGAGATAATCGCGTCCTTCGGCAGTCCAGCCTGGATGGCTCGCCACGCCTGCCGCGGCGACATGCGGTCAGGCTCGCGTTTGCGTGCGTCCTCGTTCCAGGTGGTGCCCGGGTCATCATCCTCATGATCCATGCTCGAAAGGGTCTGCAACCACTTGGACCTCGTCGTATGAATCAGCGCTTTGCGCTCCTCGCGCCCGGCATTTCCCGCCGATGGCGCCAGCTGAGCAAGAATGCCTTTGGTCACGAGCTTCGCATCGCCGCAGATGCCGACCGTAACCGGCTTCGTCAGTCCGATGCGGTCAGGATTGATGTCGACCTGGATGACCTTCGCATTCTTCGGCCAATAATCGATGCCGTAGCCCGGCAAGGTCGAGAACGGATTGAGCCGCGTGCCGAGCGCGAGCACCACGTCAGCCTTGGCGATGAGCTCCATCGCGGCTTTCGATCCGTTATAGCCGAGCGGCCCGACCGCCAGTCGATGGCTGCCCGGAAAGCTGTCGTTGTGCTGATAGTTGTTGCAGACAGGCGCATCGAGCCTCTCGGCAAGCGCGACGCATTCGGGAATTGCGTTGGCAAGCACGACGCCTGCGCCTGAAAGGATCACCGGGAATTTCGCTCCACAGAGCAGCTTTGCCGCCTCGCTGATGGCGTGCGCGCCTCCGGCCGGCGGCTCGAAGTCAATGATCGCCGGCAGATTGATGTCCACGACCTGAGTCCAATAGTCGCGCGGCACGTTGATCTGCGCCGGCGCCGACAGACGCTTGGCTTTCGAAATCACGCGATTGAGCACTTCGGCAATGCGCGAAGGATCGCGCACCTCTTCCTGATATCCGACCATGTCGCGGAACAGCGCCATTTGCTCGACTTCCTGAAAGCCGCCCTGGCCGATCGTCTTGTTCGCGGCCTGCGGCGTTACCAGCAGCATCGGCGTGTGATTCCAGTAGGCCGTCTTTATCGCGGTGACGAAATTAGTGATGCCGGGACCGTTCTGCGCGATCACCATCCCCATCTTGCCGGTCGAGCGCGTGAAGCCGTCGCAGATCAGCGCGCCATTGGCTTCGTGGGCAACATCCCAGAAGGTGATGCCGGCCGCCGGAAAAAGGTCGGAGATCGGCATGAAGGCCGAGCCGATGATGCCGAACACATGCTCAATGCCATGCATCTGCAGCACTTTTACGAAGGCCTCTTCGGTCGTCATTTTCATCGAACCTGCTCCTGCGATTCCGTGGATTATCTTGGCTCGCTTTGCTGCAGCCGGAAGCCGCGCGCAACGCGCTGCATCAGATGCTGCACGAATGGAAGCAAAAGCACGATCGCCGTCAAGGCGACGATGGTGCCCGAAATGGGACGGGTGAAAAACACGGTCCAGTCATTGGAAAAACTGATCATGGTGTTCATGAAAGCTTCCTCGGCAATCGGGCCAAGAATGGCGCCCAATACCAGAGGTGATATGGGAAATTTCAGACGCTCGAAACCGTAGCCCAGCACACCGAATACGATGATGAGCCACAGGTCGGTGACGTTGTTACGGATCGACAAAGCGCCGATGAAGCAGAGAATGAGCACGTAGGCGGAAACGACTGCTTCGGGAAAGTCGAGAATTTTCACCAGCGGCCGGATCGCGAAATATCCGATGGCGCACATGAGCGCGAGGCCGAGAAAGAGCGACGCGAAGACGGTGTATACCATACCGGCTGAGCTCACGAGGACCTGGGGGCCGGGCTGAATGCCGTGCAGCATGAAGGCTCCGAGGATGACCGCGGTGGCGCCGCTCCCCGGAATACCGAGTGCCAACAGGTGAACCATGGCGCCGCCGACCGACGCGGTCGCCGCGGCCTGGGGCGCGACGATCCCTTCGGCGATGCCGGTCCCCATCTGATCCCGTTTCCTGCCGAATCTCGCCTCGATCCCATAGCTCACGAAAGACGCAATGGTGGCGCCGGCGCCGGGCAGAAGACCGATCAGATCGCCGACGACGGACGATCGAAAAAACATACCCTTGATGTCCTTGAGCTCCTTGAGCGTGGGAAGCTCGGTGCGCGCATTCGAGATCTTGTCGACCGGCTTTGTGCCGAACCCGCTCTCAAGACGCGTGAGCACCTCGCCGACCCCGTAGGCGCCGACCATGACGACGAGAAATTCGATTCCGTCGGCGAGAATGGGCAACCCGAACGTGAAACGATAGGTCCCGTACATCGGATCGACGCCCACCGACGAGATCAGGAGGCCCACGCTCATGCTGATGAAGGCATTGGCCAGCGAGCCTCTGCCGATCGCCACGACGCTGAGCAGACCGAACATGACGATGACGAAATATTCCGGTGAGGAAAACCGCAGCGCGAATGTGGCAAGGGGCTGCGTGAGTGCGACCATGACGACTGCGGACAGCAGCCCGCCTCCCAGCGCCGCCACGAGCGTCCAGCCCAGCGCCTTGGCGGGCCTGCCTTTGCGGCCCATGGTGTAACCGTCCCATAGCATGGGCACATCGATCGGCTCGCCCGGGATGCGGAAAAGAATCGCCGTAAACGCGCCCCCGTACGTTCCGGAGACGTACATGGCGCTGAGCAGAACAATGGAGGCGGTGACGTCCATTTTGTAGGTGAACGGCAGAGCCAGCGCGACGCCCATCACCAGTGTCAATCCTGGAAGCACGCCGATGAGCAGGCCGATGACGATGCCGATGAACAGCATGGCAAGGTTAAGCGGCGTGAGGCAGTGCACGAAACCCGCGGCCAGCTGCGTAACGATATCCATTATGCGCTCACCACAGACTCGGGATGGCGAGGAAAACGTCGGTCACACGATCAAACGGCTCGATGCCGCGCGGCAGCGACACGTAGGCAATGCGCAGAAAAAGAATTCCACAGAACAGCGTGACTGCGGTGCTGGCAGCCCAAATCGCACCGTGTGCGCGATACCCGCCCACATACATGAACGCCGCAAGGAAGAAGAATGTCGCAACAATGAAGCCGAAGACCGGAACAAGCACCGCGTATAATCCCATCAGCGCCACGCCGCCGATGACCAGACGCGGATAGACCGGCTGGGCTTCCTCGGTTGCGGGCTCACGATCGAATGCTTCGAGAAAACCGGTCGCATCCTTGTTGGCAACCATCACGCGCCGGGCCAGCTCGAACACACACGAGCCCCCCATGAGGAGGATGGCGAGGCGCGGCCAGGCGTCCGGGCCAAGCGCGCCCGGCCGTGCCGTGTACTCGAATGTTCCAGCATCGATGTAGAGCGCGGCCGCGATGGCGAGCCCGATCAGGTAAGGCAAGGTGGAGCGAAACAGCGCCTTGTCCATGTTGCTGACTATTTCGGCGCCATGGCGTTCTTCATCTCATCGAGCTGTTGAGCGACGAACGGGCCCGCCTCCGCCGCGCCCTTGAAGCTGTCCGAATGTGCAAACTGATCGGCTAAGAATTTCCTGTATTCGTCGGTCTGCGCGATCCTGCTCAAGACATCGGACAGCTTCTGTACGACGTTCGCGGGGGTGCCGGCGCGCACGACGATGGAACGGAACTGGGGCAATGCCACATGGATGCCCAGGTCATAGGAGGATGGCGTGTCCTTGAACGCGCCCAGGCGCTCCTTTCCGAAAATCAGCAACGGGCGCATCTGGTGATTATTGAGGAAGGATGCGACGTCGCCGGCCTGCTCATAGAGCGCGTCTGCATGGTTGCCGAGGATTGAGACGTAGCGTTCGCTTGGCTTGGCGAACGGCACCTGCACAAACTTCAAGCCTTTGCTGCGCTCGATTGTGCCGATCGACAAGTCGTCGACGCTGCCAAAGCCAAGCGTTGCGATCTTCAGCTTGCCGGGGTTGGCGCGCGCTTCGCTTTCGAAGTCCTGCCAGGTTTTGAAACGGCTTCCCTCGGCAACGAAAATGAACGACGGCCCCTGGAGCATCACCGCGACCGGGGTGATGTCATTCATGCTCCAGCGCGGGTTTTTTCCGGCAAGGAGCACGTGCGTGTCAGCGATGTAGATGGCGGTCGAATATCCGTCGGCGGGTGCGGAGAGAAGCTTGACCATGCCGGTTGCGCCGGTCGCGCCGGGCACGTTAACCACCGGAATGCCCTGGCCGAGCAGCGGCTCCGCCAGCTTGCTCACGAGACGTGCAAGTTGATCCGCGCCACCGCCTGGTCCCCAAGGAACAATCAGCTCGATGGGACGCTCCGGGTACTCGGCGCGCGCTGCCGGGGGCGCGAGCGTCAGGACGAGACAAGCGAGGCTTGATAGAACAAGCTGGCGCGGGATGCGCACATTATCCTCCCTGAATTGCCGGATTGGTTCCGGTTAGTGCCGTGATTGCGGGCCTGACACCCCCTAAGCAGACCAACCTCGTGCCCGCAACGCCACGCGCGAACTCGTTACCGCTGCGCAACGGGTCGATAGCTGCGCCGCTCGGGTCCGTTGTAGAGCGTCAAAGGGCGGATCAGAATGTTATTTTCTATTTGTTCGAGCACCTGGACCACCCATCCCGGCACCCTTCCCACCGCAAAGATCGGCACGAACAGATCCCGCGGAATGCCGAGCAGGTGATAGACGACGCCGGAATAGAAATCGACGTTCACGTTGACGCCGTGGCGCGCGTAAGGCGCCATCGCCTGTACCACCGCTTGCAGAATTTCGTACCAGCGAGGCTCGCCCATTTCCTTTGACAGCTTCTCTACGCCTGCGCGCATGTGCCGCGCGCGCGGATCTTCGGCGCGGTAGACGCGATGGCCGAACCCGGTGACCGGCTCGCCCGCCTTGCGCTTTGCGCGCACGTATTCTGCGGCGCGCGCCGGATCGCCGATTTCTTCCGCCATCTTCATGACGTCTTCCGCGGCGCCGCCGTGGGCGGGACCGGACAGTGCGGCAATCGCTGCGGTGATCGCGGCGTGCAGATTGGCCGCGGTGCCAACCACCACGCGCGCCGCGAACGAGGAGGCGTTCGACCCATGCTCCGCGTGCAGAACGAGATCGCGATCGATGAGCTGCGCGGCGTCGGCGCTCGGCTTCTTGCCTTTCAGCATCCACAGCAGATTGGCGGCATGGCTCAGCGCCCGATCGGGCGATACCGGCTCGCGGCCCTCGCGGATGCGCGAATGCGCGGTCACGATCATGGCGACCTGCGAGGTGAGGCGAATGGCCTTGCGCAACACCGCCTCGCGGGAATTGTCGGCCACGTCAGAATCAAAAGCGGAGAGCGCCGAGACCGCGGTGCGCAAGGTGTCCATCGGATGCGCGGATTTCATAAACCGGATGACGCCGTAGATCGGCTCAGGCAGGCTGCGGGCCGCTTTCAGATCGCCGTCGAACGCGGAAAGCTGCGCCGCGCTGGGTAAGTCGCCGTGCAGGAGCAGCCACGCGGTCTCCTCGAAGCTTGAATGCTCGGCGAGATCATGAATGGAATAGCCGCGGTAACGCAGGTCGCCGGCCCTGCCGTCGATGAAAGTGCATGCTGACCGCTCGAAATAGACACCTTTCAATCCCCGATGAATCTTGATGGCCTCGGTCGTTTCCGCCATGGATGCCTCTGGGCACGATTATGTTTGTTAAGCTGACCCTGATGGATTTGCTCGGCGAGGTTTTTAATCACGCACGCGCCGACTTGCGCAAGGTTGCGCTACCCGAGGGCGAGGACGAGCGCGTGCTCGCCGCCGCCTGCCGGCTGCGCGAGGAAAAACTCGCCCTTCCCATCCTTCTCGGCAGCGAGGAGACAATAGCGCAGACGGCGGCCCGCTCGATGCTCGATGTCTCCGGAATCGAGATGATCGATCCGCGCCGCAACGCGCGATTGGAGTGCTATGCGTCCGCCTGCGCCGCCAGTCGGCCGTCAATGACATCCGGCATGGCCTGCAGGCTGGTGGCGAGGCCACTTTATTTCGGCGGCATGATGGTGCGCCAAGGCGATGCCGCCGTCATGGTGGCGGGCGCACAGAATCCGACGCGGCGCGTGATCGAAGCGGGGCTGTTGACGATCGGGCTTGCGCCCGGGATTGCGCTGCCCTCGAGCTATTTTCTCATCATGGTGCCGGATTTCCTGGGCCGAGGCGAGAGGGCGTTTGTGTTTGCCGATTGTGCGGTGAACGCCGCGCCAACCCCGGAGGAGCTTGCCGACATTGCCATGGCCTCCGCAGCGAGCGCCGAGAAGCTGCTGCATGAGCCTGCACGCGTCGCCCTGCTCTCTTTCTCGACGCATGGCAGCGCGCAACACGAGAAGGTGGACAAGGTGCATCGCGCTGTCGCGATTCTGCGCGAACGAGCGCCGCGGCTGCTCGTCGACGGCGAGCTACAGGCCGATGCTGCGCTGGTTCCCGCGGTCGCTCAGAAGAAGATAAAGGCGCCGAGCGCGGTGGCGGGGCAGGCGAATGTGCTGATCTTTCCCGATCTCGATGCCGGCAATATCGGCTACAAGCTCACGCAATGGCTCGGGGGAGCGAAGGCGATCGGGCCTTTTCTGCAGGGCTTTGCCAAACCGATCAGCGATCTGTCGCGCGGCGCGAGCGTGGATGACATCGTCACCACCTGCGCGGTCGCGCTGGCGATGGGCTGACCGCGGCAACGTGCATTGCGCAGACGCCTATGCTAACTGCAGCACGGAATTCCCATATTCAACATCCTGAAATTGCGAGGCGCTCATGTATACGGAACTCGGGCTCTATATCGGCGGCAAGTGGCTCAACGGCGGCAACCGCAACAGCGAGGAGGTGCTCAATCCCGCGACCGGCAAGCCGCTGGCGCAACTGCCCCATGCGAGCAAGGCCGAGCTCGATGAGGCGCTTGCCGCCGCGAAGAAAGGCTTCGCCGTGTGGCGCGCGACATCTCCCTATGACCGCGCAAAGATCATGCACAAGGCCGCCGATCTGCTGCGCGAGCGTTATGACGCTATTTCAAAAGTTCTGGTGCAGGAGCAGGGTAAGACTTACCCCGAAGCGCGCGCCGAGGTCACCACTTCTGCCGACATCATCGACTGGTATGCCGAAGAAGGACGGCGCAGCTACGGCCGGATCGTGCCCGGACGCGCGAAGGGAACGCGCCAGCTGGTGATCCCTGAGCCGGTGGGCATCGTCGCGGCGTTTACGCCGTGGAATTTCCCCGTGCTCACGCCGACGCGCAAGGTTGGTGGCGCGTTGGCGGCGGGTTGCGCGCTCATTCTCAAGGCATCCGAGGAGACGCCGGGGTCGTGTGTCGAGCTGGTGCGTTGCTTTATCGATGCCGGCTTGCCCGCGGGCGTCCTCAACCTTGTGTTCGGCGTGCCGTCGGAGGTTTCGGAGCATCTGCTGGCCAAGGACGAGGTGCGCAAGATTTCCTTCACCGGGTCCATTCCGGTCGGCAAGCATCTCGCGGCGCTCGCGGCCAAAGGCATGAAGCGCACCACCATGGAGCTGGGCGGGCATTCTCCGGTCGTGGTGTTTGCCGACGCTGATCCCGACAAGGCGGCCGACACCATTGCGGCGTTCAAATTTCGCAATGCCGGCCAGGTCTGCATCTCGCCGACGCGCTTTTATGTGCAAGAGCCGGTCTACAAGAAGTTCCTGTCCCGCTTTACCGAATATGCCAAAGGCATCAAGCTTGGCGACGGCATGGAGAAAGGCATCACCATGGGACCGATGGCCAACGTCCGGCGCGTCGATGCCATGGAGAAGTTCGTCGCGGACGCCAAGAGCCGCGGCGGCAATGTGGTCACGGGCGGCAAGCGCCACGGCAACCAGGGTTATTTCTACGAGCCGACGGTGGTCACGGATGTGCCCGACGATTCCATGATCATGACCCAGGAGCCGTTCGGGCCCGTGGCGCCGATCGTGACATTCAAGACGTTCGATGAAGTGGTCGAGCGCGCGAATTCGCTGCCGTTTGGCTTGGCGGCGTATGCCTTCACCACTTCGAACGCGACGGCTACCGCCATCGGCGACGCAATCGAGTCGGGCATGGTGGGCGTCAACTCCGTTGCGGTGTCCACTCCGGAGACGCCGTTCGGCGGCGTCAAAGAGTCGGGGCACGGCAGCGAAGGCGGCATCGAGGGCCTAAGCGCCTACCTCAACACGAAGTTCATCTCGCAGGCCTAAGCAGCGCACGTCATGCGCGGGCTTGGCCCGCGCATCCACGTTTTTTTAGGAACAAGACGTGGATGGCCGTGACAAGCAGCCATGACGTTGAGGGTTTAAGCCACCGCGGCGCGGCAGGCGCGCCAGACCTTCTCGCGCGTAGCGGGCATGTCGAGTTGCGCGCCGGCGCCGCCCGGGATCGCATCGGCAATTGCGTTCATCACGGCGGCAATGGCGGCGGTGGTGCCCGCTTCGCCCGCGCCTTTCACGCCTAACGGATTGGTGCGTGCGGGAACGAGCCGCAGGGCATCTTTTATCGCCGGCATGTCCAGGGGGTGCGGGATCGGATAGTCCATGAACGAGCCGGTGATGAGCTGCCCACTCTCGTTGTCATAGACGGCTTTCTCCCACAGCGCCTGACCCAGGCCCTGCGCCACGGATCCGTGCACCTGGCCTTCGACAATCATGGGATTGAGCGCATTGCCGCAATCGTCGACCGCTACATAGCTCGTAAGGTCGATCTCGCCTGTCGCCGGATCGATTTCAATTTCGGCGATGTGACACCCGTTTGGAAATGTAAGGGGTGTTTCGGCGGTGCCTTTCGTGTCGAGGTCCTCGGCTATTTCACCGCGCTGTTTCATCTCCCTCGCGCGCGCGGCGACATCGAACAGCGAGATGGTGCGATCCGTTCCCACCACATTGAAACGGCCGTCCCCGTACTCGATGTCGGCCTCGGCCGCTTCGAGCACGGTCGCGGCGATCGGCTTGGCCTTGGCGAGCATCGCGTCGGCCACTTTGAGCATCGTGTGGCTCACCACCATCGCGCCGCGGGAGCCGACAGAGGCATAGCCCGCAAGCTCCAGCGCCGAATCTCCGTGGCGGTGTTCGATTTGCCTCGCAGAAATACCGAGGCGTTCTGCCAGGACCAGAGGAAACGTGGTGGCGTGACCCTGGCCGGTCGACTGCACGTTCAAGCCGAGCACGAGCTTCTCGCCGCCTGGAAAAGCGAGCGATGCAGCTTCCAGGGGAGCCGCGCCCGAATGCTCCAGCATGCAGGAGATGCCCAGCCCGCGAAAGCGGCCGCGCCTGGCGGATGCGCGCTTGCGTTGCTTGAGATGCTCGTACTCAGCCAGTGCCAGCGCCTCGTCGAGCAGCGCCTCGAACTCGCCGCTGTCGATGGTGGTGCCCACTGGCGTTTTGTACGGCATTGCGGACGGCTTGATGAAATTACGCCGGCGCAGCCTGGCGGGGTCGATGCCGGTGATGCGGGCGGCTTCTTCGACCGTTCGCTCAACGAGAAAATTTGCTTCGGGACGGCCCGCGCCGCGATAGGGCGCCGTCGGTGTCGTATTGGTGAAAATGCAACGCACGCCGACGTCGATCAGCGGGATATCGTACATGCAGGGCAGGCAGCGCGAAAAATTAAACACCTGGATATGCGCACCCACCGCTCCGATGTAGGCGCCCATATTTGCGGCATGCCGGATGCGCAGCGCGAGAAACCTGCCGCGTCCGTCGATCGCGAGCTCCGCCTCGTCATAGGTGTCGCGCGCGTGATTGTCGCTGAGAAAAGCCTCGGCGCGGCTCGACATCCAGTGCACCGGCCGTCCAATTTTGCGCGCGGCCACGCATATCGCTGCATATTCCGGATAGGGTCCGGTCTTGAGACCGAACGCGCCGCCGACATCCTCGGTAACGACACGCAGGCGTTCGTTGGGGACGCCGAGCACCGTTGCCATGCCGTCGCGCAACACGCGCGCGCTCTGCGAGCAGCAGCGCAGGAAATAGCTGTCGCTTGACTTGTCGTAGGCCGCGGTGGCGCCGCGCGGCTCCATGGACGCCACCATGATCCTTTGCTGCACGGCGGAAACACGCGCCACGTGCGTAGCCGATGCAAAGGCTGCGTCGACGGCCCGCGCATTGGCGTCCGGATTCTCAGCCGGCCCCGGCCAGTCCACCGCGACATTGCCGGGCGCTTCCGGCCATATCTGCGGCGCGTCCGGGCGCACTGCCGCACGCACGTCGACGACAGGAGCGCGCTCGGCGTAATCCACCAGGATGAGCTCGGCCGCATCCTGCGCGCCCGCGAGCGTCTCGGCGACAACGAGGGCGACCGGCTCGCCGACGTGCCGCACGGTCGCACCCGCAAGCGCAGGACGGCGCGGCACGATCAGCTTGCCGCCGCTGCGCCCGACAAGCGGCGGATGCTGGGAGACATTGCCGACCTGCTCCATGTCGGCCGCGGTAAGCACGGCGACGACGCCGGGCGCTGCGCGTGCGACTTCGGTGTCGATGGAACGGATGTCGGCAAAGGCATGAGGCGAGCGGAGGAAAAAGCCGATCACCTGATCCGGCATGGGCGCATCGGCGATGAAGCGGCCCGATCCGCGGACGAGGGCGTCGTCTTCCACCCGCGGGCTTGGGCGGCTTTCGCGCGTCTTCGTATCCATCTCAGCTGTCGCCGGAAGCTCGACTCATGCGGCGGCGCGTTCCTCGTCCGGTTCGAGCGGCAGCCGCACGGCCTGCTTGCGCTTTGCCGAAAGATCAAGCGCCTTGGTCAGCATCAAGCGGTTGTGTGCCTCCGCCGCCGTCGCTGCCTGCGTCGGGATGCCGAGCGCAACCCGATTGAGCCAGGAGTCGGTCTCTTCCCGCATGGGTCCGCGCAGTTCGCCGAGCGCCATGTCGCCGGGCGGGTAGCTGCCCATGAAATCGACGAGCCGGCGCTGATCCGGCGCGTAGCCTTCGTTCTGCGGCGAGCTGACTGCAAGCACGATGTCGCGATGGGTATCATCGATGGTGAGCACGCCTTCGGTGCCGGTGATGCCCACTTCGAGACTGTACACCGCGCCCGGCCAGGTGACTGGCAGCGCCCAGGAAATATTGAGATGATAGACGGTACCGTCCGCGAACATGATCATCCCGGCGGTGGCATCGATGCCCTGATAGGTGGGCCCCAGCACCTTATCGATCGAGCGTGCGTAACACTCCACCGGAGTCTTCGTTTCCAGATACCACATGACGATGTCGAGCGCGTGCGTGCCCGAGATCACCATGGGCGAGATCGATTTCGGCTCATCGGTGCGCTTGTAATTGTCGATGGCGACGAGCCGGTTCATGAAGGCGCGCGAAGTCACCATGGTGACGTCGCCGAGCGCGCCTGTGCGCACCTTCTCCTTCGGTCCCAGCCATTTGCGGCGGAAGCGCTGTGTATAGCCGACGACCACATCGAGCCTGGCGTCCGTGATCGCCTTGAGCACGCGTGCCGATTCGGCAAGCTCGGTGGCGAGCGGCTTCTCGATGAGCATGGGCGCGCCACGCTCCACCGCCGCCATGATCGGATCCACGTGAAGGTGCTCGTCGGTGGCGATGATCGCGCAGGTCACTTCCGGGCGCTTGAGCAGCTCGCGGTGGTCTTGCGTGACGAAATCGGCGCCGATCTTGTCCGCGACGAACACGCCGCGGTTGTGATTTTTCTCGGCGATGCCGATCCACTGCACTGCTGGATGACGCGCGGCGACCTCGCCGCGAAACAGCCCCACGCGGCCTGCGCCAACGATGGCCAGCCCGAGCGGTTTCGGTTGCTTTCTCATGCATTCGCCTCGGCCATATCGGCGACGGCGGAGAGCGCCTCGTTGGAAAGCGGCAAATCGACGGGCGCATTGCGCTCGGCGGAAAGATCGGCCGCCGTGTAGGTCTCCATCACCATGCGCGCGCTCTCGGGCGTTACCATGACCGGCTTGTCGCGAATGCAAGCCTCGAGAAAATGAATCGTCTCGGGTCCCATCTGCCCCGCGAATACATGATGGACCTGCTCGCCCGGCATCGTCGACATCGGAAAGCGCGTGCCGTCCGCAACCGTGTTGAGCCAGTTGTCGCGATGGGTGTCGTCGAGAATGAGCGCGCCTTCGGTGCCGGTTATCTCGACCCAGGTCGCGCAATAATTCGGATAGCTGGGCGGCAGGTTCCAGCCGCCGCCGATGGTCACAACCATGCCGTTGTCCATGGTCACGAGGGACCACATGATATCGTAGGAGCCGTTGACCGCCTGCATGTAGCCGTATGCGCCCTGGCTGTAGACGCGCACGGGTTTCGCCGGCTCAAGGAGCCAAAAGACAAAGTCCAGATCGTGCGTCGACTCCATGACCACCGGAGAGAGTCGCACCCGCTTTGCGATCTTGGCACCGAGGCCGCGGCTCAGGTGCCGGCTGACCATGACCGAGACCACCTTGCCGAGCGTGCCGTCCGTGATCTTCTTCTTGGCGTAGGCGAATTTGGGATTGAATCTTTGCGAATAGCCGATGGTGAATTTGAGCTGCCCGCGCTTTGCCAGCGTGATCAGCTCGTCCGCCTCCCACAGCTGCATCGCAATGGGCTTTTCGAGGAGCACGTTCTTGCCGGCTTTGAGGCAATCGCGCGCAATCGGATAGTGGTTCTGCTCGGGCGTGGTGCAGACATACACCACCGAGATCGCCGGGTTGTTCAGAATATCTCTGTAATCGAGCGTAGCGGACGCGGGCCTGGTGAGCGCCTTCACCTCGGCGAGGCGGTCGGGACGGATCTCACAAATGTGCAGTCGATCGACCAGAGCCGAGCGTGCAAGCGTTTCGGCACGGATGCCGCCGCACCACCCGGTGCCGATCACCGCCACTTCGACCTTTTCCACGCGCGTCCTCCCTGGGGTGGCTCAGGCGCGCAGCGCCGTATAACGCGCCATTGGTTTTCTGGAATGGTGATGGGTTTCGCTTCGCTCAACCCATCCTGCAGCAAGTGAGATTTACCGAATGGGCCAAAGCGGCGCTACCCTGCCAGAGCGACACCGAACACCTCCTGCGCAAAACGCGGATAGGTTTCGGCGAGTTGTGGCGCAATTTCGGAGCGCAGCAGGCGCAGGGTCTCGGCGGACGGAGCAGGCGTGAACGGCACGCGTTCTGCGCAATCGAAATCGAAGCCGGTCTGTTCGGCGATCTCGGCCTGCGTGTGACCGGGATGCACGCTCACGAGGTGGAAGCGCCCGCGCTCGCGATCAAAGCTGAACAGGCAGCGGCTGGTGACCAGCGCAATGGGTCCGCCGGGCCGGTAAACATTCGCGGGAGTGATCCCGGGCGCGCTGACGAAATCCACTTTCTCGACGAGCGTGCGGCGCGTGTGATCCAGCCGGAACAGGATGACCTTTGGGACGACATAATACAGATAGGCCGAGCCGAACGAGCCGGGAAAACGCACTTTCGGATGCTCGTAGACGCCGACGCTCACGAGATTGATGTTCGCTTGTCCGTCGATCTGGCCGCCCGAGAGAAAGAAGACGTCGATGCGGCCCTGGCCGGCGCAGTCGAACAATTCGCGCCCGCCGTCAGTGAAGAACGTGTGCCGGCGACTGCCGAGCAGCGAGACGCACGGCCTGCCGTGTCCGCGCGCGCGAGCGAGCAATGCGGCCGCAGCCGGAATGGGCGATGCATTGCCGACCGCGACGTGACGCACCTGCCCAATCAGGGCCGCGATCACATCGGCCAGCAGCTCTTCGTCGCGGTATTGTTGTGCAAACATTCTCGTCGTCATTGCCGGGCTTGTCCCGGCAATCCATCTTCTTGCGAAGAAAGATGGACCCGCGGGTCAAGCCCGCGGGTGACGAGTGGAGGAGCCGCACGTTTGGCGAGCACGTACTGATCGAGATAGCGCGCGAAGCCTTCGGTGGTCGCGGCGAGGCGCACATATTCTTGCAGGTGAGCGCGGTCGGCGGGATAATCGTGGGCAAGTGCGAGCGGCCAGCATCCGCGAGCCGCCACCGCAACGCTATCCACATAAAAGCCGCTCAACGTTCCTGCCGCGAGATGGGGATCATCGAGCAGGTTGCCATCGTGCAGGCGTTCGACCGTGACAACGGTCTTTGCCGCCGCGTGTGCCATCACCGCAAGCTCGCGGTCGCGCCCGATCCATACGTTGCCGTGCCGATCCGCCATGGCGGCGTGAAAGAGGGCGACATCGGGTCTGATCGCCGGCAGTAATACGATTGGATCATTCTCGCCAAAGGGATTGTTGGTCACCTTCCAGTCGGACCGGTGCGCGAGCACGTCCGAGCCGATCAGGCCGCGCAGCGGGATGAAAGGCACGCCTTTTTCCGTCGCCTGCAATGCGGCGTGCAGCGCCGGGCACGTCGTATCCTTCACTCTGATGCTGCCCGCCACGACTGCGGCGGTGAAACGCGGCGCCGGTCCGAATTCGCCGAGGCTTACCGCCGATGTCTCGATGTGCGCCACCGCCCCCGCGCCGATGAGCAGGTCGGCCTGCAGGCTCGATGTGGGCACCGTGATCAGATGCAGGTCTTTCACGCCGCGTCTGATCAGCGCGCGCGTCGCTTCCATCGCGACGCCCGACGGGTCGCGGGGCACCGCGAGCACGCAGCCGTTGGCAATGGGTGCGAGGGCTTCCTCGAGCGAACGAGCGAGCATGGCACGGATTCGTAGGGTGGATTGAGCGAAGCGAAACCCACCGATTCCTTTCGACGGATGATGGGTTTCGGCGCTCCGCGCCTCAACCCATCCTACACCTTACCCCATTTGGATTCAGAAATTCATCTCGAGGATGTAGAGGCCGCCCGCGTGCCGGTCGACGGTATAAACGATGCCGCGCTCGTCCACGAACACATCGTTGAGCTGAATGGTGCCGGTCGGAGCGCGGGCAGGGGCGGGCGGAATGAATACGCCGACCTCCGTGGGCGCATAGGCGTTCGAGATGTCATAGGCGCGCAGCCCGCCATTGAAGAACGTGCCGAGCACGATGTTTTCCGGTTGCCAAGCGGTGGGCAGTGGCACGTTCTCGTGGATGTTGTGCGCCCCGAAGCGGCCCGCATGCGCGAAGTCCTTTGGATCGGGCATTGGGCAGGTGGAAATGGGAACGAGATTTTGCTCCGCGCGCGCATCAAGGATCCAGATGAGCTTCGGCCAGTCGGCGGCGTTGTCCTCAGTCGATTCATCGGTCACTACCACCAGACCGCGCTCGAAGAGCGGCATCGCTGTGTGCATGAAGCCCGTATACGGCGGCGAATTTGTCCAGTGCGACACCACCTTGGGCCGCGACTGGTCGGCGATGTCGAGAATGAACATGCCGCCATCGATGTAGGCGAGATAGCAGCGGTCCGGCTTTTGCGGATAGACATTCGTGTTGTGCGCGCGATAGCCCTTGTCGAGCGCATGGCGCGGTGGTGGCGCCGCGCTGTCGCCCTGGCGCGAGCCGGGCATCCACCAGCGTCCGACCTCCGCAGGTTTCGATGGATTGCGCACGTCGAAGCAGCGATAGAACTGATCATCCAATGCATGTGTTGGGGTAAAGTCAGCCGCGCCTGCGGCCGCGTGCACGTATTCGCCGTCACAGAACCAGAGCTGGTGCACGCCGCGGGAGGCAATCCCCGAGCAGTCGTAAAAAGAAATTGAGCGCGGCCGCTCGGGTTGCGAGATGTCAAACAGTTCGAAGCCGGCCGGCTGCTGCCCGGGTTTTTGCGTCTGATAGGCGACCGCCATCAGATTGCCGCACGTCTCGAGCGAATTCGAGCGCATGTAGGCATGCGGCAAATCGGTCTGCACCACGATGTTCGGCTGGCGCGGATCGGAAACATCGACAGCAGTGAAGTTCTTGGGCGCGCTCTCGTGTGCGAGCCAAAGGATGCGGCGCCCGTCGGGCGCGATCTGAACCGACATGCCTTCGCCCATGCCGCCGAACCCGTCGAGCTCGTGATGGGCGAGCAGATTGAAGTTCCAGGTCACCGGTCCGCTGCTGGACTGTCCCAGCGGTCGTCCTTCCGCGACAAACATGAGTGCTCCTTTGCCTCCCTTGGAGCGATTAGTCTAAGGTGACGCCCGCAATGCAAGGAGAATGTGGCAGTGAGCAAGGAAAAGATCGCGTGGATCGGCACGGGACGCATGGGCTACCCCATGATCGAGCGCCTGTTGAAGGCCGGCTACGACGTCGCCGTCTGGAACCGCACGCGGGCCAAGGCCGAGCCGCTGGCGAAGCTCGGTGCCACGATCCGGGACAATCTCCTCGAGATCAAAGACGCGGACGTGGTGTTCTCCATCGTCTCGACCGGCAAGGATCTCGATCAGGTCTATTTCGGAAAAAACAGCATCACCGGACACGGCGGAAAGATTCCGAAGATCTTTGTCGACTGCTCGACCATTTCGGTCGAGGAGTCGGCCCACATCCGCGACCGCTTGAGCCAGCTGGGAAGCGAGTTCGTTGCCGCGCCGGTGAGCGGCAATGCCAAGGTGATCAAGGCCGGCAGGCTTTCCGCCGTGATCTCCGGAAACGAGGCGGCCTGCAAGAAGATCACGCCGATTCTGGAAGCGATCGCGCCGCAGGGCGTCTCCTACGTCGGCGAAGGCGAGCTCGCCCGCGTGTGCAAGATCGCGCACAACGTGATGCTCGGGGTCGTTATCGAGAACCTGATCGAGATCACGCTGCTTGCCAACAAGATGGGCGTGCCGCGCCACGCCTTTCTCGCCTTCATGAACAACAGCGTCATGGGCTCGATGTTCACGCGCTACAAAACCCCGGCTCTGGTCAATCTCGACTGGACGACGACTTTCACGCCCGAGCTTTTGCGCAAGGATCTCGATCTTGGGCTCGAGCTCAGCCGCGAATGGGACGTGCCGATGCCGGTGACCGCCGCCACCCGCGAAGTGCTGCAAACCCATTTCGGCGCCGCCACGCGCAAGCCGGACGCGGAGGAATATCTGCAAAAGGACTTTGCGGCGCTGATGGAGACCATGGCGCTGATGGCGGGCATGCAGCTCAAAAGCGAGAACAAGAACGTGCCGATGGGACTCGAGAACTGAGCTAAAGCCATGTAGCCCGGATGAGCGCAGCGATATCCGGGGTTTCCTCCCCGCATCTCGCTTCGCTCATGCGGGCCACTAAAACTTCTCGACCCAGGGGCGCAGCTCGATCTCCCAGGTCCAGGCGCTGCGCGGCTGGTGAATCAGGTGGAGGTAGTTTGCCGCAATCGCGTCGGGATCGAGGAAGCTGTCGGGGCGATCGGGTGGATCGAGACGCTGCGGGCTCCTGATCGCTCCATCGACGACGACATGGGCGACATGAATGCCAAGCGGCGCAAGCTCCCGCGCCATGCTCTGGGCGAGGCCGCGCAGCGCGAACTTCCCCATCGCGAACGGCGCCGATTGCGGATAGCCCTTCACGCTGGCCGAGGCGCCGGTGAAGAGGATTGCGCCGTGTCCATTCGGCACCATGCGCTGCGCCGCCTGCTGGCCGACGAGAAAGCCGCCGAAGGCGGTCACCGCGAGCGCCCTTTCCACCTCGCCGGGATCAAGCTCGATGAAGGGGCCGCGCGCGCGTGCGCTCGCGTTATAGATGACGATCTGCGGCGAGCCCAGCGCGCGATCGACGTCGGCAAACAGCCGCTCGACACTTGCGCGTGCGCTGGCGTCGCAGGCAAAGACATGCGCGCCGGTCTCCTTGGCAAGCGCAGCCAGATCATCCGTGCTGCGCGCCGCCAGTGCGACCCTGATGCCTTGCTTGGCGAACAGGCGCGCAAGCGAAGCGCTCAGGCCCGAGCCGGCACCAACGATCAGCGCGTTTTCAAAGCCGGGAGCATTCATGCGGACGGCTCTGCGAGGGACGGGGAGCAGGCACGCTTATGCCTGTCGCCGCATAGTCGCGCAACTTGTTGCGCAGGGTGCGCAACGAGATGCCAAGCACGCGCGCCGCGCGCGTGCGATTACCCTCACAGTGCTCGAGCGTCTTGAGAATCAGCTTGCGCTCGACCTCGAACAGCGTGCGCCCAACGAGGCCTTCCACGCCGCTTGCTTCAAAGCCGCTTGCGACATTGGGTGTCACGGCGCGTTGCATCCCCGTGCAGACAGCTCCACCGTGCGAGAACTGCCTGCTTCGCAGTTACCGCCGGGTTAATGGCAAGACATTCCACTGTCATGCCCGGCCTTGTGCCGGGCATCCACGTTTTTCCTCAGGCCACAAAGACGTGGATGGCCGGGACAAGCCCGGCCATGACGACGTAATGAGAGAAGGCTAATGCCGGTACTGTTGAATGCGCGTGGTGCGCAGGCCGGCCAGGCCGTGCTGGTCGATGGAGTATTGCCAGGAGAGGAATTCCTCCACCGTGAGCGTATAGCGGCTGCAGGCTTCCTCGAGCGAAAGCAGGCCGCCGCGCACGGCCGCGACCACCTCGGCCTTGCGCCGAATGACCCAGCGTTTGGTGCCGGGCGCCGGCAGATCGGCGATGGTCAGCGGACTGCCGTCGGGTCCGATGACGTACTTGGCCCTGGGTCGAACGGGCTCAGTCATGAGCAAACTCACGCACTCGACTGACAAACTCGGGTGCAAATCTACCGGGCCCGGCTTAAAATTTGCCTAAGCGCATCCTTTCAATTGCGTTAAGACGGTGCAGCAGCGGCAGCGAGTGCCTATAATACGGCGGCATGCGTGCGTCGCCTGCATAACGTCGGACAGAGTGCATGCTCGATCGCCCCGCCCTCGATGATTGCCCGCCGAATACCCGCGTGGTGGTGGCCATGTCGGGCGGCGTTGATTCGTCGGTCACGGCGGCGCTGCTCAAGGCGCAGGGCTATGACGTTATTGGAGTGACCCTGCAGCTGTACGACCATGGTGCCGCGCTGCACCGGCCCGGCGCCTGTTGCGCCGGGCAGGACATCTACGATGCGCGCGCCGTGGCTGATCGGCTCGGCATTCCCCATTACGTTCTCGACTACGAGAATCGCTTCCGGGAAATGGTCATCGAGCAGTTCGCGGACAGCTACGTGGCCGGCGAGACGCCAGTACCCTGCGTAGAGTGCAACCAATCGATCAAGTTCCGCGATCTGCTGAGCACCGCGCGCGAGCTCGGTGCGAGCGTGCTCGCGACGGGACACTATGTGGTGTCGCGCGCGCTGCCGAGCGGCGGTCGTGCGCTCTACCGGGCGCGTGAAGGCGAGCGCGACCAGAGCTATTTCCTGTTCGCGACAACGCGTGCGCAGCTCGATGCGCTGCGTTTCCCTCTCGGCGATCTGAGCAAAGCCGAGACCCGGCAGCTGGCCAGGGAGTTCGCGCTTCCGGTTGCGGAGAAACACGACAGCCAGGACATCTGCTTTGTGCCGACGGGCCGCTACAGCGAGGTGATCGAGCGCCTGAAGCCCGGCTCGTCGCTGCCCGGGGAGATTGTCGACATCGAGGGGCGCGTACTGGGCTCGCATTCGGGCATCATTCACTTCACGGTCGGCCAACGCCGGGGTTTGGGGGTGGCCGCCGGGTATCCGTTGTACGTGGTTCGCCTCGATGCATCCGCACGCCGCGTTGTGGTCGGCCCGCGCGAGGCTTTGCGCACCAGCCGCATCAAGCTGCGCGATGTGAACTGGCTCGGCGAGGGCGATCTCGACCTTGCCCTGTGCGCCGGCTGGCACGAGGTTTTTGTCAAAGTACGCTCAACCCGGCCGCCGCAGCCGGCATGGCTCAGTCGGGGTGCCGACGGGGTGGAAGTTGATCTTGTCGAGAGCGAGGAGGGCGTCTCGCCCGGTCAGGCCTGTGTCTTCTATGATGCGGCCGAGGGGCAGGCACGCGTGCTGGGCGGCGGTTTCATCCGCAGCGCCGTGCCGGCGGCACTGTCGCAGCGCGCAGCACGCACCGTTTCCGCGGCGCCCGCATAGCCGCTCCGCCGAGTCGAAGGGGGCATGGCGGACATCGACATCAATACCGTAGCCAAGGCCTATGCGCGCTGGGCGCCGGTCTATGATTTTGTGTTCGGAGCCGTGTTCGCTGCCGGCCGCAGGGCATCCATCGCTGCGGCTGCGCGGCTGGGCGGCCGTGTGCTCGATGTGGGGATTGGCACCGGCATCTCGCTCCTCGATTACCCTTCATGCAGCCGGGTGATCGGAGTCGATTACTCGGAGCCGATGCTGCGCAAGGCGCAGCAGCGCGTTCTGCGGCACGCGCTTGCTCACGTGGCGGGGCTTGCTGTCATGGACGCGAGTCGCCTGGCCCTTCCAGACAGTCTGTTTGACGCGGTCGTTGCGCAATATGTGGTGACGGCTCTGCCGGAGCCGGAAACAGCGCTCAACGAATTCGTGCGCGTGACGAGACCAGGCGGCGAGATCATCCTCATCAATCATCTGGGCGCCGAGCGCGGCTTGCGCCGCAGCTTCGAACAGGGGTTTGCGCCGATTGCGCGGCAGCTGGGCTGGCGATCCGAATTTCCCTGGCGGCGGCTGGCAGAGTGGGCCGCATCGCATCCTGACATCCGGCTCATCGAGCGGCGTGCCATGCCGCCGCTCGGCCATTTCTCGCTCATACGCTTCGAGCGTATGAAGGCGCGATCGCCATGTAGGATGGGTGAGCGGGAGCGAAACCCATCAACGCGATGATGGGTTTCACTTCGTTCAACCTATCCAACCGCGCTACGCTGCCGCAAGCTCAATCAGCGTTGCATCGTCATCCGCAGCGCGCGAGCTGTTCACGCGCTTGGATACCGGCCAACGCTGGAGCAGATCGTTTGCGGCCGGCTTGAGCAGCTCGAGCCCAGCCTTGCCTGACAGCCACGCATCGAAATGGTCGGGCTGCAGCAGCACGGGCATGCGGTCGTGCACTTCGCCCACAAAATCGTTTGCCCCGGTGATGAGCATGCAGCTCGAGCGCAACGGTTTTTTGCTCTCGATGTCGATCCACTCATCCCACAGCCCGGCGATAGTCAGGATGGGCGAGCCGTCACGCGCGGTGAAATAGTGGGGGTGCTTGCCGGCCGGCGTGTCCTCCCATTCGTAATAGCCGGACACGGGAATGAGACAGCGACCGCGCCTGAAAGCTTCGCGAAAGAACGGCTTCTCCGCAACGGTCTCGGCGCGCGCGTTGAAGGTCGCGGCCCTGAGCTCCTTGAGCGGCTTGCTCCACCAGGCCGGCACCAGGCCCCAGCGCATGGGCGCGAGCACGCGCTCGCCATGGCGCATGATCACGGTGTCGATGTCCGTCGTCGGGCATACGTTGTAGCGTGGCTCGAGGTTCGCGGCGGGGGAGGTGAGATGATACAATTCCCACAGCTCGCGCCAGGTGTATTTGCGTGTGAAACGGCCGCACATTTTGTGGGTCTATATAGCGTGGAGGGCGCAGAATTGCAGGGTTGGAGCGCGCGCGCCTGCGCTTGGAAACGCTTGGGAGATGCCTTATCTCTTGCCCATTCGGCGCACGTGGCGGGGTAGCTCAGCTGGTCAGAGCGGCGGAATCATAATCCGTAGGTCGCCGGTTCGATCCCGGCCCCCGCTACCAACAGACAGCGTTGCTGTTTGCTCATGTCGGTGTGACGCTCGTATCCGAAGTCGCCTACCGAGACCGCTCACGCTGCCGACATCGGCACTATATCGCGCCGCTCTTGTGAAGGGTGCACAAAATATTGATCTGGTGAAAGCTCAAGCAGTTTCCCGGCTGCCGGGTCGCCATCTGATCCGCGCGATCACTGGCCGCCGCACGTTCAGATAGAGTTCGGGGACGGCAACCGGTGCGCGGTCGAGACGCTCCTCGTAACGGGAACGGTGCGCCCTGCGCGCAGGCTAAAACAGCCGCTGATGTGGATCGCGGCCAACCGGGCACGACTCATGGCGAAATGGAAGGAGATCGTCCGATGAGCAAACCGCCTCTGATCCGCGCGGTTAAGGCCAAGCCGCCGATGACGCTGCAAGTCGAATGGAGCACAGGGGAAAGTTGCCGGTAGATGTTTCACCTCTCATCAAACGGTTCAAGCTTTATGCGCCGCTGCGAAACGGGGCGCTGTTCGGCAAGGCCAAAGCTGATCCGTGGGGCCACGCCGTCAACTGGCCCGGCGACATCGATATGGGCGCCGACCAGCTTTACGAGCTTGCATGCGAGCAGGGAGGAAGATGGGCGCCCGAGCAGTTTGCAGCCTGGATGGCGGCACACGGCCTGTCATTAAATGCAGCGGCAGATGCGCTGGGACTATCGCGCCGAATGATCGCGCATTATCGCTCAGGCTCAAGGCCGATCCCGCGCGTGGTCGCGCTGGCCTGCGAGGGGCTAAGCACGAGGTGGAAGAAGCGTGTGGCCTGAGCGGCTAAAGCTTGGCTGGCGATCAGCGGAGTAAAAGCCGGTTATCCGCTCTGAATCAGGCCCCGCATAATGAAACGGCCGGCATTGCCGAGCTGCTCAGCAAGCTCGCGCAGTTTCAGTCCGCCGCCGCCAAGGCGCAGCCGATCGAGCTGCACCAGCTTGGCCTCATCCAGCTCCGCGGCAATGCGCGCCCATAAAGCATCGATATTGTAAGGCGCCTGCGCAGGCGGGATCGCTACCGGCACGATCGCGTCCATGGGCACACCGAGTGCGCGCGCAACTGCATCCATCGCGGCTCGCATCGCCCGCGCTTTCGGTCGCTCGGGCGCGGAAATATCATAAGGTGGCGCCCACTCGCTGGCGGGGCGCAGCTCATCGACATGCGTGAGCGCCAGAATAAGCGGCGGCGGACGACGCGCAAGCTGCGCCTGCGCCCAGGCGCGGAATTCATCGAGGGCCTTGCGGTCAATGGCGCGGGCAGGTTGCGTCGCCGAGGCGACCCACATGACGAGGTCCGCGCGCGCCGCCTGCGCCAGCAGGCCCGAGGGCGGCGCCCTGTCATCGTCAAGCCCGGGCATGTCGACGATGGTGATGGACGGCTGCCCTTCGACATCCAGCGAATATTCCGCGGCATCGGAGGTCGTCGGCAAGGGGCCCACGGCGGACCGAACCTCCTGCGCCAAGGCATTCAGCAGGCTCGACTTGCCTGCATTGACCTGACCCGCCAGGAGGATGCGCACCGGCGCGACTGCAACCGCGGTGGATGCTGCATCGCGCTCCTGCGCGAGTCGCAGCTCCTCTTCCGAGAGCGCTAGGCGCCCGGAGTACAGGTCAATGGCGGCGTGGCCGACTTCGAGCACGAACGCCTGTGTCGCGCGGGCGCGCAGCCGGTCCACGAGAATCGATGCAAATCTGTCGTCGAGGGCCCGGCTGATCTCCCGACCGACAGCCGCGGCGGGATTCCAGAAGCGGGCGACGCGCCAAAGGCTGTAGCCGACGGTCCATACCGGCTCATAGCGGTCGACCATGTGCTTGAACCACAGAACGCTGCCAAACTTCCACTCCCTGATAAAGGGAAAGCGCAGAGCATCCCGGCGCAGTTCTCGCGACACGCGCTCCGTGACCAGCAGGAGCTCCGGAACGGTGAATTGCGCCCATGGCGTATGCGTTTCCGGATGCAGTCGATGCGCGACCGCCTCAATGACCTTTCGCGCCGCCTCGAGCAGCGGATCGATCTCGGTGAAGGAAAATGGCGTAGTGTTGTCGGCGATGGCGAGCACGTCGGGCCAAGCCTCGCGCTCGCGCACGTTCCACTCGCGGGACGGCTCGGCACGGTCGTCCAGCTCGGTACGCGTTTGCGCGTTGCTGCGTCGCCGGGCGAGCCGCGCCAGCGGCCACGCCAGCAACGAGAGCGCGGCCGCCGCGCTCGCCCAAACCCACACATGCCCGTGTTGCCACAGCCACAGCGAGCCGAGCGCGAGCAAGGCGACCCAGGGAAGCGTGAGCGTGGTGACGAGCAGCACTTCGGGCCAGCGCTGGCGCAGGATTTTGTCCAACCTCATGCGCGGGACTCCGGGCGCTGGGGCATCTTCGCCTGTCGCAGACCCGCCGCCAAACCGTTGCTAAAAGCGCGGCGCACCTCCTCATTGGGCGCGCTCAGCCCGCGGCGGCGGTAACCGAGCCAAACACACGCCGCCTCCCCAATGCCCACGGTCAAACCGAAGGCCGCAGCCGCATTCATGGCGCCGGCGGCGACCGTGCCGACAACGGGCACGAGCTTGAGAATTTCACGCGCGCCGTAGCGCAAGCCCCACCAGGCGAGCGTTGCTCCGCCGACCGCGCCGCTGAATTGAGCAAAAGTGCCCGGCGTCCATGGCACTCCGTAGCGGCTCGCCAGACTGCGCAGCGTGATCGCCAGAATTCCGGCAAGACCGCTGATGCCTATGATCGGAACGGGTACCGCGCCGGCACCTGCGGCGGCCGCTCCGTACCCATAGAGCAGCGGGCGGGCCTTCGCCCGTATGGCATCGCTTTCGGCATCGGCGCGGGCGAGGTGCAACGCCACGAAAGCGTTGGGGCCGGCCTCTTCAAGCGCGCTCCAGAACATTTCCAGCCCGTACTCGCGCGGCACAAACCCGTCTTCCGCGACCGTGAAGTCGATAGGCACGAACCGCGGCGGCGGGCCCGGCAATCCGTCGAACAGCCGGCGCTGATAGGCGAGCGCCTGGCGCAGGCCGTGCGGCACTTGCGGATTGAGCTCATCCTGTGCGTCTCCGGTAAACGGATATGGCTGCGGGTGCATCATGCCGATTGGATAGAGGCGGTGCAGTCCGGTCTGGGCGACCACGATCGGCCAGTCGCGATGGCGCCGGCGCGCCTCGCGCAACGCGCGCAGCACCGGGTCCTGAACCGGATCGGCAACTTGCATTGCGACCAGGACGACGTGCGAGTGCTGCTCGCACCAGGCAAGATCCTCGGCAGGATCGTAGTTGGGCTCGCCTATTCCGCGGGTGTCGAGAAAGCGAATGAGGGGCGCCTCCGCCGGAAGATCGTAGAAAGACGCCGTCCAGGTGCAGGGCTCGAAGCCTTCTCCGACCTGGGCCCGAGGATCGCCGCTGAGCGCGGCAATGATCGCCGTTTTTCCCGCCCCCGTTTTGCCGAGCAGCCAAACCACCGGAGCAGCAATCTGCGCCCGCTTGCGCGCATCCTCCATGCTCGCGCCGGAGGCGGGCGCATCGCCGAACAGAATGTCGCTGATGGGCTTCCACAGCCGGTCGATCAGCACGGTTCATCCCGCCAGATTTTTTACGGCTACGAAAATAGCCTCGCCTGTGTTACCCAGATAGCCGCCTGTTGATGCCAAATGCTGTGCTGATCCTGCTTGAGACCAAGCAACAGGGATGCGCTCGCCATGGAATGGGTCCTCATCGCCGGAATAGTCCTTACAGGAGCGGGCATTCTTGTCGGTCTTTACCTGCCGTTCCTGAGCGCTCATTTCGCGACGCCGGAAAAGATTCGCATCTATGTGATCGCCGGTGCCGTGCTGGTGGTGATTGGCGTCATCTGCGAGGTCACCGCGGTGTGGCCGGTCGCCGATGTGGACGTTGCGCCGCTCGAGGGTGGTGACTCCGACCGGTGACGCTACTCGACGAGGATTGTCGCCGTCATTCCCGCCCAATCGTGATCGGCGCAATGCAGCTCGAAGAGCCCGGGACGGCGTGCAACCAAATACACGTCCGCGGTCTGGCCGGGGTGGACGAAGACGGAAGTTTTGCTCTCGTTAAGCCCCGTGGCCTCTTTGACCTCGACGGCGCCGAAAAAATCAGGAGCGGTAAAATCGTGGCCCTCGCGGCCGGCATTCACGAGGTGCAGCCGGTAAGTGACGTCGCGGCGAAGTCGCACTTCTTCGGGCACAAATTCATAGTCCACCATGGTGATGTCGACGCGTTGGGCGTTCGCGCGCTCGATTTGCGCGCCCGCCTCCCCGGTGTGGACGAGAGCACACACTGCGGCTCCCATTAGCAGGGAAATCGTCGGGCGGAATAGCGCAAGCGTATTCCGCCCTTGAGCGTTGCTCATCGTCTTATCGGCGCAAGACGCTGCGCTATTGCGCCTATGCTATTTCGTTACCTGGCCACGGATCTCGCCGCCTTTGTTCGCCTCGGTGTGCACGTTGACGTAAAATTTTCCCGCCAGCAGATCGGCTTCCTGGGTATCATTCAGCGTAGCCGAGCCCTCGAGGGGACTGGTCGGCGGGGTGATCGGAACGGCCACGGGACCGTTCTTTCCGGCCTCACCAGAATGAAAATGCGCCGCGGTAGCCGGCCCGGTCAGTCCGGAATAGTTACCCTTCCAGGAGAGCTTCTTGCTGCTCGTGTCGTAGGTTGCGGTAAGTGTGCCATGGGCCGGGCTCGAATTGGGCGGAACTTCGCTCTTGGCGTCCATGGTCGCCTTCAGGTTGACCACTTCCGCGTTTGCCGGCCCTGCGAGTAGGACCGCGCAGGCCAATGCGAGAGAGCCGCTCAACGCAGCCCGCAGTATCGTTGCAGACATCGATGTCTCCTCCTTGAGGCAGGTTTGTCGCCGGATTGCAAACACCGCAATCGTACACCTATTCCTGCGCCGGATCATCGATTACCTTTGGGACAAAAGTTTGCGACAAAAGGAGGAGAGCGGCGCATGGGATTTGCGATTGCCAGTAACAGCTTCAAGGACGGCGATTATCTGGGCAGCGACCATATCCTCTCGGCCGATTACGGCTTCGGCTGCACGGGCGGCAACAAATCGCCCCATCTCGCCTGGTCCGGGGTGCCGGCCGCAACCAAAAGCTTCGCCGTGACCTGCTTCGACCCCGACGCTCCGACCGGCAGCGGCTTCTGGCACTGGCTCGTGGTTCCCGCCCAACGTAACCGAGCTGCCGCTCGATGCCGGCAACGCAAAGGCCGGCCGATTACCTGCCGGAGCGCTGCAGACGCGGACCGACTTCGGCGCGCCCGGTTATGGCGGACCCTGTCCGCCCCCAGGCGATCACCCGCACCGTTACCTGTTCACCGTCTTCGCAGTCGACAAAGACAAGCTCGACGTGACTGCCGATACATCGGCCGCCGTGGTCGGATTTCAGCTCCATTTCAGCACGCTCGCCAAGGCGGCGATCATGGGTCTGTACAAGCGGAAGGCGTAGCCCGGATTGAGCGGAGCGAAATCCGGGATCACCTTTTGGCGCAAAGCTTTCCCGGGTTTCGCTGGCGCTCAACCCGGGCTACAGGAGCCTGTAGCAAAAAGCGGCCCCCATATTTACATGTGCCGCGCACATTTGCGTGCAGGCATTGGCACTCTGGAGGCCATCTATGTCCGCCATCTCTCTCTTATTCAATCTGCTCTGGATCCTTTTCGGCGGCCTGTGGATGGCGGCCGGCTGGATCATTGCCGCGCTCATCATGGCGCTGACCATCGTCGGCCTGCCGTGGGCCTGGGCGGCCATAAACATCGCGGCTTACACGCTCTTGCCCTTCGGCCAGAAAGCCGTTTCGCGTGCCGCCTATTCGGGACAGGAGGACATCGGGACCGGGCCGCTCGGGTTTTTAGGCAACATCGTCTGGTTCGTGTTCGCCGGCTGGTGGCTCGCGCTGGCCCATGTGCTCACGGCCATTCTGTTGGCCATCACCATCATCGGGATTCCCTTTGCGTGGGCGCACCTCAAGCTCGCCGGTCTCGCGCTGTGGCCGATCGGAAAGACCATCGTTGCGGTCGACGAGCCGCTGCTGCGTCAGCACGGCTGAGATTATTGGCGGACTTGTAGGGTGCGCAAAATCGCGCGCACTCTGACCCTCCGCGTGGGCACACGCAGACAAGTTTACGCAGTCTGCGCAAGCTTGACTGCGTTGCGAATGCGCGATGTGCGCACGTGTTAATGACGGAGTCATCGCGCCTTTGCCCACCCTACGGCAGTGGCTTGCAAAGCGGAAAGGTGGGCGCAAGCTCGCTCGCGCTCAAATAGACCATGGTTTCCGATAGGCCTCCCTTCTCGGCGATCAGTCTGCGCACCGGCTCGGGATAGAGCTCCCATAGCGCGCGGGTGGCCGCGCTGCCCGCTCCGGGAAAGCGCCACTCGCTCCGCGCAGTGGCCGCATGGAATCCGAATACCGCATTAGTTGTGAGACAAATGCGCTCGCGCGAGACGAGCGCAAGCACAAGCGTGCACGCCGACAGGCACTCTCCATCCACAACGACGCGCTCGCCGGAATCGCGAATGGACGCGTATCTTTGCATATAGCCGCCTACCGGGCCTCCCGGATCATTGCCGATGAGGACCGTGGCGCGGGCGCTTGCGGCATCCCCCTATACAAGGCCGGTGCAGAGAAGGAGCGAATAAAAGATTCGTAGCCAACGCTTGGAGTTGCTCATGCGCGTGCTGAGATGAAGCGAGTGAGCATGTTGGCCTGCGAATGCGTCTCAATTATTGCTGCGCTTGGTGCGTGGGCCGACTGCGTAATGGTGGGCCCGGGAGGAGTGTCCGCTGCCAACAACTTCAATGGCTTATTTGTCAAAAAGCCCTTCGTGGCACTTTTGATGCGCAAAGACATTTTCGGGTGATGTCAAAAGAATTCGGCGAACGATGCTGTTGCAAGCATTGCCTATGCAGTCGTCGACGAAGCATCTACGCTCTGAGTCCGATGCGACCATCTGAGAAAGTGCGTGCAACGATAACTTGCCTTTATATTTCGTCAAACCGGGGTAGGTTGCCCTCGCGCGCGAGTTCATGAACGTCCAGTCGCGCACATTGCACAT
>JBKPOZ010000172.1:0-5907 GCA_046733355.1 Pseudomonadota bacterium | reverse complement strand
GCAGGCCGTTATCAGCGGCATCATAGATGCGCCGGCGACGCCGATTCCGGATGACGAGAAGGGCCCGGGACGGTTTGCGAAAGAGGTGATCGGCGCTGTCCTGCGGCGCAGTCGATGGCCAGATGAACCGCCCTCCTGCCCGTCGTGCCACAGAACCTTTCAGAGAACCGCGCCGGCCGCGGAACACGAACAGATGCCCGTTGTGCGGATTGCGCTTGAGCGTCTCCTGCACCAGGAGCGCCAGCCCATCGAAGCCCTTGCGCATGTCCGTGTGGCCGGCCGCAAGCCATACCCGCACGTCGCTCCCCAGCGGGATCATCGCCGCCCTGCATTGCTGGCCATCGCCGCAACTGCCGCCGATACTGTCGCCGCATCAACGGCTCCTGTGATCCGCAGTCGGGCACCGGAGCCAAACTCGATCTCGATCGCGCCTGACGACGCGCACACCCCAGACGCGGCGCCTCTCTCCGATGCTATTCGCACCGCGGCAAATGCCGGGCTGGCTTGTGGCCGCACGCAGAACTGCCGCCGCCATCGATACAATTGCGTCGGATGGATCCCCGCTTCCCGGGCAATGGCGGAAACCATAGCGCCCGGTTCCAGCGACGCCACAACCAGCCGCTCTTTGTCCGCCTGCGACCACCGCCGACGGCGCTCAACCGATGTGATCACCTCCACTTGAGTGCTTGTCATGTGACTACTCCTATGAATAGTCACGTGACTCACGGTTTTAATTACTGAGCAAGGCGGCCTTCATCGGAGGGGTACGGTCTGGCTCATATCGGCGGTCATGATGCCGTCCGTGAAATCACCATGGCTGTGCGCCCAGCGCATGCCGATGGGGCCTGATCTTGCGCCTGGGCTGATGAAGCCCCCACGCGCCAAGCGGTTGATGTCTAGCTTAAGTCCGGCTTCAAGTCGCGCCCGGCGGCAAGGCCGTGGCATTGACAGCTCCTCTCTTAATGAGGTCGCCGCGAGTCTGAAAGCAGCGATAAAAAACCCCGGCTCAGCGGCCAGGGTGGTATTCGCGAAGACGACCGTTTTTAGCCCAAACTCATCAGCCCACTGCCAGACAATCGCAGTGATTGAGCATAGTGTTTACCCTGTGGTGGTCCAACGGTCTACTCTTTTCACAAAGCAAGCCTCACTGTTCCACTTTCCGAGAAGAGGCTGTGGGCGCTAAAATGGGTTATGGGCAGCCCGAGCCGCTTCGCGTACTTTTCACGATGTAGCATCTCTATGAAGCCACTCCAGGGCACGATTCAACTTGGACAAGTACGCGGGTCTAAGCGAGATCCAATTCGCTTTCCTGCGCGACGCGCTCATGCGATTCATTCGCACTCTTGATGCGATACTCACGCTCCCCATTACGGTCCGGAAGAACTTTGATCACTTTATAGAGACCTCCTGGCACATTCCGACTGACTGCCGGCCTGAGAACAACCATGTCCCCCACTTCGAATTTGTGAGCCATCGCTCTCGCCTTTTCTGCGAGTACAAGCTTGACCTGACTTGCACTCCCCGGCGATCCTGCCAACCGCCGCGATCCCGTCCGCCAAGTCACGCGGCAAGCGCCACGTGCGTTTTGTTCGTCTCTGCGCGTCAGTTGCTCACCGCGACCACTCCCAAAATCCTTTGAAGCGATGGGTGTTGCCCTGGGCAGGTGGGTTTGCCGGCGGCGCAGGCGGTATGACGCCGCCAGAACTATGCGAATTGTTCTTTCCGCTCTCACGAGCGCCCTTAGCGCCCTCGACATTACGGCGGAGTTGATCCTGTGGTGATGTAGGTTCCGGTGTAATGGCTCCGCGGTTTGGAACTGCGCCCGCCATGGGCGGTGTGGGCTCAATCTCTTTCGGTGACGCAATCCTTTCCGGCTCGGTCTCGAGTTCCGAGCGGGTCGGGGGGCGCATCCATTCGAGATGAATGGTCTCACGATCAGTGACTTGGGCATTGGGCAGGCGCAGCTCGACGAAAAGGTCCACAGAACCCGTAAAGTCTTGCGGAGGCGCGACCCAAGCATACTGTAGATCGCTGGCGGACAGCTCCCAGCTATCGGGGCCGAGCGCATGGCCGGTTGACAATTCCATTCCAGGCAGCAAGCCCCTGATATTTACAACAGCGCCACGGACGTCTCCCTGTACTGTTACGCCGATTGGGGTGGGCTCCCCCGGGGCGCCGCGCGATCCCTCAACGTTCAATTTCGGTTTCTCCGGCTCTTTTGAAACAGTGTGGGCTGCCGACGGTAATGACTCCCGCGGTGGCAGCTCAATCGGGCGATCACTTGTCAGCTTTCCGCGACTCTCAAGAACCGAGAGGTGCTGTGGGATGAGGATGATAACAGGGATTAATGCAAGCAGCGTGAAACCAACCAATGAAATCGTAAACAGGTTAGAGTTCCTGCCGCGTCTCGAAACGATCGGGAAACCGGTATCCTGTTTGCGAAGCCTATGAAGGGACTCGGATGAGGTCGTTGAAGGCCGTCCGCTGCTGTCAATCTGTGTATTGCGCTGGTCGGTGTCCGATGGGCCAGCCAGTTTCGATACCTCTGTAAGCCAAGCGGCTTGCTGGGGAAAATCCGGATCGGCTGATTCAGCACTCACACTTCGCTCGCGTTCGGGCCTGCTTTCACAGTGTGTGGACAAATGCGGAAAAGTTCCGCGACATATACGGTCATAGAGCTGCCGACTCCGCACTCGGCAAAAACTTAAGATCATCTTCAGCGCCACGCTAGGGACTAGAGCGTTTTCTGAGAGGGTTAAATTGATGAGGGGCAAAAAAGCGGAGTTATGCATGGCAGCAAAAGTTCCGGGAGCCGACAGCGGGCGCGAAATGACCAACATCCGCGCGACGACGCTCGATGGGCTTCGGTGCAAAGCTCGGGCGCCTAGCAAGACCGGGAATGCTGATTTGGCTTGGTCGATCGTGGACGACCTAGGCGCGCTCACAGCGTAGCGCGCGGACTTCAGCAAGATGCGCAACTATGGGCTTGACGCCGTATTCCTTCAGACGCCTGGCTAAGCGGCCTGTCATCCAAAGACTTTCCCTTGAGATCCGCCCACGGCGATTCCGGTAGCGCATGAAGGCCGCGGAGCAATTCTTCGGTCGGTAGCTCGGCCCTATCACCAAAGACTTGCGGCTCATTCGCCGGGCGGCTTTTCCCAGTCTGCTTCCTCGGCCAGACGGTCATAAGTCTTGGCCATGTTAAGAATCATTTGTCTGGTCTGAGCGTTGATAGTTCGTTCGGCTTTGCGTCGCGCCGTATCGGCAGGTATGCGCCAATGCTCAGCTTGGACAAAATGCTTTGGACTGATGCCGGGCATGCCTGAGGGAAATTCTGCAGCAGTAGCCGCCTTCGGCTGCCGTTTCCCCAACTTAGAGCCGCTGCTGCTTTTTTTGCTCGCGTGCGTCAACCCACCTTACTCCACTCGACTGAAACCTCGTCTTTGCCTCTATATTGTCCGCACGCGCCCCCTGGTACTGACGCATGGCGGGCGGCTTTCTCATATTTTTGCGCTGTGTCAGCCGCCGTGCGGGCCGCGTAGTTTCCAGGTCCCCAGGATCTCCAGTGCTTCGTTCAACGTGAGGTTTTCGTGCCGCACCGGCGCTGGTACGTCTACTGTGCGCGTCAGCGTGAAGCGCCCATCGTGCGCCTGCACATCAAAGAGAAGCCGCTCAGCAAACTGGCGCATGTCGTGTTCTGAGTGCTGCTGTTCCATTATACACCCGGCGGCTTTTTCACGCGGACGGACCAGACCAGGAGGAGGAGCATCGCGGCGAGGATTAGGAGCCTGATGGCCCCAAGAGTGCTCACGGCAATGCCTTCTCGGCGCGCCGCCTTCCGCGAGCCGGTTCCACTAAAATCACCAATGTCCCCGAAGCTACTTGTCTCCTCTGGCACCGCTTTTGTCTTCGATGAGATTTGCCAGGCGCTCGTACCGAGCCGCTACGGCGAGGATTATGGTGCGTGAGGATTGGTCCCTGACTTGTATCGCAAGTGCACGTGTTTCAGCAGCACGGCGCCGCCAGATTACTGGATCATTGGCACGCGATGCCATGACAGAGTGAAGCTCCGCGGTATTTGTGGAAGCGGCGCTCCGGCTTCTTGGGCCAGAGCGCCGCGGCCTTCTTATTTAGCGCCTCCCCCGAGGATGAGAACACGCTAGCCCCATAATCCTAAAACTGCTTTGCAGGTTCTACGGAACATCTGCGAATGGTTACTCGCGCGTTGCCGCGACTCGGAGCTCTCTGCATGTGTCACGCGCAGAAACGAAAAGAAGAGGTCATCCAATAAAGAAGGCCGCGGAAACCGCCTTTGCACGCAATGGCGTGAAACATGCGTTCGGAAGCCGCAGTGAGCGGTACTGACTGGGGTGGCCCGGCGCCCATCGCTACATAGCCCTCGTTAAGACGGTAGGGGCATTTCAATCCGCAGTTGAGTGCGCGAACACCTGAGTGCCTGTGCGTGAACCTTTAGCGACTCTCCTGCGACCAAGCGCTAGTGGGGATACGCTCCTGTTGGGATTGGGGGGAATCGAACGTGATTTTGAGGCTGGCATTTTCGATTGCGAGCTTGCTTGCAACTGTTCCGGCTGCGGCACAGTCCATGAGCCCCGAAGCTGCTCGGCAATTCGTCACCGGCAAGCAGTTTGTTTTCACCTGTGCGGAGGGGTCGCGTGGACTTGGCCAAATACAGGATGATGGCTCAGTAATCGGCGCCATTCAGATGAGGGGCTCGGGACCGGTGCACTCGATTACCCTTCCGCCGGGGACCCTCAAGGTGACAAGGTGACGCAGTATGCGCCAGCGTCAGAGGCTTGTCATCACAGCCCTGCTTCAATCTCAGCAGAACTGGCGAGCAGGCTTTTCGGGGATCGCTGTCGGGCCTAGAGAGGATCGCGCATTGCGATTTTGTCCGGTACGTTAGCCACTGAGCGGACCCCAGATCATCGAAGGTCTTTTCCCTTACTGCATGAGTGGCAAAAATGCCTGTTAAGCGGCAGGTTGGGTGATGTGCGATGATACCTTTTGAAGCGAACAAATATCGCGCCTATGCGCGTGAGTGTCTGCGACAAGCTGAAACGGCCGAAAAAGCCGAAGCTCGGCAGAAGCTGATCGAGCTATCCCGCGTTTGGACTGCCGCCGCTTTGAATGAAGTGCGCTTCCACCGGGCAAAAAAGGCCCAAAGCTCGGTCTAGCGCGCCTCAGGCGGATTGAGTAGCGACGTTAGCGCAGGAAGAGCGGCATGTCTCAAAGTGACTCCGCCGAGCGAACGACGGTGACGCTTCTTCTCTCATGCACTCGGTATTTCCGCGGTGATGGTGCAGGTTGAACTTTGCTCCGTAAAAGACGGACGTTCTCGATCAGATAATCAGACGCGCCCTCAGGCCCCGTGATCTTGGCATAGCGCCTGCCGTCCGGCAGCGTGCCCTACTTCCATTTTCTCGCACGCTGCGCCAATGCAATCTATTTGCGACGAACGGCGAAAAGGCGCATCGTAAGTCGCGGTCCAAAGTACTCGAATAGGGAGGATGGCCATGGCAACCTATGTCCTGCTTGTGAACTTTACCGACCAGGGTTGTACGCAGGAGGAGCCAGTTGAGGCGTCAGAGGACCGCAGTTTCTTTTTCTTGGTCCGCACTGAGGTGCATTGCCGCCGCTGCGGAGGTCATCTCGGACATGTTTTCAAAGACGGTCCTGAGCCCACGGGTCTTCGTTATTGCATGAATGGCGTTGCACTTAGGTTCGTGCCGGACTGAAACTCAGTATTTCCTCCGAATACGCTGCGAGCATTAGCCGAAATAGATGCTCCGCTGACGAGGCAAATAGGCGATTTGCTGCACTTGCTCAGGTCTGGAATTGGCAGATTTTGTTGCAAAACTCATTGATGGCTCGCGCGAACGGTGATTC
>JBKPOZ010000171.1:0-3558 GCA_046733355.1 Pseudomonadota bacterium | reverse complement strand
GGCGGATACCCATGAAACCACTGGCCGCAAGCCGCGCAATGGCGCGGCTCCGCAGCTACGCAGCGGCGAGCGCCTGCTCACCCCAAAGGAGGCGGCCAATTCATTGCGCCTCAGCACGTCGTGGTTGGCTAAGGCTCGGATGCGCGGCGACGGCCCACCTTATACGAAGCTAGGTCGTTATTCGCTATCCCGAGAGCGCCTTAATCCAATGGATGAACTCTCATCTGCGACTGTCTACAAGCGAGCGTTAAGTGGGGTAGTCCCGGGCGGTGGTGTAAATCGGCGATAGCGAAGCTGTTTAGCGCCGTACAGCGAGCGGCTTATACCAATCCTCACATTGAGTAACCCACGTTGGCCCAATCGCGCCGTGCGACGGACATGATCTTCCACGGCTGATCGATGAGGGTGTTCCAGGCATAGCAGCAGTGTTCGACGATATCGTCGAAGGATTGGAATATCCGGTTTGAGAGCCAGTTCTGTCGCATGAACTTCCAGATGTTTTCCTGGCCGTTGAGTTCGGGCGCGCGCGGCGGCAGCGGCATGAGCGAGATGTTGCTTGGGACGTTGAGCGCCTTGGCGCCGTGCCAGCCGGCTTGATCGAGAAGCACGATCGCGTGCGCGCCGGGAGTAACCTTGTTGCGATCTCATCGAGATGCACGTGCATGGCCTCGCTGTTGCAGGCCGGCAGCACCAGAGCGGCAGCCGTCCCGAGTTCGGGGGCAGACCGCGCCGAACAGATAGGTCGACTGGGTGCGTTGATCGTGAATGGCACGCGGGCGTGAGCCCTTCCTGGCCGAGCGATAGGTGAGCTTGTTCTTCTGGCCAACGCGCATCTCGTCCTGGCACCACACCTCTATCGGAGTGCCGGGCGCGAGCTTCGCGCGGACCTCCGCCACGCGGGCGGGAAAGTTTTTTTGAACGCCTCGATGGCCTCGGGGTCCTGCTTGTAGGCCTTGGGCCGGGCGCTCACATGCGAGAAGCCCAGCTCCTTCAAAGCGCGGTACACCGTATCGTCCGAGACCGAAATCCCGAACTCCTCGTAAAGCCGCATGATCAGATCGCAGGCCCGCCAGCGCACCACACCATGGACCGCCGGGATCGGCCCGTCCTCCACCAGGCGGGCGAGAAACGCCTTGTGCTCTTCGGTTAGCTTGCCGGGCGCCCCCCGGGCGAGGACTTGTTGATGAGGCCGTCCGGTCCCTGTTCGTTGAAGCGGATCAACCCAGCTGACGATCCCATGCCACCAATCTTGGCCGCCTCCTCGCGCGAAGCGCCGTCGAGCACCGCCGCAATCGCTAACAGCCGTCGCGTCTGCGCAGCATCTTTCGCTCGCGGGGCAAGCCGGCGAACTTCGCCGGCGGTATAGTCCGTCCGCACCGGAATAGCGTGGCCCATGGCAAACCCCCTCAGTTTGCCCTTCTTGAATCATGTCGGGATCGATTCGGGAATCTTCAGAGAGTCAGCCACTCAGCGGCTTGGTATTAGCGGTGTAATTGATGATTCGTTGGTAGGGTCGGTCGCAAAACACGAACCTGATTCATGCCGCCCAACGGCTGATGGACCTGGAGGTCGAAAGCCTGACCGGCGCCAGATTCGGCGAGAAGAGCGTCCAGCGCTACGGCCGACCGTCACTGTGTGCGTGCGTCAAGGCTTATGACCTCGCACAGTTCGTGCATGATCCGCGGAATCGACGTCACGCCGCAACATCGCGATTCATGGACATCTGAACAAGGCCGGCAAGCCGCGCAAGACCGCGGTCGACGGCCGCATCACCCCTTATGCCGACTACAGCGCTACAGCAAGAGTCAGCATTGCCGTAAACGGATCGAAGAGGTGTCGGTGACCTGTCCCCGGTATTTCGGACCGATCTTTGCTGGAATTCCAGTTTTGCGGCGTGTGTGATTCGGGCCGCTGGGCGAGGGAGACCATGAAGACATCGAAGTTCACGGAGACGCAGATTGCCTTCATCCTGCGGCAGGGCGAGGAAGGCATATCGTCTGCTCCTCCTGACGCATGCCACTCGAATTCTCGCCTTTGCTCCCATTTAGCCGGCTTGCTTGTAGACCGCGGTATGCGCTGGGGCTGAGACGAGCCGCGGCGAAGGCCGATGCCTGCAGGTTGCGATCACGCCTAGTGTTGCCCTCCCACTCCGGCTTCTATTTGATTTTGGAGCGAATAACTGCGGCTCTCAGCGCTGCGCACGAGGAATCAGAGCGACTGCCTAACGAACCACATTTGCATAGCTCGCTTTGCTTGGTGGTGTAGGCCCATTCATTGTTGTCTTCCAATCAGCTCCGCCAGAGTTCTTCCAGAGAGATATCTAATCAGCCTATCTCTATTGTTCAGATTTCGCCTGAGGCGCTCAGTGAAAGCTTGCAATTCCTGTGGCGTTTGGATGCTCGTGGGGATCACATTCCAAAGCTGATCACGCTTGCCGGCTAAGACATACTCGCGCAGTTTGTCATACTCGAGCTCATAAGCCGCCGTCTCTGTTAGATTGTCCACTAGAACTTGTTCAATTACATTCGCTCCCGAGAGCACTGCTTCAGTCAAGTTCTGCTGCAATCGTGATCCTATGTTCTGCAGCTTAAAACCACGATTCATGCGGCATCTGACCTCTTTCATGTGAGAGTACAGCCTCAAACCTTTGCCTTTTCCTATATAGCGCACGACGTCGTCAACGCTGATGATGTAGACGTAATAACCTATCGGCAACTTGCCTTCGATGGACATGTACCCCTCCAGATCTCCAGTTGGCCGACGCAGTCATCGCTAGACGCTAGCCTAACCATAGAGCGCACGCGTCCCTCGCCGCAATCGCAAGCCGTTGATAGCCCCCGCCGCTGCCATAGCAATCCTAAATTCCGGCTCCGCTTCATCAAGGTGAATTTATTATACAATCTTTTGCCTAATAGGATGACCCATCAAGTATATCTGCGCGTAATGCAAAAACAGCTCAAGATCTGGCTAGACCTCACTCCTCCGGCTTGACGTATGGGCACGCAAATCGTCCCACTATAGCCTGCCTTGGCCGGCTATTAAGAGCCCATCCGCAAAGTTTGGATTCATGACGAGGGATTTGCAACGAGCCGCTTCAGCATGATGCGGATCATGGCGAGGCGGATGAAGGCGGCGACGGTTCTAGCGTAGCGCTCGAAATCACGTGCCAGGCGCCGGAAACGGCTGAGCCAAGCAAAGGTGCGTTCGACGATCCAGCGCTTGAGCAAGACTTCGAATCCGACGACGGTGGGCGGGCGTCCAACGATCTCGATCGTCCAGCACCCGGTCTTGGCCGCGGCCCTCGCGGCCTTCGGCCCCTGATAGCCGCCGTGGCCGTAGATGCGCTCAATGAACGGGAACAAACGACGCGTGCGGCGGTCGAGCACCAGCATCATCCCGTCGCGATCCTAATGTTGGCGGCATGCACCGCCACGCTCAGCAAGAGGCCGAGCGTATCGATGAGAATGTGGCGCTTGCGACCGCTGATCTTCTTGCCCGCATCGAAGCCCTGCGGGTCGAGCCCGGCCCCCCTTTTTGCGCGCCCTTGGCACTCTGGCT
>JBKPOZ010000170.1:0-29756 GCA_046733355.1 Pseudomonadota bacterium | reverse complement strand
TCCGCGGCTATCCGCCCGTGGCTCACCGCCTTCTCACGCATGGTGACAAGCTCCTCGGCTGCCGTCGGATGCACCGCCATTACCGCGTCAAAGTCGGCCTTTGTCGCCTTCATTTTCACCGCGATCCCCGCAAGCTGGACCATTTCCCCGGCGTCGGGTCCGACGATGTGGCAACCCACCACCTGGCCGGAATCGCCGTCCACTACGAGCTTGAAGAAAGCATGTGTATCGCGTCCGGCGAGCGACATCTTCATCGGCCGAAACGAGGTCTTGTAGATATCGACCTTGCGCAACCGCTCGCAAGCGGCCCTCTCGGTCAATCCCACCGTCCCCACTTCGGGTTCGGAGAAGACGGCGGTCGGCACATTGATATGATCGATGGGCGTGGGTTTGCCGCCGTACACGGTGTCTGCGAATGCGTGGCCGTCCCGGATCGCCACCGGCGTCAGGTTTATTTGATTGGTCACGTCGCCAACCGCATAGATATTCTCGACCGAGCTGCGCGAGAACTCGTCGACCGCGACACCGCCATTTTGCCCGACGCGCACACCTGCCGCTTCAAGGCCCAGTCCTGTAATATTCGGGCGACGGCCGGTCGCGAACATTACGCGATCCACGACGAACGACTTGCGATCGGAGAGCTCGACACAGAAGCCGTGCTCCACCTTCTCCACCGCCGCCACCGTCTGCTTCACGATCACCTTGATGCCGCGCAATTCCATCTCGCGACGCAGGTGCTCGCGCACGTCGTCGTCGAAACCGCGCAGTATGTTCTCACCGCGGTAGACGAGCGTCACTTGCGCGCCGAGCCCGCGAAAAATCCCGGCGAACTCGACGGCGATGTAGCCGCCGCCCTGGATCAGGATGCGCTCGGGCAATTCGCGAAGGTGGAAAGCCTCATTGGATGAGATCACGTGCTCGAGGCCGGCGATCTGCGCGCCCGGAGAGGGAGCCGCTCCGGTTGCGATCAGCACGCGTGACGCGCGCACCTGTTCGCCCGTGCCGAGCAGGCGTACGCTGTGTTTGTCCTCCAGCACCGCCCGTGTGTTGGCAATTTCCACCCTCGCGCGCTCCAATGCCGTCCTGTAGGCCAATTCGAGCCGCGCGATCTCACGGTCCTTGTTGGCGATCAGGGTAGGCCAGTCGAAATGCGGCCCGGCCACGGTCCACCCATACCCCGCGGCATCCTGGAATTCGTCGGCGAAGCGCGAGGCATAGACCAGGAGCTTCTTGGGCACGCAGCCGCGGATCACGCAGGTTCCGCCGAGGCGATATTCCTCCGCGAGCATGACCCGCGCGCCATAGCCCGCCGCAATGCGGGCTGCGCGCACCCCGCCCGAACCCCCGCCGATAACGAAGAGATCGACCTCGCGTGCGGCCATCCCCTGCGGCTCAGGGCGGCGCGTTAGAGCGGGATGACTTTTCTTCGCATCTCCATCCCGCTCTGATTATTTTGTGGAGCATGATCTTTTCCGAAAACCGGTTCCCACTTTTCGGGATCATGCTTTAGATCTCGTGACCGCGCTTTTTCATGTCCGCGCGCATCCTGCCGACGATTTCCTCGGAAAGCTTGTCGGCCCACGCGCCGGCCCACTTCATGCTTTGCTCGGCTAGCCCCGGCTCTTCGGCGACGAGCTTGCGGCCAAGCGGAGACTTGTAGAAGGCAAGCGCGTCCTTGAGCTCCTGCTCGCTGAAGCGGACCGCATAAAGCCTCGCGGTCTCGTTGACCACTTCGCCAATGCGCGCTGCATATTCCGCGCGAAGGCTGGCAGCGACCTCGTTAAGGTCCTTCCCGAGCATGGGGTTCGTGCGCAGGAACACCAGCTTGGCTCGCTCGACGATCCCGTTCACAAGCGGATCGTAGATCTTCATTGCGCCTTTGACGGACAGGAGCTCTTTTGCGGCAGACAGCGCGCCTGCAGAAGGCTGCTGCGCGGCAGCCTGCCCGATTGAGGCGAGAGCAAGCACGAGCAATGCCGCAGCAAACTGGTTGAAGCAACGGAGCATGGAACTATCTCCCCTGAGCTGTAGGCGAAGGCCGGTCGACCACGCGCACACCCTGCGAGCCGGCGATCACGGCTGTGTGCGCAATCCCGATGAAGAGGCCGTGCTCCACCACACCGGTGATCGCGTCGAGGCGCTCGGCCAGCATTTTGGGATGCGCAATCCGCTCGAAAGCTGCGTCAAGAATCCAGTGCCCGCCATCCGTGACGAAAACGTGGCCATCCTTGCTGCGCCGGAGGCGCGCGGTCCCGGGGCAACCGACCTCGACCGCCGCAGCCTCAATCCTGCGTCGCGTGGCAGCGAGGCCGAACGGCGCCACCTCGATGGGCAACGGGAAGCGGCCCAGCACGGCGACGCATTTCGTCTCGTCGGCGATGACGACCATGCGCGCGGAAGCGCAGGCCACAACCTTTTCCCGAAACAGCGCCCCGCCGCCGCCCTTGATCAGGCTCAGATCCGGGGCGATCTCGTCGGCGCCATCGACCGTGAGATCGAGTTGCGCTATTTCATCGAGCGTCGTGAGCGGAATACCAAGGCGGTGGGCCTCGGCGCCGGTCGCCTCGGATGTGGCGACCGCCCTCACCTCAAGTCCTGCCGAAATGCGCTCGGCCAGAAGCGCCACGAAATGCCTCGCGGTCGAGCCGGTGCCAAGCCCAATGCACATTCCGGAACCCACGAACTCGAGTGCGCGAGCCGCGGCGGCGCGCTTTTGAGCTTCAACGTCGAGATCCATGCCGTGACCTCAGTGGCCGCAAAATGACCGCCCCGGTGATCGCCTTCGACCTCGACGGCACCCTGGTCGATACCGCCCCGGATCTGGTCGACACGCTCAACGTGGTGTTCGAGCGCATCGCGCTGCCTCCGGTCGATTATGCCACGGCGCGTAACTTTGTCGGGGGCGGGGCGCGCAGGATGATCGAGCGCGGGCTTGCTGCCGAGAGGCGCAGCGTGGCGGCCGCAGAGGTGGATGATCTTACCCGCCAGTTCATCGAACACTATGCCGAGCACCTCACCGACCGCTCGCGCCCGTTTCCGGGGGTGGAAGAGGCGCTCGGCGCGCTTTCCGGCCAAGGCTGCCGGCTCGCCGTGTGCACGAATAAGCTCGAATGGCTGGCGAGGCGTCTGCTGGACGGACTGGGGCTGTCGCAACTTTTTATTACAATTTCAGGAGGAGACACGTTTAAGTTGCAAAAGCCTGATCCCGAGCCTCTATTGGGTACCATTGCCCGCGCGGGAGGCCGGCAGGATCGCGCCATCATGGTAGGCGACTCGGCCATCGATATTGCAACCGGCCAGGCGGCGGGTGTGCCCGTGATCGCTGTCGATTTTGGCTACACCGATGTTCCAGTGTCCCGACTTGGCCCAGCTCGGGTCATCAGCGCCTTTTCGGAGCTGCCGCAGGCGGCATTCGACCTCCTCGACGGCAGCCACCAATTCCCTGCGGATGCCTGATCTTACCTTATGCTCGCCACACTTGCGGGCGAACCTTGCCGCTCGCACCCATGGGGCGGGGGATCTTGGGTTGCGGGTCCCGGCACGCTCGTATGGTCGTAGTGGGGTGGGCGGCGTCCGCGCCGCCGAGTGGTGGGATCCTGATCATGAGCCGTGTCATTGCCGTCCTGGCATGTGGCTTCAGCGTTGCCGCGTGTTCCGCGTCCATGCCGAACCTGAACTTCTTCAGCTCGTCTCCTCCGACGTCAACGGTACGCTTCGAGTCGGAGCCTCCGGGAGCGGAGGTGAAAGTCTCTTCGGGCCAGGCGTGTCGCACACCCTGTGAACTATCCATCCAGTTGGCCCCCGAACTCTCCGCGGCGTTTACGCTCGCCGGATACCAGGCACAGACGGTATCGCTTAAGTCTGAAGAGTCAGGCGGGTTCGGTGGCATCGGCTCGTCGCCACGTCTCTCTCCCAATCCCGTGTATGCCGAGCTCCACGCCGTTCCAGTCGCGCCACCTAAGAAAAAGAAGAAGAAGCCTGTCATCGCAAGCCGCAAGCCCGCTGCGGCCCCGGTCGCGTCGGCAGATGCAACCACTCCAGCGGCACCGCCACCCATGCCGGCGACCTCAAATGAGGCTGCGGCCTCGGCGACTAATTACCCCTGGCCGTCCAGGTAAACAGCTTCCACACGGAGGCACATCCGGAGCCCTGCGGCTGAGTGGCCGCGGCTGAGCGCTTTAGCATCTGGCTCATACCGGCCGGAGTACCATATAATACTGGTGCAGCGTATTACGGCCGTTCCGCAACAAATGCGGAAGGGCAGCTGAGCTGGATGACGCTTTGACTTTGCAGATCGGAAATCCCGTAGCGTTCACGCCGGTGAAACCCGCGCTCATCGACCCATTCGGGCGCGCAATCACCTATTTGCGCGTGTCTGTCACCGATCGGTGTGACTTCCGCTGCGTCTACTGCATGGCTGAGAACATGACCTTTCTGCCGAAGGCCGATGTTCTCAAGATCGAGGAGCTCGATCGACTGTGCAGCGCCTTCATTACGCTGGGAGTTAGAAAGCTCAGAATCACGGGCGGAGAACCGTTGGTCCGCCGCGGGATCATGACCCTGTTTGCCTCGCTCTCGCGTCACCTTTCAAGCGGAGCACTCGATGAGCTCACGCTTACAACCAATGGGTCGCAGCTGCCCAAATATGCGCGCGAGCTTGCCGAGCACGGCGTGCGCCGTATCAACGTCTCGCTTGACACGCTCGATCCCGAGAAGTTCCGCGCCATCACCCGTTGGGGTGAGCTATCGAAAGTGCTCGCCGGCGTTGATGCGGCGCAGGCGGCAGGACTCAAGGTCAAAATCAATGCGGTCGCGCTCAAAGGCGTGAACGAAGACGAGCTCCCCGCACTCGTTGAATGGGCGCATCAAAGGTGCATGGACATCACCCTCATCGAGGTGATGCCGCTCGGAGAAATCGGCGCGGGTCGGCTGGATCAGTACCTTCCGCTCTCAATGGTTCGGGCCAGTCTTGCTCGACAGTTCACGCTCGCCGATACGGATCATCGCAGCGGAGGCCCCGCCCGATACGTCGAGGTACGGGAGACCGGCGGCCGTCTTGGTTTCATCACGCCGCTCACGCACAACTTCTGCGAGTCCTGCAATCGCGTCCGGGTAACCTGCACCGGCACCCTCTACATGTGCCTCGGACAGGAGGACGCGGCGGATTTACGCAAACCACTGCGCGCCTCCGAGAGCGATGAGTTGCTGCGCGGCACGATTGAAGAAGCTATTTCGCGCAAGCCGAAAGGGCATGATTTCGTGATTGACCGGCGGCACCGCCGCCCTGCCCTTTCCCGGCACATGAGCGTGACCGGCGGCTAGCTACCTGCTCAGGCGCTCTGCGCGCAAATACCGCTGCAAACTTCAGTTTGCACGTGCAACTTCCCATTGACGATCGCATGTCCGTTTAGGAAGGTTCGCAGGCGACACTGGGGCGGATGCGCGTGCCGCATCGACGCCCTTCGAGGGAAGCTGCTTGCAGCCATTACTTAAGCTCACTCGGGCGATCGACTTTGTGAACGATCGTTTCGGCGAATTCGCTAATTGGCTCGTATTGCTGGCGTGCCTCATCAGTGCGGGCAATGCGATGAGCCGCTATGCCTTCAGCCTGAGCTCGAATGCCTGGCTTGAAGTGCAGTGGTACATGTTTGCCGGCATGGTGATGCTGGGCGCGCCGCACACACTCAAGCTCAACGAGCATGTACGCGTCGACCTGCTGTTCTCCTCCGTGTCCGAGCGCACGCGCATCTGGATCGACATCCTTGGCATCATTTTCTTTCTGTTTCCGATTTGCATCATTCTGACTTACTTCACCTGGCCTTGGTTCGTGGAATCCTGGCAGATCGAGGAAATGTCATCGAACGCGGGCGGGCTCATTCGCTGGCCGGTCAAGCTGGTGCTCCCGGTCGGCTTCACGCTCATGATCCTGCAGGGCATCTCGGAGCTGATCAAGCGCATTGAAGCGCTGATTCATCATCATCGGCTGCAGTTCGAGTACGAGAAGCCGCTGCAATGATCCACTTCGTGCGGGAGAACATGCCAGCCCTGATGTTTGCGGGCATGGTTCTCTTCATGCTGATCGGATTTCCAGCGGCCTTTTGTCTCGCTGCAACCGGGTTGTTTTTCGGCCTTCTCGGTATCGAGCTCGGTCTCATCCAGCCGGACTTCCTTGGCAATTTGACATACCAGCTGTTCGGCATCGTTTCGAATGACCTGCTGCTCGCGATCCCGTTCTTCACTTTGATGGGAGCCATTCTCGAGCGCTGCGGGCTCGCCGAGGATTTGCTCGATTCCATTGGCCAACTGTTTGGTCCCGTGCGCGGCGGCTTGTCCTATGCGGTGATATTCGTTGGCGCCATTCTGGGCGCGATTACCGGGACCGTCGCCGCCTCGGTGATCGCCATGGGCGTCATTTCCATGACGCCCATGCTCAAATATGGCTATTCGACCCGACATACGATGGGCGTGATCGCGGCGTCCGGCACGATTACCCAGCTTATTCCTCCTTCGCTGGTGCTCATCGTGCTTGCGGATCAACTCGGCCGCTCGGTCGGGGACATGTATGCGGGAGCGATCGGGCCCAGCATCATTCAGGTCGCGCTGTTTTGCATATGGGTATTCATTCTCAGCGTGTTCTGGCCCAAGGATGTGCCGGCATTGCCCAAGGAGGCGCGCACACTTCACGGCTGGGCGCTGTGGAAGCGGTGCTTGTGGGGCATCGTCCCCTCGCTTGGACTGATCTTCCTGGTGCTGGGCACGATCTTCATGGGTCTGGCGACGCCGACCGAAGCCGGCGCTTTGGGAGTCGTCGGCGCTATTGCGCTCGCCGCCTCCTACCGCACGCTCACCTGGAAACTGCTCTACCAGGGCATGTCGATCACTATGCGCATCACCGCCATGGTGGTCTACATCCTGATCGGCGCGCGCACCTTCAGCCTGATCTTTCAGGGCGTCGGCGGGAAGGTCTGGATCGAAGATCTGCTGAGCTCCCTGCCCGGCGGTCAGATCGGTTTTCTCCTGTTCGTAAACGCGTTTATATTCGTTATTGCGTTCTTCCTCGATTTCTTCGAAATCGCATTTATCATCATTCCCCTGCTCGCTCCGGTGGCCGACAAGCTAGGCATCGATCTCATCTGGTTTGGCGTGCTGATCTGCGCGAACGTACAGACCAGCTTCATGCATCCTCCGTTCGGGTTCGCGCTCTTCTACCTGCGCGGCATTGCGCCTCCTTCCATTAAGACCTCAGATATTTACTGGGGCGCGATCCCCTGGGTGGTGCTGCAGCTTATCCTTGTCCTGATCGTCATTGTCTGGCCCGGATCGGTCACCTACTGGATTGACCGCAGTACGAAGATTGATCCCTCCAAGGTGAAAATCGAGATCGAGCTGCCTGAGCTCCCACCGCCGCCAATGCAGTTTGGTCCACCACCCGCCTCGCAGTGATCAGGAGGCCACACCTGAGTCGTGGCTGGGCTTGTCCCGACCATCCATGTCTTCATTGGGCACGAAAGACGTGATGCCCGCCAGAAGGCCGGGCATGACGACGGAGTGATTTTTACGAATCAGAGCGAAAGGGCCCGGTACTTGCCGGGCGCTCCGCAGTTTACGCAAATGACGCAGGAGTACGTCACGCACGCATCCCTGTGCGGATCATGAAATTGTCGTAGGTGAACTCCGATACTTGCCACCAGAAGTACTCTTCATTGCGAAAAGCGTGAATGGACTCCCAGATCTTCTTGTAGTCCGGACTGCTGGCGGACGCCTCGGCGTTCACCTCGTTTGACGCCTTCAGGCATGCCTCCATGATCGCCTGCGAGAACGGCCGCAGCTGCGTTCCGGCTGCAACCAGGCGTCGGAGCGCCGCTGGATTTCGCGCATCGTACCGGCCCTGCTGTTCCACATTGCAGAGCGCCGCGGCTGCGGTGATGATGCCCTGATAGCCCTTCGGCAGCTCGTTCCATTTGTCGAGAGTGATCATGAAGTGGTTGGCGGTCCCGCCTTCCCACCAGCCCGGATAATAGTAATACGGGGCAACCTTGTTAAAGCCGAGCTTCTCGTCATCATAGGGGCCTACCCACTCGGCGGCATCGATGGTGCCTTTTTCCAGAGCCGGATAGATATCTCCACCGGCAAGCTGTTGCGGAACAACTCCAAGTTTCTGCAGCGTTTTCCCTGCCCATCCGCCAATGCGAAATTTTAGGCCCTTCAGATCATCGACGGTCTTAATCTCTTTTCTGAACCAGCCGCCCATTTGCGCACCGGTATTGCCGCCGACAAGGCAATACACGTTCGACTTCTTGGCGAAGTCGTTCATAAGCTTGAGGCCTTCGCCATCATAGAACCAGGCGTTCTGCTGGCGCGCGTTCATGCTGAAAGGCACCGCACAGAACAGTGCCCAGGTGGGCTCCTTGCCGATGAAATAATACGTCGCGGTATGACCCATCTCGACCGTGCCGTTTTGCACGGCATCGAGAACGTTCAGCCCCGGGACGATCTCGCCGGCCGCAAATACCTGGATGTGAAACTTGTTGTCCGTCGCTTCGGCGACGTATTTGGCCATCGTCTCGCAACTGCCGTAGAGGGTATCGAGGGATTTCGGCCAGCTTGCCGTCAGCCGCCATCGCAGCTCCGGGCTGGACTGGGCGATTGCCGGCGCAGCAAGTGCTGATGCCGCAACACCGGCACCGCTGGCCTTCAGAAATTCACGCCGTTTCATAGGTATGTTCCTCCTCTTTGGTGCGACAGCACGTGTCGCAGGGCGTTGTGAAATCGGTAGTAGATTGTCGGTCAAAACCAGTCTGCGCAAGGGCATGGCCCGATAGCATGAGCTTGCGAATATCAAGCTTCGATCACGATCCTGGGCGCCACGCGCGCTTGCGCGCCACCGCTGAGCTGATTGCGGACGGCACTGGCGATCGCGCGATATATCGCCGCATGCGGCCCGTCCGGCTCGGTGGCGACGACCGGCAAACCGGCATCGGACTTTTCACGAATTGTCATATGCAGCGGCACCTCGCCTAAGAATGGAACGCCCAGGCGTTCGGCTTCCTGCTTCGCGCCGCCATGCCCGAATATGTCGGACCGGGTGCCGCACTGCGGGCACATGAAGTAGCTCATGTTCTCGACAATGCCGAGCACAGGCACGTTCACTCGCCTGAACATCGATATTCCCCGCCGGGCGTCCACAAGCGCGAGATCTTGCGGCGTTGATACGATTACCGCGCCCTTGAGCGGCACCTGCTGCGCCATCGTGAGCTGGGCGTCGCCGGTCCCCGGCGGCATGTCGACCACCATCACATCGAGTGTGCCCCATTCCACTTCGCGCAGCATCTGCGTAAGCGCCGAGATTACCATCGGGCCGCGCCAGATCATCGGGGTTTCCTCGTCAATGAGAAATCCAATAGACATCACGGCGAGACCGTAGCGGGCGATCGGTTTGAGTCTTGTGCCGCCGATGGTCTGCGGCCGCTCGCGGATGGCAAGGAGCTTCGGCATCGATGGCCCGTAGATATCCGCATCGAGAATGCCAACCTTGAGGCCAAGTGCGCCTAACCCGAGCGCAAGATTCACAGCCGTCGTGGACTTGCCGACCCCGCCTTTGCCCGACGCGACCGCAATGATCGCAGTCACGCCCGGCACTGCCTGAACGGATTCGCCGCGCGCGCCCGCCCCTGCATGACGCGGCGGAGCCTGCGCCGGAGGAGGACCCTGTGTGCCGGCCTTGCGCTCCGCGGTGAGCGCCACGAGTGCAGACCGCACGCCTGGAATCGCGCGCACCGCTTCCTCGGCACGGTTGCGCACCGGCTCCCATGCCTTCACCGCGCCGGCATCAACTGCGATGGAAAAGAATACTTTTCCGTCGCTTGCCACCACTTCCGAAAGCGTCCCCGTCTTTGGCAAAGGAAGGCCATCGGGAGACTTCACCTGCTCGAGCGTGGCGAGCACCTGTTCCCTGGTCACAGTCATTGAGCTGATGAGCCCTGTCTGCCCCTACGCGGGGCGCGTCAATCAAGATATAAGCGCGGCGCCGCCTGGATGGCAGTGCGGTGAACGGAGGGCAGCATGGCCAAGGTGTCTTTTCTCGGGCTGGGCGTGATGGGTTTTCCCATGGCGGGGCACCTCAAGAACAAGGGCAAGCACGATGTCACGGTCTATAACCGCACCGCGGCCAAAGCCGAGAAATGGGTCTCCCAATATGGCGGGCACCGAGCGGCCAGCCCGAAAGCGGCCGCGGAGGGCCAGGATTTTGTCATGTGCTGTGTGGGCAATGACAACGATCTGCGTCAGGTGACGCTCGGCTCGGAAGGTGCGTTCGAGGGAATGAAGGCGGGAGCCGTCTTCGTAGACCACACCACAGCTTCCGCCGAGATCGCCCGCGACCTTTATGAGCAGGCGAAGAAGCGGAGCTTCGCGTTTGTGGACGCGCCCGTTTCGGGCGGCCAGGCGGGTGCCGAAAACGGCGTGCTTACCGTCATGTGCGGCGGCGATGCCGACCCGTACGGCCGCGCCGAAAAGGTGATCGAGGCGTACGCGAGGATGTGCAAGCTGCTCGGAGGTCCCGGCGCTGGCCAGCTCACCAAGATGGTCAATCAGATTTGTATTGCCGGCCTCGTCGAGGGCCTGTCCGAGGGCATCCATTTTGCAAAAAAAGCCGGGCTCGACGTGGAGGCGGTCATCGAAACCATCTCAAAGGGCGCTGCGCAATCGTGGCAGATGGAGAATCGCTACAAGACCATGCTGGCAGGGAAGTTCGATTTTGGCTTCGCAGTCGACTGGATGCGCAAGGACCTTTCTATCTGCCTGGGCGAAGCGCGTAAAAACGGAGCAAATCTGCCGGTCACGGCCCTCATCGATCAATTCTATGCCGAGGTGCAGAAAATGGGCGGGCGGCGCTGGGACACGTCGAGCCTTATCGCGCGGCTCGAACGGTGACCGGCATGCTCAGGGTCCGCAAAGCGTGCGCGCAGCCAATTCTTACGCAGTGCGCGAGCTTGACTGCGTACGCCGTACGTACGGTGTTGGTTACTGTACTCCGCCCGCGTGGGTACGCCGCGCGCTCGTAGTTGCCGCCACGCCTCGCGTTCCAGCGTTGCGCGCCTTTGTCCACCTACGGCTTGCATCTAGAACTCGAAACTAATCCCGTCCTGGGCGACCAGCACGCCCGCGGCACGCACTTCTTCCAGCCGCTCGAGCATGGTCGGGTTCATGTGGGTGAGCATGATGCGCCTGGCGCGCAGCTCTTTGAGGCGCGGGCTAAGAATGCTCCAAGTCAAGTGGCCCGGGGGTTCGCCCGAATACGCGTAGCATTCCACGATGAAGAGATCCGCGCCATCGGCGATCGGAACCAGCGCGTCAGTCCATTGCGTATCACCCGAATAGGCAAAGACGGTGTTCCCGTCGCTCACGCGCACAGCAGTGGACGGCGCTCCGGAGTAATGCACGACTTCGGTGGTAATCACGGAGTGTCCGAGAATGTCCGTCGGGCGTTGCAGCTCGATTTCCTGGACGTGCCAGGCAAAATGCCACTTGTTCCGGCTTGAGCGCGGAAAGAACATTTCCTGCGCCTCTTCGATACGCTTGCGCGTGCCCGGCGGCCCGGCAATCAAGAGCGGCCGTTCCCGTGCAGCGAGAAACTGTGCATCGAGGAGCAGGAACGGCAATGCACCGAAATGATCGCCGTGCAGATGTGAGAGGATGATGCCGTCGATTCGGTTCGGATCGAGTCCGATCGCCTTCATCGCCACCAGAGCAGACGCGCCACAATCGATCAGCAGCACGCCTTTCACCGTCTCGAGATAAAAGCACGTATTGAAACGGCCTCCGGAGCCAAAGGCATCGCCGCATCCTGCGATGGTCAGGCGCATGTCAGACCGACGCGCTCGGGCGCGCGTTCAGCTCGGCATGCCAGCGCCGCACGTGCCTGAGCTCATTCGGGACCGAAAGCTTCGCGGGCTTCATGAAATCAAGCGCAACGAGTCCGCTGATGTCGGCGATGGTGAAGACCTCGCCCGTGATGAAGCGCCGATCCGCGAGCTTGCGGTCAACGATATTCAGAAATTCCATGATACGAGGCTTGTTGGCCTCGGCCCAGGCAGGCACCTGCGGCACTTCCATCTCCCTCATGGCGGGGTGACTATGGCGAAAGACCTGCGCGACCGCGAACAGCAAGTTGAGCTCGAGCCTGCGATTCCACATCTCGACGCGCGCACTCTCCAGAGCACCGCGGCCGAACAGGCACGGCTCAGGATGCAGCACCTCGAAATAGCGGCAGATCGCTACCGATTCGGTCAGGACCGTGCCATCATCAAGTACCAGCGCGGGTACCCGCTTGAGCGGATTGATCGCCGCATATTGCGGTTTCAAATGCTCGAGTGCGCCGAGATCCACCGGCTCTATGGGCAGCTTGAGGCCCTTTTCCGCGAGAAAGATGCGGGTGCGCCGCGGGTTGGGCGCACGACCCCCGTCATAAAGCTTCACGAGCTGCCCTCCATGCCCCTCTCGGCCCGGCGAGCCGATTTTTCGCCACTACATTTAGCACCTCTTTAAGGCTCGTTTTAATGTTTTGGCGAGACATTGGCACGAATTCACCCGCTACAGAATCCGTTTATGGACGCGACCAGCGGATCGGCCGATCTATCTGCGCACGGAGCCTCGACGAACGGGCGGCGCGCTGCCGCCTTGCGCATTCGCGAGGCGCGCGACCGACTCACCTCCTCGAGCGGCACGCGTCCGGCTTTCGACTACGAGCTGCTGCGGCTGTTTGCGCAGAACCGGTTATCCGCATCGCTCGTCGTCCTGCTGCTCGTCGGCACCGTGGGGCTTCTATCCAGTGTGTGGACGGGCGCGCTCCGGGCAGGCACCTGGACGAGCGCGGTGCTGATGATTCACGCCATCATCGTCACGAAGTGCCGGCAATTTCTCGCTGCCCCGGCAGGCAGCGGGAATATCGCGCCGTGCCGGTTGCGTTTCATCCTGCTCGATCTGTTCTTTGGAATGTCGTGGACATTCGTCCTCATTCATCCACTTGGAGTTGAGGAGGAGTCGGGCACGTTCATGCTGTTCGTGATGCTGCTGGTCGTGGCGCTGGCAAGCATGCTGGCCTCCAGCGTTCCGATGGCGGTCGTCGCCGCCACCGTGCCGGTGACCGCCGCGGTGGCGCTCGATCTCGCCTTAAGCGGCGACGTGCATCACTACGTTCTCGCCATCCTGGCAATCGCCGCCCAGGGTTATTTCACGCTCCTTGTCTATCGCCTTTATTTTACGACTCTGGCAACGCTCGAGGCGCGCGCAGAGAAGGATGCTCTGATTGGCGAGCTCGAGACGTCCAAGGCAATTTCCGACGAGGCGCGCCATCGCGCTGAGGCCGCGAACGTCGCGAAATCGCGCTTTCTTGCGCAGATGAGCCATGAGCTGCGAACGCCGCTCAACGCCATTCTGGGGTTTTCCGAAGTCATGAAGGGCGAGGTTTTCGGTCCCCATAGCGTGGCTGTGTACAAGGATTACGCTACCGACATCCACAATTCGGGAGTGCACCTTCTCGGCTTGATCAACGAGATTCTCGACCTTTCGCGCATCGAGGCAGGCCGCTACGAGCTCAACGAGGAGCCGGTTGCGCTTGTACACGTGGTCGGCGAGTGCAGTCACCTCCTGCAGATGCGAGCAAGAAGCCGCGGACTTACGATCCACGAGCTGTTCGAGGCCGACATGCCCCGGCTGTGGGCGGATCAGCGCGCGCTGCGCCAAGTCTGCCTCAATCTTCTGGGTAATGCCATTAAGTTCACGCCGCCAGGAGGCGACATCTGGCTCAAGGCCGGCTGGACCGCCGCGGGGGGACAATATGTCAGCGTGAAGGACAGCGGCACCGGCATTCCCGAAGAGGAAATTCCGGTCGTGCTTGCCTCATTCGGCCAGGGAAGCAATTCGATAAAGTCAGCCGAGCAAGGCGCCGGGCTGGGCTTGCCAATTGCCAAAAGCCTCGTCGACGTCCATGGCGGTACGTTTATGCTGAAATCGAAGCTGCGAATCGGCACGGAGGTGACCGTCACCTTTCCGCCCGAGCGCGTCATGTCCGCCATCGCTCCCCTTGCGGAGCCTGCCCCTCCCCTCCAGACGGCCGCGCCGCAGGCCGAGCCCCGAACCGCTGTTTCCGCGAGCGCAAGCGGGTTGCGACGACTCCTCCGACTCGGCAGTTGAAGCAAACCGGCCAGCACGATTTGCGTTCGACGCTATCATGCCTATGTTCGCTCGCGTCCTGACTTATTGAAATATGATCGACGTGCGCCTGCTTTTCTGGATCCTGGTTTTTGCCTTCGCGCTGCTTGCCGTGATCATCTTGCAGCAGAATGGAACGACCTGGAGCGAATTTGCTGGATTGGGCGAGGCGTCCACCGAAATCAAAGTCCTCGCGCTGGTGATTGGGGCTATTGCGGCGTTCGCGCTTTCCCGACAGCGCTTCTCGCAAGCTCTTCGCTCGCTCCTGCTTTGGGTGTTGATCGTGCTGGCCCTCGCGCTCGGCTATACGTACCGCTCCGAATTGGTCGAAGTGACCGATCGGGTGCTCGCCGCGTTCGTTCCGGGCCGCGCCGTGAGCAAAGGCCGTACCGTCGAGATTACGCGCGGAATTGGGGGCGGATTTTCAGTCTTCGCCCAGATCAATGGCGCGCGCGTGCCAATGGTCCTCGATACCGGCGCGAGCGCGGTTGTCCTCACGCCCGAAGCCGCTAAGGCCGCCGGCCTGCCGCTCGAAGTGCTCAACTATTCGGTTTTCGTCGACACGGCGAACGGGCGCGCCCGTGCAGCACCTGTCAAACTTGAGCGTATTTCCATCGGTGGAATTGCCGAGCGTTCCGTACCGGCGCTCATTGCGCAGCCGGGACAGCTGCGTAGTAATCTTCTTGGCATGAGCTTCCTCAACCGACTGGAAAGCTGGGAAGTCCGCGGCGACCGGCTGCTGTTGCGAGGTTATCCGTAACACACACCTCTGCGATAAAGCTCACAGCTTCCGGTTTTGCGAATAGCGACGCCTTAAACTTATGTAATGTGCGGATCGCGCCGGCTTAAATTTAGGTAATGGGAGAGATGGCCGCGCTTGAGCCACAATGCGAACCCACCTTCCCCTGGACCCAAAACCGGGTAGAATGATAAGCAACGCATCATGCAGCGGTCGTCAAAACAGGTCACCCGTGCTGGACCAACGCAGCCGATGCTTTGATCTCCCCCACATCAGGAGTTCTGTAATGAAAAACCGCACCGTCCCGATCGCCTTGACCGCACTGGGCGCTGCCTTGGTGTTCTCCGCGCCGAGCTATGCGCAGGACAGGCCGCACAGCGTGGCCCCTCCGCCCAAGTCGGCGCACAAATCATTTCTGAAGGGACAGGGCACCGAGGCCGGCAAGATCACCGAGGTCCCGCAATCAGACGCTGCTCAAATGAAGGAAATCTCCGAGTCGCAGCGCTCTGACAATACGCTCGCCAAGTAATCCCGTTCTCGAACGTCGATGCAAGAGTTGCGGCGGGGACCACCCCGCCGCATCGATTATTGCAGCCTTGGAGGGCCCTTCGACGTCGGCCATATCACGAAAGGATATGCCTCGTTCGGGCAATTCGGAGGATTGTTGGCATCGATATCGAAGGCTTTGGCGGGAGCGCACATCCATATGGTGTCTTTGTCGTCTGGATCAGCGTGCCAGCTTTTGCCGTTCTCACTGCTCTGTTCTGCATAGAACAGGAACAGTGGCTCCAAAAAATTGCCGATCTTGCCGCATTCGTTATTGTTGAAGTTAAACCAGCCTTTGGCACGCCAGGAGTTTGCGCCGGTGCGAACGATAAAAGCCGCTTGCACGCGGTCACCGCTGGCGTTGCACAGCCCGACGGGAAAGCTTTTCAGCTGCTGCGCGCCAGAGGGAGCAATGAAGGCCAGTGCGAGGGCGCCACAAGCCCCTGCAACGGCAACGGTCAAGTTTCTCATGCTGTTGGTCCCAGCTTCGTTACTACGATCCCGGACTATGATGGGCATTCATGCCCGTGGCAAGTACCGCAGCGTCGAATACTTTCAGGCAGCCGCGGACTGCGCGTACGGCATAGCATCACAGGTTATGTGCGCGAGGGCGGCGCGAAAGATATCGACTCCTGCGTCCCGTTTGACTCCCTCGGTGGCCAAGTGGCGTCGGAACGCTCGCGCGCCCCGGACTCCGACAAAAACTCCTAGGACGTGGCGGGTAATCGCGTGCAGGCGCGTGCCCATCGCAAGCTCGCGCTCGATGTACGGTACGAGCGCTTCTGCCGCCGCCATGCTGGAGGTTGAAGGCGCCGGCACTGCAAACAGCAACGGATCCACCTGCAACAGTTGCCACGGTTGTTGATAGGCCGCGCGGCCCATCATCACTCCGTCCACGCGCGCAAGATGCGCGCTCGTCTCGGCAAGATCCGTCACGCCCCCATTGATCACAATCGTGAGCTCGGGAAACGCGCGCTTGAGCCTGTAGACGCGCTCATAATCGAGCGGGGGAACGTCGCGGTTCTCGCGCGGCGACAGTCCCGCGAGCCACGCCTTGCGCGCATGCACGATGAGCGCGTCGACGCGCGCTGCTGTGAGCGCCTGCGCGAATTGGTCAAGTGTGGCCTCGGCATCCTGCTCATCGATTCCCAGGCGGCATTTGACCGTGACCGGCACGTTGACTTTTGCCTTCATCGCGGCGACGGCATCGGCAACCAGGGCAGGCTCGGCCATCAGGCAGGCGCCGAAGCGGCCTTCCTGCACGCGCTCGGAAGGACAACCCACATTGAGATTGATCTCGTCATAACCCAACTCGGCGGCGATGTGCGCGCATTGTGCAAGCTTGCGCGGCTCGCAGCCGCCGAGCTGAAGGGCAAGGGGATGCTCGGTTGCGTCGTAAGCCAGCAATCGCATGCGGTCGCCGTAGAGGATGGCGTCGGTAGTAATCATTTCCGTATAAATGCGCGCACAACGCGTGAGCAGGCGGTGAAAGAACCGGCAGTGCCGGTCCGTCCAGTCCATCATCGGGGCGATGCAGAAGCGATGACTCATCCAAACTCCGCAACCAGCAGTATCACAACATCCATATAAGCTTACCGATAGCCCGATGGGAGCATGCCCCACTTCCTTGCTCCACCGCAGTGCGTATGGTTGTATTCAAATTATGACGAGAGATCGAGCGACACAGCGCCGCCCAACCAGCAGGACAATTGATATGCAGCGCACCGTCACGACGGCGGCTCTCGCAATTGTACTCTTAGGCGCGGCGATCAAGCCGCTGCCGGCGCAGCGTGTGCCAGCCCCCGGTTCGACCCTTGGCAAGATTGACATAAAATACGAGCCCATCGAGGATCCGAGGCAAGCCGGTCTTCAGGCTGTCCGTGACCAGCTCATGACGCGACGGGTGCTCGAGCGGCTGCAGGCCTTTCTGGAGCCTCTCAAACTTAAACGGGGCCTCGCGATCAGAACCGCGGATTGCGGGAACCGGTATTACGTACCCTATCGGTCCGGCGGGCCGGTGACGATCTGTTATCAGTACGCGGAGCTTATCGAGCAGGCTTCCCGCCTGATCGAAATGCCCGGGTTGGAGGTTGGGTCCGTCGGGACCGTCCTGGTCAGAAAGGAATGGACGCTGGTCGGTCCATTTGTGCACGAGGCACTGCGCGACGTCGCGCTCGCAGTATTCGAAATCAACGAGATTCCGGTCTGGGGCGGAACTGAAAATGCCGCGGACTACACGGCGGCATTCCTCATGCTGCAGTTCGGCAGCGACGTCGCCTGGAAGACAATTCTGGGGAGCGCCTATTTCCTTGCGGTATTGAACGACAACGTGGTCAGGAGGGGCTACAGTTTCGCTTATCTCGCCGACATCCGCCCGACACTTGCGCAAAGATACTATAATACCTTGTGCATTGCGGTCGGGAGCGATTGGGTCAAGTTCGGCATGTTCCTGCCGGTTGGCCGCGAGGAGAAGGTAACGGATCTGCCGGTGCGGCGGCTCGGCAACTGTATGTCCGATTATCAGGTTCTCCACCGGGCTTTCGTGAAGACCATCGTGGGGCCGTATGTGGACCCGGAATTGCAGAAAAAGGTTCTGGCCACGAACTGGATCGAGTGAGGTAATCCGATTTTGGGTAATTCCCCAACGTTAGGTGATGGAATGAAGCGCCTTCTGACTGCACTCGCACTGATCTTTGTGATTCCGATCATCTTCCCGACACCGGGCAAAGCACAGTCACCGGCGCAGGCGCAAGCGGGAAAGACATTCAGCATCGAATACCGGGCGCCTCGGTATTTGGGAATGTATGAGCGCGTGAAGACGCGCAAGGTTTTGGAAGAATTCGCCGAGTTCATGTCGCCCTTACGGCTTGAGCACGACCTGAAGCTGCAGTTTGACGATGACGATGGGGGCTCGGTGTATGGCCTTTGTCAAAATCCGGATGCAAGTCCAAACTCATATTACGACCCCGACAAATATCTCGTTCACATCTGCTACAATTGGCTGTCGATGCTGGAAAACGAGGCGTCGGTACGTTTTTACAACGATCCGAGGGAGTTCGTGTTTTGGACCGCGAGGGTCGTTGGCGGAGAAACGCGTCCGCCAACGCCGGGGCTGATGCCGGGGTTCACGCGGGGCGAGGTGATCGTCGGTGGTACCGTCTCCAACATTCTGCACGAGATGGGACATGCGATCCGTCACAATCTCGATCTCCCCCGCCTCGGCCGTGAAGAAGACACAGCGGACCAGATTGCCGGCTTCCTCATGCTGCAGTTCGGCAAGGAGGTAGCCATGCCGTCAATAAAAGGGACCATCAATGTATGGCACCACCTGAACGCACGGCGGAAAGGCAAAGTAACCTACGAGTATGAGGGCGACGTTCACAGCCTCAGCCTGCAGCGCGGCCTGAACTTCCTGTGCCTGGCCTATGGCTCTCCCCATTCGGCTGATTTCAAGCAACTTGCGGACCAGTGGCTCGCGGATGAGCGCAAGGAGAGTTGCATGAGCGAATACGCGACTGTGCGGCGGGCGTTCGATCTAACGATTATGCCGCACGTCGACCGGGTGAAGCTGGAGAAGGTGCGGGGCATGCGGATTTTCAACCCTGAGGATTTGCAGTAGGAATGCAATACAAGCATTGCCGCGGAAGCTGTTTTTGCAAACCGTACTGCGTCACAAGAGCCATCTCACTGCGCCATCCCGGTCGTTCGCGGGACGCCGGCTTTGAGAGCGCGATCCGCCTCACTCCTCGTATTCCGCCGGCTTGGTCTCCGTGAGGAACACCCAGATCAACAGGGTGGCCGCGCCTGCAAGCGCCGCAATACTGGTAAAGGCAGCCCACTGGCCGAACGCCTGGGCGATGTACCCGGTAAGCGCCGTGCTGACCGAGGTGGCAATGGCCGTCATCGTGCCGATAACGCCGCGCGCGAGATTAAAGCGGCCGGTGCGGGCGGTCAGATCGGTGATCACGACGATGGTGAGCACGTTGATGATCGCGGCGCTGATTCCACCGAGCAGTTGCACAACAACCAGAGCTGGGTATTGCGTGCTCCATGCCAACAAGAGTGCCCGAGCGGGCTCGACGGCAAAGCCGATGAGTAGCAGCGGGCGGCGTCCTTTCGCCTCGGAATGGTAGCCGATCCAGGGCGACAGCATCGCGACGATGACCTGCGGAATCACGATCAGCGCGGATATCCACAGCGTTACCGCTCCCGTTTTCGCCGCCGCCAGTCCTTCGCCGATAAGCGGCAGCATCGATGCATCGGCGAGCTGAAATAGAATGAGGCAGCCAGTAAACAGAATCAGCGTGCGGTTTTTTGCGAGATGCGTGACCCGTTGCAGCTCGATGCTCTGCTTGCCTCGGGCAGCATTGCGGGCGCGCGCGTAGTCGATCTCCTCGCCGCGGATGGTAGCGAGGGCAAGGAGCGCAGGAATGCACAGTAGAGCGGTGATGAAGAAAATAGCAGGAACGGAAACGAAGGTGCCGACCAGCCCCATGATCAATGCGGTGAGGGCACTGCCTGCCGCCGCGAACCGGTAATTGCGCCCCGTGCGCAGCGCCATCGAGCGGCGCCCGACCAGCCCGAGGCTGATGGCTGCGATTGCGGGCGTGATGATTCCGGCGGTGAGGCCGTGCAGAATCTCTCCGAAGAAGAGTAGGGCGTAACTCGAGGTGAGCGCGAAGGTGAGCGCGGCTCCTGCCAGCAGGAGAATGCCGAGTGCCGCGAGACCGCGTTTCCAGGTGATGGCATCCGTTAGCGCGCCGCCCGGCGCCTGCGCAATGACACCGGCAATTCCGCCCGTGGCCAATGCAAGCCCGACGTTTTGCCGCGACCAGCCGAGATCGGCGAGATAGAATGCGACGAACGTGCCGAAACCCGTCTGCACGTCGGCGATGAAAAAATTCATCCAGTCGAGGCCGTGCCGAGAGCGGGGAGAGGCCGGCGTGTGCAGGGTCTTCCGCGCCGCTCGATAGCGTGAGACGGCTTTGCGCAGATGCCGGGTGCGATGGCGCTGTGCGGACATGGCTTCCGCTTCAACCGTCAGCGCAATTCAGCGTTCCACCTCCGATCCGGCACAAGAAAGCGGCTGGCGCGATTCTAGAACAGGCTGACCAGAAAACGAAACGATACCAGCAGCAGATAAAGCCCGAAGCCGATCTCGAGGCTACGCCTCGGCAACCAGTGGGCGAGCCGCACGCCATAGCCTGCCGTGAAGCTCGAGACAGGAGCCATGAGCACGACGGCAATGATCGATACAAAGCCGATGGAAAGCGGTGGCATCTGCGCCTGATGCGGCCATCCCGCCAGCATGTAGCCGAGTGTTCCAGCGATGGTGATGGGCACGCCCACGCCTGCCGATGTCGCCACGGACCTGTGAATTGGCGTGCCGTAAAATGTGAGAACGAGATTTGATATGGCGCCGCCGCTGATGCCCATGAGCGCGGAGCAGAGGCCGACCACGAAGCCATACAGCGTCATGGGAACGCGTCCGGGCAGTCCTTCCCCCAGGCGCCAATCATCCCGCCCGAATAATGTCTTCAGCCCCACGACAACCGCGAGCACGATAAATGCCACTTTGAACACCCAGGCCGGGGCGGCGGCCGCGAGCAGCGCACCCACCGCTACGCCGATGACTGCGGGCACGGCCCAGATGCGCACTATTCCGGGCAGCACGGCGCCGCGCGCAGCGTGCGCCCGATACGAGTGGAGGTTTGTGGGGACGATAATCGCCAACGATGTGCCGATGCAGAGCTGCATGCGCAAGTCTGCAGGTACGCCCAGGGCGCTGAACGCCTCGTACAGTGCCGGCACAATCACCGTGCCACCACCGATGCCGAACAGGCCCGCCAGAATTCCAGTCGCGAAACCCGCCACCAGGATGAGGGCGAGCATGAAGACGATCTCGCTCGCAGGTACGGTGAGCACAGAGTCTCCGGAAAGCGGCACTGGAGGAGTGCCCAAGCAAGGAGGGGTGGGCCGCGCATGTCATGCGAAGAGCTACCCACCGTAATTAGGCCACGCTTTTCCGCAAATTGGCAAACAGCGTTTCCGCAAACGCCCATGATATGGGAACGACCTTGCACTGGCCCCGCCCATAAGCGGGGCTTTTCTTTCCGGAGGCTTTGACGTGACCCTCACAGTGAATCCACTCGTCGCCGTCGCCGTGCTCGCATCCACAGCGACTACAGATGCAGCCTACGTGTTCTTCAATGCAGCCGTTGTGGCCAGGCGAAGAGTGTGGGCAGCGAACTGGAGTGCCATCTGGTATGTCTTATCCGCTTTCGCGGTCATCAGTTACACCGAGAATGCAATGTACGTCCTTTTCGCCGCGATCGGCTCATGGATCGGCGCGTTCGCCTCGGTAACCTGGCTGCGCCGCGGTTCTTACCAGGATCGGACGCATACCCCGCCGTAAGGACGGCGAAAAAAGATAAGTTTCGCGTTTGCGTGCGCAAAGGAGCGTGCCAGCGCACTGAATAATAGGTTGTCTATTCTGCAATCGCCTCTAGACACGAACATCGTATTATTGGAGACAGAAATGCGCAGCGACTGGATGTGTGCAATTGCGGCAGTGACAGTGGCTTTCGCAAGCACCATTTCCCATGATGCGGATTACTGCAACTCCAATCCCGATCAGAAGCCGATCACCGCGATCGACAAGTTCATCCGCGATTCCAAGAAGATCGAGGCGAAGGAATCCGATGCCTTCGACCCTTGGGAGCATTGAGGCGCCCACTTTCCGATGGAACGCCGGCAGTCAATCAAGCCGGTTATCGATCCGCGCGCGGGTGACATCGAGGATGACGCGTCCAGCACCAACAGCCGTTCGCTTTTTACGCTCGCCGGCAGCCTGCTTTCGGAGATAAGCCTGCCGAAGCTTGCGGCGGCCTGGTTGCTGCTGCTCATTGCTCCATGCCTGCTGCTCGGGATTTCACCACTCATCGCCACCGCTTGGGCGAGGAAATTTTTCGGCGATATTGCGTCCGCCTACTTTGGACTCTGGCCATTTTTCCTGCTCGTCGTGCTGCTTGCCATTGGCTGGTTCGGAGGCAGACCGCTGTTTCGACTCGTCGAACGCAGCTTCTGGTCCTTGAACTCGCTGATCGTCGAGCCTTGCTATGCGGTCGCGCGCGAGGGACTGCAACAACTCGTCGAATACCCCCTCCCCGACCGCGCGTCGAAGATTCGGCGTGGCAGGTGGCGCGCTGCCGCCGCAGGCGCCGCCGGCATTCTCATTTGCGCGCTCGCACTGCTGCTGCTGATGCTGGCTTGGCCAAGCTCGCGCTGGATCGGCACCGTTTCGGATCTCATCGCCCCGCTGCACCTTGCCCCGGTGGCTCTTGCGAACGGCATCGTGCTGCTTTCCGCGTATCTGGCGGGGGCCGCGCTGGTCTGGGCATTCGCCGACGCGACCATGCCGCCGCCACGCGACTTCCATGATTTTCAAAGCGGCGCAAGCGCAGGTCGCAGATGGCGCGTAGCGCACCTGTCCGATCTTCACGTCGTAGGCGAGCGCTATGGCTTTCGCATCGAGAGCGGCCGGTCGGGTCCGCGCGGCAATGAGCGCATGAAAGAGCTGCTGCGCGAGCTTGACCTCATTCACGCCAACAACCCGCTCGATCTGCTGCTAATAACCGGTGACATGACGGATGCCGGCCGATCAGCCGAATGGGCTGAGTTTTTGGACATGGTAGCGCGCCATCCAGCTCTCGCCCAGCGCATGCTCATGCTCCCGGGCAACCATGATCTCAATATCGTCGATCGCGCCAATCCGGCGCGTTTGGACCTGCCGACGAGCCCGAGCAAGCGCCTTCGGGAGCTGCGGACCTTGTCAGTGATCGAGGCAATCCAGGGCCACCGCGCCCGCGTGGTGGATCACGCCTCAGCCCGCATCGGCATGACGCTCTCGGACGCGCTCAAGCCATATCGCGCACAGATCGCCGAATTTGCCGATCGTGGAGGGTTGTTTCTGTCCATTCGGCTCGCCGATGTGTGGGCCAAAATCTTTCCCCTGGTGGTTGCGCCGGAAAACGAGGACGGTCTCGGCGTCATGCTTCTGAACTCGAACGCTGAAACGCACTTTTCCTTCACGAATGCATTGGGCCTGATTTCGGCCGAGCAGGTGAGAGGCATCGAGCTGGTGATGGCGCAATATCCGCATGCCCGCTGGATCATCGCATTCCACCATCATCCCATCGAATACCCCCGCCCGGCAAAAGCGCTTTCCGAGCGCATCGGCACTGCGCTCATTAACGGCAGCTGGTTCATTCGCCGCCTGCGGCCCTGGGCGGGTCGCGTGGTTGTGATGCACGGTCATAGGCACATCGATTGGGTAGGCGAATGCGGCGGGCTCGTGATCGTTTCAGCGCCCTCTCCGGTCATGAGCTCGGCCGACGATCTTGCCTCCTACTTCTATATTCAAACGTTGACCGATGCGCCGCACGGGCGTCTGAGATTGCTTACGCCGGAGCGGATCACGATAAAGGGACAGCGGGCAGATAACACCCATGAGACATAGCTGGGGGATAATACGCGTGATAATGGAAATTGAACCACGCTTTGCGCTTCACGCGTAACGATGGGGCGGACGGCAGAACAAGGATGAAACATGACTGAAGCTGCAGCTTACGACGTCCTGCTTCGAGGCGGCCACGACTCACGCGAGTTGAACTGCAACAAGTCCTTGGGGCGACGGCTACTCGGGTTCACGCCGCGCGAACATCTGAATGACTCCGGCTCCATGGGCGCTCCGTCGGACAAGCCTCGGGATACGATTTCAAGAAATGATGCAGGACGTGCAGCAGCTGCAACACGCGCCGTTGATCGCCGCATTGTTGCGCGGCGCGGATGTCCTCAACGATCATACCGCGTATTTTTTCCTTGCCGCGCTGCTCATGCATGAGGCATTGCGCCAGGGCGGCGGCCGCCATCGCCGGCAAATGCTCATGCTCGGCAATGGCGAGGACCTGCTCCTCGGTCAAGCCGCAAAGCGCAACGCAATCGTCGAGCGTGATCATGTAACTCGCCAGACTTTTAGAGTTCGAATTGAGTGGACGTGCTCAGCCAAGCATAGTCCGGCGGCAACGATCAATCGGTAACAATCCTGCGATTAGTGGGTGCAAGGCCGTAGCAGGAATGTTGGCGGGAACACCGCGCCTCTCAACTGGAGCTTACGATGAACATCGATGGAAAGGTTATTGTCATCACGGGCGCAGCGCGTGGCATCGGCCAGGAATATGCACGTTATCTCGGCGCGCTTGGCGGATGCATTGTTGCTGCTGACGTCAATGATTGCTCGATCACTCTTGATCTGGTCAAGAAGAGCGCCGGCAAGGCAATAGCGACAAAACTCGACGTGGCGAGCGCCGCCTCAGCAATAGATATGGCGCGGGCAGCGCTCGATGCGTTCGGCCGCATTGACGCGCTCATCAACAATGCAGCGCTGTTTGCAGACCTGCGCGGCGGCCGTTTCGATGCGATCAGCGAAAATGAGTGGGACACGGCCATGGCCGTGAATGTCAGAGGCGTATGGAACTGCTGCAAGGCGGTCGTGCCTGCGTTGCGCCAGAACGGCGGCGGCAGCATCGTGAACATCGCCTCGCTGGCAGCGAGCTACGGCATGCCATACGGCCTCCACTACACCACATCGAAAGCGGCGGTGGTCGGGTTGACGCGTGGTCTCGCCCGCGAGCTGGGACGCGACAACATCCGCGTCAACGCCGTTGCGCCGAGCATCGTGCTGACCGATGCGGCGCGGGAATTTTTTGGCGAAAAATTCGACAGGGCGCTCGAGGCGATCAAGGAGGGCCAATCGATCGCGCGCAACCTCGTCCCAGCCGATCTCGTGGGCACCATTCATTGGCTCGTCTCGGATGCAAGCCAGCTGGTGACCGGACAAACCATTGCGGTGGATGGCGGAACCGTGATGCACTGATCGCACGCGAGTTTCGCAATCGCGGCGGAGGAATACGGATGCTTGACTTGTCCCGCCTGCAGCCGAGCATGAAAGGATCGGCCGAGCTGGTTGTTGGGGTCGAGCATACCGCGCCCAAGGTCGGCAGCGGGCTTGTGCCGGTGCTTGCCACGCCGGTCATGATCAACCTGATCGAAGCCGCAGCACTCGATGCGGCGGAGCGTCTCCTGCCTCAAGGTTATCAAAGCCTCGGCACGCGACTTGACATTCGTCACTTTGCCGCGACACCCATCGGCATGAAGGTGCGCGCGACCGCAGAGCTGATCAAAGTCGAAGCACGCACGCTTTGGTTTCGGGTCGAAGCGCAGGATGAAAAAGAGGCGATCGGGGACGGCACCCACGAACGGGTGGTGGTGAACGTCGCGCGCTTCGACCAGCGCGTGCAGAAGAAACTAAACCGTGCGTCCTAAACCGGCAGGACGCATGAAACGGGGAGGAAACACATGGGATCGACCAAAATCAGAATAGCGCGCCGCGTCCTGTTGCAGAACATGGCCGCTGCCGTCGCTATGCGCCCGAGGGCTGGGTGGGCGCAAGGCGCAGGAGGCTGGCCCGACCGCCCCTTGCACCTCATCGTCCCATATCCGCCTGGTGGCTCAACCGACGTACTGTTCCGCATGCTCGCGGAGAAGCTGAAAGAGAAGCTCGGGCAGCCTTTCATCGTGGAGAACCGGCCGGGCGCCTCGGGCAATGTCGGCATCGATGCGGTCGCGAAAAGCGCGCCCGACGGTTACACCATCGGCGGCGCCACCATCGGGCACTTTTCCATCAATCAGTTCCTGTTCGCGCACATGCCTTACAACGCGGAGCGGGATCTGCTCATGCCTTCGCTCACGTACGAGATGCCCAATGTTGCCGTCGTCGTCGCCCAGCACGTACCCGCCAAGAGCCTGCGCGAGTTCATCGCCTGGGCCAAGGCGCGGCCCAACGGGATTACCATCGGCAGTCCCGGACCGGGCACTTCGCCGCATCTTTCCGGCGTGCTGTTTGCCGCCCGCACCGGCATCAACGCCGTACATGTGCCTTTCCGTGGCGCGCAGCAAACCATTCCCGCCATGCTCGCGGGCGATGTGCTTTTCGCCGTGGACAATCTCGCTTCATACATTTCGCACATCAACTCGGGCGCCATGCGCGCGCTGGCCATCACTTCGGCAAAGCGTTGGCCTACCTTGCCGGAGGTGCCCACGATGGAGGAAGCCGGCGTCAAAGATTTCGTGGTCACCTCGTGGGCGGCCTATGCGATGCCAGCAGCAACGCCAACTTCGATCGTGGAGAAAATCTCCGCGGCTCACAAAGAAATCGCGGCGGAAGAAACGATGCAGAAGCGCTTTCTCACCGCCGGCGCCCGCCTCCTGCACAGCACGCCCGCAGAGGCCCGTGCCTTTGCAGCCAAGGAAACGAAAATGTGGGAGGAGGTGGTCCGCCTGTCGGGCCTGACACCGCAATAAAATAGCATTGTTTTCATTTTTCTTTTTGCTCTGGCGCCCTCACCTTCCCCTTAGGTGAGGGAATAGAAATTCGCTCTTCGTTCGCCAGCTTGTGGGCGGCTTCCCTGGCCAAGCGTTCGCGGTCCGCAGCTCTGGTGTAGAGCGCCGGCATTGCATCGCTCTGCCATCCGAACAGTGCTTTGAGCTGCGAGACAGTTGCGCCATTGTTCGCCGCTGTCGTCGCCGCGATCTTACGGACGCCGTGGGCGGACTTGTCGAGAATGCCCGCAGCCAGGCAGGCCTCTTTGAACATGTTGCCGAAGCCCCGCTTAGTCAGCGGCCTGCCCTGCTTGCCGACGATGAAGGTGAGATCGCCGCAAGGCCCTACAGCCAAGGTGTCGGCAAGCACCGGCAGGATGGGCAGCGTCACCTCAACCTGCTCGCTGCCTTTTTCCAGACGCATCTTGCCGATCCCGTTGCGCACGTGCTGCTTTCCGTAGCGGACCACGTCACCTCGACGAAGCCCGCTGTAGAGCAGGACATCAAGCCAGACGCGCTCGTGCGTGCCAAGCGGCCAGCGCTTGTAGTAGGCCTCCACATCCGCCTCGGTCCACACCTTGAAGCCCGGTCCCCTCTTGCGGGGTGGGTTCGACACACCAATTGTCGGATCAATTTTAACGTGGCCAGCTTCCTTGGCCCAACCGAATAGTCCGCGCATAGTGTCGAGAAAGTGCCGCGCTTGCACTGGCGTCTTTGCTCGGCGCTCTCGGCCCTCGACCATGTGCGCCGCAGTAATAGCCGCATAGGGCTTGTCGCCAGATTGTTCGAGAACATGCAGCATGATGTTCTCGCGCTGGCGTCTGGTTGAGTGCGACAGCTCATTGAGCCACTTGCCGGTTTCGCAGTAGCGCCTCCACAGCCAAGCGAGCGTTCCGGTTGCCGATTGCGATCTCTGCGGCCGTTTTGGAGTGCCGTTCAAAGCGGCTTGGTATTCGGCATCGAACTCAGGAGAGCCAAACGCCGATCGCAGTCGGATGCGCCTGCCTTTTCCTATCCGCACATACCAAACGGTGCGCCCATGGCGGCTAACCTGTCGGTGGAGGTGCGGTGGTCGTGGTCTAGGCATGGCGTCCATCACAGAATGATCTCCGCGCTGTCTTCAAGGGCAGAATTAACCCCTGTGGACGGCGTCCCCAACTTGATGACGATTGCCGCCTTGTCGCCCACACGCACTTCGATTTCGCACGCACCTTCCTGCTTCGCAGCACGGATGGCCCGGGCTATGTCTGCTTGCGTCACAAGGGAAGGGCGCCGGCTCATATGGACGCCTCCCGGGTCAGCTTATAGTGGGCGATTTCCTTGCTGGGCGGCCCGAGCATGACCTTGGCAAGCCTGTAACCGCCCACGAATGTCCCCGTGTGTGTGCCAAGAAACCCGGCAACTCTTTGTCGGCTGTACTGCAAACCATCGGGCTTCCGCACAGACCTACTATCAATCTGTTCCAAGACTTCCGAGGCCAGATCGGTAGCCTTTATCAGACTATCCCCGTGCGCAGTCCACCAAGCCTCGAACACAGCCACCAGGGCGCGTCGTCTCGGGTCGTTGGCCTTTATTTCCGCGATGCGCTCGACCGGGTCCTTTAATCCCAGACTGAGCAATGGGTCTCGGACCCAGTTGGACCACATTTCGTAACTTCCAAGTGGGCGCCCGGTGGTCAGCGCGGCTCGATGCTGCCGCCCCCAACGCCAGATTGTGAGTGCGTCAGCCAGAAGGGTTGCGCGCGTATCCCCGATCTCTTCGAGAAATCCGGGCCGAAACTTTCGGGATTCTGGATTCTCGACCTGAGCATCCAGGCGAATCTTCAGAAGGCGCCGCGCCATGTCTTCGGCAATTTCGACCCCGTTACCAGTGATACCCACGAACGTGCGCACATGCAGCGGCACCATCTTGGTATGGCCGAGCACGCGAACCCTTGCGGGGTTCTCGGTGAGGACCGACGCGAGGATGTCAGAGCGCAACTCCTTCGCGTTGAAGTTATCGAGAAAGACCGCTGGCTGTGCTTCGACCAGGGCGGCGGCTAACCGTTTGTCGAATTCCGAGGCATCGTGGCCGCTTGTGAAAGCCGAGGGACGGGCGCCACTGGCAATGACGCAAATTGCCTTCACGAGAAGTCCCTTTCCACAACCTGCCCCGCTGAACGACGGTGCATCGATGAGTACGCCTGGGGCAAGCTCTAGGGATTGCCGACAGACTGCTGTGAGCAGGGCGACCAGAAACGTGCTTTCATCCAAACCAATCGGCTTGGTGGGATCTATGACGTCGAGACAGAGCACCGGGTCGTGCACACGCTCACCGTCTGCGAAAGGAAAGGTCCGAAAGACGAAGCGCAGTCTTTCCAGTGCAGACTTGGCATCTATGCCGCTTGGGTTATGGGGAATGTCGAGTACCGGGATGGAATGGCACCACAACCCCGAGCTCTCGTCATAGCCATCAGCGACCCGGATGCTGCCGTCATCGGCCAGGATTGGCGACGTTGTGATGCCCTGGAGCAGCTTTAGTCCCCAGCGGCCCTCTAAGCCGTTCAAATAAAGCTGAGCGTGACCGCTCTTGAGAGCAGTCGGAACCGTGAGGCCGCCCTTCATTAGCTTTACAGGGCTGCAAATCTCATGCGCGTAAACGCAGACGCTCTCAGCCGTCATCTCAACGGCTCGCGGCATCTTGTCCGCTTCAGCAATGACGCGCACGGGATGGTTACCGTTTGAAAGCACGACATTGTGCCTTGCGAAATGCCTCGACAGCTCTTTTGCGGTCTCTGCTGGATCGTTCTCGTGAATAATAAGCTCAGGGCGTTGACTACTGC
>JBKPOZ010000169.1:0-15799 GCA_046733355.1 Pseudomonadota bacterium | reverse complement strand
GTATGACCAAAATGCAGATTCAGGTGATGGATCACATGATGGACACCTGGGAGGAGCAGATCAAATCACCGAATCCCTCCGCTATGCTTTCGAAGCTAAGGTCCATACCTGGGTTCAGCGCCGTGGGAACGCCTGATGCAGGTGGCTTCCCGATGTCAGCATTCAATCCATTCCAGGCTTACGCACAAATCTTCAATCCCTTCCAGGCTTACGCACAATTCATAGAACAGTGGCAAAAGGCGTGGGCGAGCGCGAGTGGCGCTTGGGGCAAAGCCGGTAGATCGCATTAAGCTGCTCAATGGCACCGCCTGCGGTGCCGCACTAGACCAGCTTTCAGTCAAGTGCTCCCGTTAGATTTTCGGTCTGTTCCCTAAAAGACCGCTTAGCCGCTCGGCTCACGGGCGGCTTTTTCTGATAAACGTCGGCAGGCTTACGCACCGGAGCTTGTACATCAAGGGGCATGTCTAACGCCGCGCCGGGCTTAAGCCCTTATAAGCTAGCTTTCTCGTGCAAGGCGCTGATGCGGTTCATTAGTGCTCTTGATGTGATATTCAGGCTCATTGCTGCCTGGAAGCTGTTTGATGATTTCGAAAACCCCGCTTGGCACAAACCGACCCATCGTCGGGTTAATGGCAACAAGGTCTCCGACTTTGAATTTATGGCGCGACATCGGTTCCTGACGCCTTATTGGGCGGATACCGGTGCATGCCAGCTTAACTGAATTGACCCTGATTCGAATAGAGGCATAGCCGTTGAGCAAGCAGAGCGGCGCATCGAAGTTACCGAACAGCACGAGGGGGCGAGCTTGAGCAGCTATCGACGACGGCCCCGACGTCTGCCGCTGGCGCGCAAGCGTTCTTCGCCCGGCATTGGAGAGGAGTAATGTGGAATCATCGCCTGCCGATCGAAATTGTGGGTACTGCCGGCCTCGACGCTGCAACGCCCGAGGCTCATGCCTTTCTGCTTGCCATGGCGCCAAAGCGTGAGGGTATCTACCCACGACCGTCGGAACGACCACGCCAGCAGCGCGGCAGCAGTCAGAAAGGAATGCCGGTGAAACAAAACCGGTCCAGCGCCCCGCGCGGAACGGCAGGAGCGAGGGGCCGCGACCGTCATATTGCCGGACGGACTTCCTGTTGTTCATCGTGACCTGATCATCAATCTCGCGAACCGTGCCCGAATGCCCGCGATTTATCCTTTCCGCACGTTCGCGGTGAGCGGTGGTCTGCTGTCTTGGGGGACGAATTTTTCCGAAGTGTATCGCCAAGCAGCCACGTAATGTTGATCGTGTCCTTCGTGGTGAAAAGCCGGCAGACCTGCCCGTTCAAGCGCCCACAAAGTTTGAGTTGGTCATCAATTTGAAAACCGCCAAGACTCTGGGCGTCTCGGTGCCGCCGAATCTGCTCGCACTCGCCGACGAGGTGATCGAGTAACGACTATTTTGCTGCACCTGCTCAGGTCTGGAATGGCACATCTCGGTCGTGTGTGCCGGCTTGAGAAATAAGGCGTGCTAATTGGGGCATAGCGGACTAGCTGAACTCCGGCTTCTAATGCGTGCTGTTGGACCCCGAGCCGACATCAGCTGGATTGAATGCCGCAGCGCAGCAGTCTCCGGCCGTAGTTGAGGTGTGCTATCCTTAGGACGGCCTGGTGGTGGCTTTCTCGCTTGGTGGCGCAGGAGGCGTAAGTCAGGGAGCCTCAGCCTGGATTGCTCAGGCTGGCGGCGCCGCTATGGCAAGGTTCCGCGCGCCGGAAACTGAGCACGAACCGAGGGATACGCTGCAGTAAAGTCGTGCCACTGCCAGATGCCTCGGGGGATCAAACTGGCCAAGCAACTCAGCCGTGCGCTGAGCAATTCTTGCCCGTTCTGGGCCATTTGCCCCAGTCCTCTTCCCCTTCACGCTTTACAATTTCAGCAACGCGCGCAGACGGATGGTGCCTGCCGATCTCAGTAGCTCTCGCAGGCAGTTGCTGTCTGGAAGGGGCGTAGGTATGGGACGATCTGCAGCGACTACTTCGGACTAGCACTTCCGGTGGTTTCGTCATCTGCTGCCGATCGACTGTTCTCGATGACTGACGCCGTCAGGGTTATCGGATCAACGACCATTATAACGCGCTTGCCCTCTGCGTTCTTCGCTCGCACTAAGAAGGCCGTGGGCATGATCTCTATGTCTGTGAAACCCGCCCCCTCTAGAGTTCGCTCTACCTTAGCCTGCTGCGCCTGCGCTGTACTTTGCTCTGGCTCCGCGCCCCCATTTGAGTTCTGTCCGAGGAAGTTCTGGGCCAAAGCCGCCTGCGCTAGTAACAGGGTTGCTGTAGTTGCCGCAATAGGAAGTCGCATCGGGTCACCCGTTCGCGTTTCTGTGGTCCCAAGTCAACCAGGAGAGTGACAGGCTTGTTCCCCAGAAGCGTTGTGCCCAAACAAACCAATTCGGTCTTTGTACGTTTCTCAATTGCGCGATTGTGGTTCGCAGACTCCCGCAGGCCGCTCACTTGGGCCAACAGCGGAAAAGGCAGTGCCGTACCTGTCGGTGCTCTGGAACGCAATCCGCGCCTCGCATGCGAGGAAAAGATGCGCTTGTGCCTTCGCCTTTGCTTCTCCACCGGAGCGCTCCTGATTGCAGTGCTTCCGGCCGCAGCTGGGGTGGAAATCACCATTGACAAATCGATCCAGCGAATGACCGTGGCGGTAGATGGCACGCCTGACTGGAGGTGGCCTGTATCAACCGGTGCCCGCGGTTGTGACACCCCAAATGGCAGCTATACCGCCTTCCGCATGGAGAAGGATTACTCCTCAAAGGAGTGGGACGATGCGCCTATGCCGAATTCTATTTTCTTTACGCAAAGAGGACACGCAATCCACGGCAGCTTTGACAAACGTGTCGGCAAGCCGGTTTCACATGGTTGCGTACGACTAAGCCCGGCTAATGCAGCTAAACTCTACAGCTTAGTAGAGAGCCAAGGAGTGGCGAACACCAAAGTTTCAGTTACCGGTCATATTAGATAGTCCATCTGCGACCACGCCCGCTATTTCCCGAGCTGTTCCTCGACTTTTCTACGACTTTCCGCCTTTCGCAGGGGCCTGTTCGCTCGTTTTCTAAAGCGTGGTATCGTGCCCTTCGTTGCTGGACATGACCCCCACGGAAGGGTCACATGGCAATCCACACCCGACGGCGCGATTTCATTATTAAGCTCGGCAGCGCGGCGGCTTGGCCGCTCGCGGCGCGCGCGCAGCAGTCTGAGCGGATGCGGCGGATCGGCGTGCTTATGAATACCGCCTCCGATGATGCTGAAGGACAAGCACGCCTCGTAGCTTTCCATCAGGGGCTGCAGCAGTTGGGCTGGACTGTCGGCCACAACGTGCGGATCGACTATCGATGGGGTAGCGCCGACGCCGAACGCGGTCGCAGAGGCGCGGCAGAGCTGGTCGCTCTCGGGCCGGATGTGATCATGGCGTCAGGAACCCCGAGCGTGCGTTGCGGCAGGGGGCCGACAGGATACCAGTCGTATTCGCGCTGGTCGGCGATCCGGTCGGCGCCCGCTTCGTCGAAAGTTTGGCCGGCCGACCGGCAACATCACCGGTTTTACCGCCGCGTTCGAATTCGGTGTCAGCGCTAAGTGGCTGGAACTACTTAAAGAGGTCGCCCCGGGCCTAACGCGGGTGGCGGTGCTTCGGGATCTTACCATTGGAATCGCCCAGTTGGCGGCGATCTCGTGCGGCGTGCAGCCGGTTTCTGCAGGCGCACTGAAACGCGTTTTCCAGAGCCCGTGAAATGCGCAGCAGTGGTGCAAGCTTGACAAGTCGCACTGCTCGCTAACCAGCTGCCAAAACCAGCCACCTAGTCCCCCAATTCGGAAACGAGAGAGGTTTGGCCGCTCGATGCAGGGTCAATGATCCGGCACAGCTCTGGCGCCCCCTCTTAGTTCACTTGCGCATGCAGAGTGCAGTGGCATTGCCCCCTGATGAGCAGCGTGTGCCATCGGGACTTCCGCTTGCGCAAACCAGCGAGACGAGAATTTCGTCCTGATTGCAGGTGACGTTCTCGCCGGTGACGACGCGCAATGCTGAAAAACCGGGCTCACCTTTTGCGCCTTGCGGCCCTTTCTCTCCTGGCGGGCCCTGCGGTCCCATTGGTCCTTGCGGCCCTGTGTCTCCTTTTGGTCCCGGCGGGCCGGCAACGCCTTGGGGACCTTGGGGTCCTACTGGACCTGCCGGCCCGCGTTCACCTTGTGCTCCCTGCTTACCTCCCGGACCGACCGGACCCTCGCATGCAGCCAGTGTAAAGCCGACAGCGATCAGGAGCGGAATGAGAGGACGCATTTCGAGAACTCCTTACAGTGGGGGGATTATCGCGCGGTTCCCAGCAGAGTCGAGGCTTTTCGGGCGGCGCTAGCGCACGATTCATTCTACGTGCAAGCGCGCGCGATAAAATGGCCGTCTTTCTGGACAAGGCGCAAAGGGCTGAGAGTTGTCCATCACCCGGTCTAGGGTTATGATTCCGGCTCGCCGCTTAGCTTGGGTACGCGGGTCTATTCCGAACACGCGAGTTTACGGAGAGATGGGTGACACCTCGGTCCAAAGGTCACTCCTCTCTCACCATCGAGCACATCCGCATCAGCTCGCGTTGGCTGCTTTCTTTGGCTGCGCTTGCACTTTGTCAGCGGCCGCCTCTGACGAACAGTCTTGTGCGCCGTCGCTGATTGTTTGGCGGGAGCTGGCGCGGTTCTTTGCGCCAGGATCTCGCGCTCTGCCGCAAACCAGTGCTGTTCTGCCTGCCCGTGAATGCGGCCCGCGGCATTCCAGATTTCGTATGCGCGCTCGCGAATTCGATGCTGCAATGCCATTTCCATGTGGCGAATCTCCCCGTTTCCGATGATGCATCCGTGCTAGAAGGCGCGTGGTTAAGAATTCGTTAACACCACGGAGACAGCTCTCGTGGGACTATTTTGGCGCCTTCGACCATGGCACAAAATTTCCGAAGGCCACGTCGCGGCAGATATTTTCAAGTCGCAGTCCGGCGCCACGATGCACCTGCCATTACTGCTTCTCAAGAATGGCGATGAGAGAGCCGTTCTTGAATTTGAGCACGCGGCCGTCGGCATAGATCAGCTGCTCTTCGAAGCTGTCGTGGGTGACGCGGGTGAGTGTGCGGACCGGCTTGCCCCAACACGTCTCCATGGCCCGGGGCGCCGTCATGCCGATCTTCGGCTGCCCCCGCTTCTCACACTCGGAGGGGGCGGCGCTGTTTACCGCGCCCTGCGCCCACGCCTGAGGCGCTGAGCAAAAGGCAGCGATTGCAGTGCCAATGACGATGGTCAGTCGATTCATGCTCGACGTCCTCGCGCATTTGCTTTCTGCGCCCGTTTTCTTGCCCGCTCACGCCGCGAGCCGACGCGCCGCAGGGCCTTGCTGCGGATGCTGCTCCAATCCACTGCGGCGAGCTCATGCTTCATCCAGCGACGAAAGGCCTGTACTTGTGGACGGTCCCGCCCGGCTCTGGGGCAGACCAAATGCCAGGCGCGTTCTGCCGGCAATGCGAGCGCAATGGGGATCACCAGCCGGCGGGTGCGCAAGTCGTCGTAGGCAAGCAGATCGTGTGCCAGCAGCACGCCTGCGCCCTCGCACGCCGCTTCGAGCGCATGATCGGCGCTGTTGAAACGGAGCCCATGGCTGACGTCGACGTGCTCCATGCCGATCATCCTGAACCAGTCGGTCCAGGTCGGGATACCGGCTCGGTTGGCCAGCGTCTCGTCGTGAATGAGTGGCGCGTGCGCGAGCGCTTGCGGCGTTGACAGCGGTCCATGGCTGTCAATCAGCCGGGGGCTGCATACCGGCACAAATTCCATATCGACGAGCTTTTCGGCGACGAGCACGGGATCGACCGCAGAGTGCTTCGGCATGTAGCGCACCGCGACATCGACTCCGTCAGTGGTGAAATTGGCATTGTTCAGTGTCGAGGAGACGCGCACGTCGATGTCCGGATTGGCCGCCGCGAAACGATAGAGCCGGGGCGCCAGCCATTTCGAGGTGAGGCCCGGCGACGTGCTGACGACGAGCACGCGCTCCGTGCCGGCATCCTTGAGACCGGCCAATGCCTGGCGGATGTGCAGGAACCCGGTCTGCAGGCCCGGATACAGCAGCTTGCCGGCAGGCGTGAGCGCAACCGCGCGCACGCGCCGCTCGAACAGCTTGACGCCGAGCAAGGCTTCGAGCCCACGAATCTGATGGCTTACTGCGCCTGCACTGACGCTGAGCTCATCCGCCGCCTTGGTGAGACTCAGGTGCCGGGCGGCCGCCTCAAAGGCACGCAATGCGCTGAGCGGGGGCAACGGGTGCATGAGAAAATCTCAAGTATGACGCGAGAACTTATCCTTTGTCATACGGGCAAGCCGGCGTCAACTTAAAGTCCAACATCATTCATACTAGAGAAATTCTCAATATCACGATGCGAGGCAGACATGCGCATCCACGCTCACAGCCACCGCCAGGATCGGTGTCATCGGCCAGTTCCCGCGCTGGCGCCGAGGTCCGCTCGCGAGATGCAGCCCGGCTTCTTCGGCCGCCTGTATGCGAGGTTCATGCAGACCCGCCAAAGCGAGGCCAACCGGCATATCATTCGCCTGCTCAGTCAATCGGGCGGACGGCTCACCGACGACATCGAACGACGTCTTTCCGATCACCTGATCGGCCACGGCAAATTGCGGATTGATTAGGATACCCGGAACGGGTCGGCAGAACGCGGGGAGTTCGGCCGGCAGCCGGGAGGCCTAGGATCCAGCCTTCGACCTGCGCAATCGCGCGTTCAGCTTCGCTCAGCTCAGGCGCGAAATATCGGGCGAGCGCGCCCTCGCGATCGGCGCGCGCCAGCGAGGCGGCAATGCAATACGCGTCGTGCTGGTCGCGGGTGCGCGCCTCGGCAGGCAAGTCGCGGTTCCAGAGCGACGGATAGGCTTCGGCAATCACGGAGCGGCCGGGCGGAATGGTCCAGCCGTCGAAGGGCCAGAAATGGATGCGCGCGCCCAACTGCTGCCTCAGGAAACGCAGCCAGGGAAGACCGGCGTGCGTGGACTTCGCCACGGAGCCCGGAAAATCAAAATGAAAAACCGACTTTGCGCGTGCACGCACGTCGGCAAGTCGTCGCCACCGCGAATTGCCCATGCGCGCGGCACCGTTCCCACACAGGCCTTCGCGCACGAAGTCCACATATGTGTATTTCTTGTCCGTCGGCCAATAGTACTGGAAATCGTCGAGAAATGACGGCCAGTCCCGCTTAAGCCCATGCGCCGCAAAATAGGGCATGGGGAACGAGAAGCCATGATCGAGTCCAACGAGCGTCGGTGTGCCGTCGGATACACGCGCAACGAGCCATTCGGCGATGCCGATCCGGCTCCAGTACTTACCCTGTTCAGGCAGCACCTCTACCGGCAAGGCGCCGTTCTCGGCCACATAGACCCGCAGACCGGTCAGCCGCGCCTCCGGCGTCTCTGCGCCCGAATAATCGATGCCGATCACGCGCGCGAACATCCGCATCAGATGCCGCTGCCGAGTGCAGCCGTTTGCTTCATGCTTTGCCGTGCTGCCTGTAAATCGGGAACGCGCATCATCTTGCATCTGCGGACGGCCGGAGGAGAACAATGCCGATCAAGCATATTCAAACGCTACGGGACCTGATCAGCCGTGAGAAGGGCGTGTTATTGCCGGGCGCGCCAAACGCGCTGGCAGCCCGGGTCATCGCATGTTGGGTTTGACGCCGTTTATTTGACCCAGCCGCTTGCTGACAGCTTCGGCGGTAACGATGAGATCGTTGGGCGCCACCAGGGCCGAACGGCACGACCCGGCGAATGGGGCGGTCCGGCCATTGCGCACGCGCCGGGGGCGCGAGGCCGGCGCAGACGAGCAAGCCAGCAGCAACAACTATGGCCGATCGGATCGTGATGTCCTCTTCACATGCCTCAGTCCAGCTCCACCACGGCGCCGTCGCGGATGGTTACGCGCCGGTCCATGCGCGCGGCAATATCCATGTTGTGGGTTGCAACCAGGACGGCGAGGCCCGAGGCCTGCACCAGCTGGGTGAGGGCCGAAAACACGTGCTCCGAAGTATGCGGGTCAAGGTTGCCGGTGGGCTCGTCAGCAAGCAGCACGCGCGGAGCATTGGCCACCGCGCGGGCAATGGCGACGCGCTGCTGCTCGCCGCCGGAAAGCTCCGCCGGCCGATGTTTCAGCCGGTCCTTCAGGCCAAGATAGCCCAGAAGGTCGGCGGCGCGTTGCGTCGCCTCGCGCTGTCCCAAGCCGCGGATCATCTGCGGGATGATTACGTTCTCCAGTGCAGAGAATTCCATCAGCAGATGATGGAACTGATAGACGAAGCCGATCTCGACCCGTCTGATGCGCGTGCGCTCCACGTCCGGCAGCGTCGAGGTCGCGGCACCGTCGATGAAGACCTCGCCTGCATCGGCATGCTCAAGCAGGCCCGCGATATGCAGCAGCGTGGATTTGCCCGCGCCCGAGGGAGCGACCAGCGCGACCAACTGGCCCGGCCAGATCGCAAGCTCCGCGTTTTTGAGGATGTGCAGCGTAAGATCGCCCTGACGATAGTGGCGGCAAATTCCGTGCAGGAAGAGAACGGCCTGCTGGTCCGCCGCGCGCTCGGGCGCCATGCCGGTCCTGATCTGCTGGTTGGCGATGCGGTCATTCATAGCGGAGCGCCTCGACGGGATCGAGGCGCGCCGCGCGCCAGGCCGGATAGAGCGTGGCAAGCAGCGACAGCACCAGAGCCATAATCACAACGGCGGTCGTTTCGCGCCCATCCAGATCGGCCGGCAGCTTCGAAAGGAAATAAAGCTCGGGCGAGAACAGCTCGGTGTTGGTGAGCCATGAGATGAAGTGCCGGATCGACTCGATGTTCATACAAACCAGCAGGGCGAGCACAAAGCCGACGAACGTGCCGACAACGCCTACCGAGGCACCGGTCACCATGAACACGCGCATGATCGCGCCTTGCGTGACTCCCATCGTGCGCAGGATGCCGATGTCTCGCCCTTTGTCCTTCACCAGCATGATCAGCCCGGAGCTGATATTGAAAGCCGCGACCAGCACAATGATGGTGAGAATGAGGAACATCACATTGCGCTCAACCTGCAGCGCGTTGAAGAACGTGGCGTTGCGCTGCCGCCAGTCGATCATATAGAGCGGGCGCTTTGCCGCTTCGCTGATTGCGCTGCGATACTGATCCACCCGATCGGGGTTATCTGTATAGACCTCGATCGCCGTCACATCGCCGGCCCGGTTGAAATAGGCTTGCGCCTCGGGCAGCGGCATGAAGACGAAGGCCGAGTCGTATTCAGACATTCCGATCTCGAAAACAGCCGCGATGCGGTACGCTTTGATGCGAGGCGTGGTGCCCATGGGCGTAATCGCGCCGCGCGGGGCAACCAAGGTGACATTGTCGCCCGCACGCACGGACAGCTGATCGGCAAGGCGTCGGCCGATCGCCACGCCCTGCCCTTCATCGAACCCGTCAAGCGTGCCCTGCCGGACATTGTTGGCGATCGAGGGCAGTTTTGCGAGATCGGCGGCACGGACGCCGCGCAGCAGGACCCCGGCGGCGTTGAAGGGAGAGGAAGCAAGCGCTTGGCCCTCAACAATCGGGGCTGCAAGCCTGATGCCCGGAACCTGGGCCACACGCTCCGAAACCTGCTCCCAATCGGTCAGCGGAGATTCCATGGGCTGGATCAGCAAATGGCCGTTGAGACCGAGTATCTTGTCGAGCAGCTCCTTGCGGAAGCCGTTCATCACCGCCATGACGATGATCAGCGTCGCGACGCCGAGCATGATGCCCAGAAACGAAAAGATCGCATTGACGGAAATGAATCCTTCCTGCCGCCGCGCCCGCAGATAGCGCAACGAGATCAGCCACTCGAAGGGAGCAAAAGGGTGGGTTGCGCTGGGCTCGTTCATCTGACCATTCCTCGCGGCCTGCATCGCATCGAATTCGGGCCGATTCGCGCCCATTGAAATGTTTGTAGGGGCCGGTTTCAAACCCGCCCTACCCCCGCCGGCCGAGGTTGTAGCCCGGATGAGCGGAGCGAAATCCGGGGTCCCCTGTTCCCGCATATCGCTCCGCTCATGCGGGCTACACTTTCTCGTAATGCGTGAGTCTCTCCAGGACTTCCTCGGGGCTCAGCAGCTCCCTGTCGCCATCGGCGCGCCGCTTGAGCTCGACCTTGCCCGCGGCGAGTCCTTTAGGCCCGACCAGGATCTGCCAGGGGATGCCTATAAGATCCGCAGTCGCAAATTTTGCGCCGGGCCTCTCATCGAGGTCGTCGTAGAGCACCTCGCAGCCGCGCACGCAAAGCTCGCGATACAACCGCTCACACGCGGCGTCGGTATCGGCCGCTCCTCGCTTGAGGTTGAGAATTGCAACCCTAAACGGCGCCACTGCTTCGGGCCATTTGATCCCCGCCTCATCGTGATAGGCCTCGATGATCGCAGCCACGAGCCTGCTGGGTCCAATTCCGTATGAGCCCATGTGCACGGCGTGCGGTTTGCCGTCGGGCCCATCGACAAAAGCTTGCATGGGCTCTGAATATTTGGTGCCGAAATAGAAGATGTGCCCCACCTCGATCCCGCGCGCCGACACCTGCTCGGCGGGCGGCAGTTGCGCAAAGGCTGCCGGGTCGTGCTTGTCCGAGGTTGCCGCATAAAGCGACGTCCATTGCGCGACGATGCTGCGCAACTGCGCGGTATCGTCGAAATCGACGTCATCGGCCGGGACGGCAAAGTCAAGATAGTCACGATGGCAGTACACTTCGCTTTCTCCCGTCGAGGCCAGGATGATGAACTCGTGCGAAAGATTGCCGCCGATCGGACCGCTCTCAGCCGCCATGGGAATGGATTTCAGGCCGAGGCGCGCAAACGTCCGCAGATACGCGACGAACATCTTGTTATAGGAGTGTCTGGCTCCATCGGCGTGAAGATCGAACGAATAGGCGTCCTTCATCAGAAACTCGCGCGCACGCATGACGCCAAATCGCGGGCGCACCTCGTCGCGAAACTTCCACTGGATGTGATAGAGATTAAGCGGCAGCTCCTTGTATGACCGCACATAGGCGCGGAAGATCTCGGTGATCATCTCCTCGTTGGTCGGGCCGTAAAGGATGTCGCGCTCGTGTCTGTCCTTGATGCGCAGCATCTCCTTGCCGTAATCCTCATACCGCCCGCTCTCGCGCCAGAGCTCCGCGGACTGCAGCGTGGGCATGAGCAGCTCGAGTGCGCCGGCGCGGTCCTGCTCCTCGCGCACGATGTCGCAGACCTTGCGTAAGACGCGCAACCCGAGCGGCAGAAACGCGTAGATGCCCGCCCCCTCCTGCCGTATGAGACCGCCGCGCAGCATCAGCCGGTGCGAAATGAGCTCGGCCTCCTTCGGCGTTTCGCGCAGCATCGGCAGGAAATACCGCGACAGTCGCATGCGTCCTCAGCCCCCCACTTTCCTGACCAGTGCAATCAAATCCTCGAGCGTCACCAGTCGCCAGCGGTAAAGCACATACCCAATCGCAAATACCGCCGCGGCGACAAAGGTTGTCCAGATGAGCTTGGCCCAAAGGTACGGAACCGAAGGCGCGCCAGGGTCGGTCCCCGGGGCAACGTTTCCGCTCTCGTGCTGGCTGCGCACCCCCCACGGCAATACCGCAAACAACATCAGCCACCAAATGATGAAATAGATTGCGATCGCCGTCGGCAGAGACATTGATGTGTTACGCGCCCTGCTTCAAAGCGAGTGATTAAGGTAAAGAGCAGATCGAATTGGCATTTATGTATCTAAAACCGGCAGCCAACCCGCCGCGGCTCAATGCTGCGGCTATGGGTACTACCAAGCACCCGTCGTGGTGCAGCCTTATTACAACGGCTGCGGCGGCTGCGGCGGATGCGGCGGATGCGGGTCGGCTTACTATCCCTCTGTTTATCCCTATGGGTATGGCGCAGCCGGCTCTGCATATGCATTGGACTATGGTTACGCCGGCTATGGCGGCTATGGCGTGGTTGGCCGCGGCTACGGATACGGCTGGCGTCGCGGCTGCTGCGGATATTGAGCGAGGTCACAGCACCTTCCGCACGGGCTCTCGTTGTATGTAGGGCGGGTTTCAAACCCGCCCTACAAGCTTCACCGCCCGGAGTCACGCCTGCTCGAGTTCGATAAGCGTTCCGAAGAAATCCTTCGGATGTAGAAACAGCACCGGCTTGCCGTGGGCGCCGATCTTTGGTTCCCGCGGACCAAGAATGCGCGCTCCCTCAGCCTCCAACCGGTCGCGCGCCGCGCAGATGTTCTCCACTTCGTAGCAGATGTGGTGGATGCCGCCACCGGGATTGCGATCGAGGAATTTACCGATTGGCGAGTCCGCAGAGAGGGGCGAGATCAACTCGATTTTCGTGTTCGGAAGCGTGATGAATACGGTCGTCACGCCATGATCGGGCTGCGGCACGGGCTCTGAGATTACCGCGCCGAACGTCGTGCGATACTTCTGCGCCGCCGCCGCGGCATCGCGCACGGCAATGGCGACGTGGTTCAGGCGACCCAGCATGGACGCGGTCATGCAGCATTTCCTGCGTGGCAGGGGCGTGTTTGAAACCCGCCCCTGCATGCGTTGCGAATTTTACAGTGCGAGCACATGCACGTGGCAGACCGGCTTTTTGTTCCAGGCTTGGCTGAGTGATTCCCGCATGGCGCGACGCAGCGCCTCCCCGACCATTTCCGGGTCGCGCCGCTGCGACCGCGACAGACTCGCAAATGCCTGCATGGCGGCATCGAAAACCACATCGTTGGTGCTGCGTCCTTGCGCATCCGTTGCCGGGATGCCGGTGAGTGTCACTTCCGGATCACCAACGAGGTCGCCGCGGTCGCTAAGCGCAAGGGCAATCGAAGCCACGCCCGCGAACCCGAGGCGGCGGCGGTCCGCCACCGTGCGTTCCTCGGCGCTCACCAGCAAGGCTCCGTCCTTGTAATAGCGGCCGGCAGGCAGCTCGTCGATCTTCTCCGGCGCGCCCGGCGCAAGCCGGATGAGCTCGCCGTCACGGCACATCAGCACCTGGCCCACGCCCGCCCGGCGCGCGACCGCCGCGTGTTCCGCCATGTGCAGCGGCTCCCCGTGCACCGGGATCACCACTGCAGGACGCACCCAGCCGAGCAGCTCAAGCAGCTCGTCGGTGCGCGGATGACCTGAGGCGTGCACGAGATGGGTGCGATCGGTTATGACCTCGACGCCCTGAGTGACGAGGCCATTAATGACGCGCATGACCGCTTTTTCATTTCCGGGAATGGCCCGCGCCGAAAAGATCACGCGGTCGCCACGGGAAAACGCCACGTCGGGATGCTCGTCGTTGGCGATACGCGAAAGCGCCGCGCGTCGTTCACCCTGGCTGCCGGTGCACAGCGCGACGACCTTCTCGGGCGGCAAATAACCGTATGCATCAACGGCGCGAAATTCCTTGATGCCTTCGAGATAGCCCGTCTCGCGGGCGACCTGCGCAATCCGGTTCATGGCGCGGCCGACGATCACGACTTCGCGCTCGCATGAGGCCGCGGCTTGCGCCACCGCGCGCATGCGCGCGACATTCGAGGCGAAGGTCGTCACGGCGACGCGTCGAGGGGCGCTGCGGATGAGCTCGGCGAGGCATTTCGCAACATCCGCTTCCGACGGCGAGCGCCCCTCGCGGAAGGCGTTCGTGGAATCGCCGATCAGGGCGAGACAGCCTTCGCTCCCCAGCGCGCGCAGTTTCCAGTCCTCGGTAGGCGGCGGCACGCCCGGATTGGCATCGATTTTCCAGTCGCCCGTGTGCAGGAGCGCGCCGGAAGGCGTGCGGATGATGAGCGCATTGGATTCCGGTATGGAATGCGACATGGATACGAGCTCGACATCGAAGGGGCCCAGCGCAAAGCGGCTCCCGAGCGAAACGATGTTGAGCGGAATGTCCGGCGCGTTAGCCTCTCCTTCGCGCTTCGCCTGCAGCAGCGCGGCGGTGAACGGCGTTGCATAGACCGGCAGCTTGAGCCGCGGCCAAAGCTCCAGCAATGCGCCGAAATGGTCCTCGTGCGCGTGCGTGAGCACAAGGCCGAGAAAGTTTTTACGCTCCTCCTGAATAAAACGAATATCGGGCAGGATCAGGTCAATGCCGGGGAGATCGTCGCCCGCGAAGGCGACCCCGAGATCGACGGCGATCCACTGGCGCTGATGCCGGTTTCCGAAGCCGTAAATCGCGAGATTCATCCCGATCTCGCCAACGCCGCCGAGCGGGGCGAAGACGAGCTCGTGGGAAAGATTGGACATCGCCGAAGCAATCACGTGCAGCTTTGTGCCGCGGCGGCGGGAATGATGACGTCTCCAGCCGAAATCGCGGAGACGCGACCGTCCGGGAAGCGCAGCAACAAGCGTCCTCGCTCATCGAGGCTTTCGAACCGGCCGTTTACCGTGCCTCCCGGGATGCGGACGGATACTCGCTGTCCAATTGCCGTTGCGCGCTCGAGCCAGTCCGAACGCACGCTCGAGAAGCCCTCGCCGCCATTCCATTGTCGGAGGCGCGCGAGCATGCTCTGCGAGAGGGCGGCGAAAATCGCCGCCGCAGAAACAGCAACGCCCGCTGCTGCCAAATCCGTTGTAGGATAATCCGGAAAGGCGGGGTGAGACACGCAGTTCACGCCGATGCCGATGGCGACCGGCTCGCCGATAGTGCTCTCCCCCTCGATCAGCACCCCTCCGAGCTTCGCCGCATTGAGGATAACGTCGTTCGGCCATTTGATCGCGAGCTGGCGTTTGAGCGGGGAGGCGATTTCGCCGAGTGCATCATGCACCGCGAGCGCCGCGACAAAGGACAGCTGCGGCCAGCGCGCGACCGGCGCGGGTGCCGTAAGCAACAGGGTCGCATAAAGGTTGCCGGGTTCGGAGACCCAGTTGCGCCCCTCTCGCCCGCGGCCCTCCGTCTGTCGCTCGGCAGTGATCCAGAGCGGCCCTTTTTCTCCGCCGCGCGCCAGCGACAGCGCATGCGCATTGGTCGAGCCAAGCACGGAATAGCCCTTATGCCTCACGCCGGCGGCGGTGGCTTCGTCATGCAGGTGCATCTGCACTATGAGGCGACTTTCCTGATGCTATTGCGGCAAGCAGGGAAATTTTCTATTCCAGGTCGTCCAGCTTGATGCCGCGTCCTGAGCGCAGGCTATTTCGCGCCTGTTCAATTCGGCGCAAAAAACGCGGATCATGTTCGAGTCTATACTCGAACCAGTCGTCTTCGGATTGGAACCCGATGAGCACGCCCGCCGGCTTGCCATGCCGCGTGATCACGATCTCCTGCGTTTCCGCTTCTCGCAGGAATCGGGATAAATCATCTTTGATTTCCGACAACGGGACTTCCTTTACGCGGGATCTGCGAACTGTTTTAGCCATGCGTCGGCCTCTGATTTATTCACAATCGCCAAAACCTCTACCGTGTCACCCGAGACGTCATAGAATACCCGAACTTCACCGACCCGCAGGCGATATTGAGGCCGCAGCAACCCACGCAGCCTTTTGATGCGGCTGCGGCTCGTCTTCTCGGGCTCATGCCTGAGATGCGTATGGAGCGCCGCTCGCAACGTGGCCCTGATATTCGTCTTTAGTTGACCGTTAAAAAGCCGATTTGACGGCTGGGCGGCTCGCGAAGCTCTGAAGCAGCGCGAGAAGGATGGCGCGCAAAATAATCCCTGTCTCTTATACACATCTGACGCTGCCGACGAATATAATCCGGTGTAGTTCTCGGTGGTGGGCGGGTGAT
>JBKPOZ010000168.1:0-21612 GCA_046733355.1 Pseudomonadota bacterium | reverse complement strand
ACGCCATCGCTGCCAACGTCAACCCAAAGCTCCTCTATACCAGCATGATTGCAAATCAGGCGCTCGATCCGGCATTCCTTGGGCACATGCGTAACTGGCGCTGTGCATCGGGCACCTTTCGGATGAATTTGGCGCTCTCGGAGCTACCAAGCTTCACTGCGTGCCCGGGTCACGACCTGCAGGATCACCATACGGCGGGTATTATTCTCGGACCGAGCCTGCATTACATGGACCGCGCCTATTGCGAAGCGCGATTATTCGGCTGGAGCCGGGCGCCGGTCATCGAGATGGTCATTCCGTCGACCTTGGATGACAGTTTGGCGCGCCCGGGTGCACATGTTGCAAGCCTGTTCTGCCAATATGTAGCGCCGCAGTTGCCCGATGGAGCGTCATGGACGGAGCATCGGGAGCAAGTTGCCGATCTTATGATCGACACCGTCGAGCGCTACGCGCCAGGTTTCAGGAGCAGCATCATCGACCGGCAGGCCTTCAGCCCCTTCGATCTCGAGCAGGTGTTCGGGCTCCTTGGAGGCGACATCTTCCACGGTGCGCTCGCGCTCGATCAGCTGTTCTGGGCACGCCCGGCAATTGGCTATGCGCATTACCGCGGGCCTGTCGCGGGCCTCTATCACTGCGGTTCGGGTGCTCATCCGGGCGGCGGGGTCACCGGTGCACCCGGGCACAACGCCGCGCGCGCTATTCTCGAGGATTGGCGCGGGCGCTCGCGCAATCGTGCTAGGGTTTGAACGAGAAACCGCAGGGGGAGAACCACATGCGCAACGATGCGAAGCTCGCGAGCTTGGCAGCTCTTTGCCTGATCGGCCTAGGCATACCTGGAGAAGTTCGCGCCGACGTGAAAATAGGGGCTGTTCTCTCGATCACTGGTCCAGCTTCCTTTCTGGGCGATCCCGAGAAGAAGACGCTGGAGCTCTATATTGAGCAGATCAATGCCAGAGGGGGCGTGAACGGACAGAAGCTGCAGCTCGTGGCCTATGACGATGCTGGCGACGCGAATGCAGCCCGTACCTTCGCGACGCGAGCGATCGAGGATGACAAGATCATCGCCATGATTGGCGGCACCACCACCGGCACGACGCTGGCGATGATGCCGCTTTTCGACGAGGCGGAGATTCCGTTCATTTCGCTCGGCGGGGCCGTGCAAATCATAGAGCCGGTGCGGAAGTGGGTGTTCAAGACGCCGCATACGGATCGGATGGCCTGCGAAAAGATTTTTGCCGATGCGAGGAGCCGACAACTGAACACGGTGGCGCTTATCTGGGGCACCGGCGCTTTTGGTAAATCCATGCGCGAACAGTGCGTGTCGGTTGCTTCCAGGTCCGGCATCGCCATCGCGCATGAGGAATCCTACGGGCCGCGGGACAGCGACATGACCCCGCAGCTCACGAACATCAAAGGGAAAAGCGGCGTGCAAGCGGTGATCAACGCGGACTTCGGGCAGGGGCCGGCAATTGTCACGCGCAATTACCGGCAGGTCGGAATGCAATTACCCTTCTACCAGAGTCATGGCGTTGCTTCGAAGCAATATATCGAGCTCGCCGGGCCGGCTGCTAACGGCGTGCGTCTTCCCGCCGCGGCGCTGCTCGTGGCAGACAAATTGCCCGAGGGCGATCCGCAAAAGCCGGTTGTGCTCGCTTATGCGGATACCTATGCGCAAAAAACGCGGGAGCCGGTTTCCACCTTCGGCGGCCATGCCTACGACGGCTTGATGATTCTCGTCGAGGCCGCCAAGCGCTCCGGCAGCTTCGATAAAGCCAAGCTGCGCGACAAAATCGAGAGAACCAAAAACTTCATCGGCACGGGCGGGCTGGTGAACATGTCGCCGACTGATCATCTCGGCCTCGATCTCACCGCGTTCCGCATGATTGAGATCAGGGACGGCGACTGGGCTCTGATTAACTAAGTCGGATCGCAGTCAATCGCTCGCCGTTTTTCTGCGCGGTGTATAATGACGCATGGCTGAGTTTCTGCAGTTTGCATTCGCAGGCCTGACCACCGGCGCGGTTTACGCGCTTGTTGCGCTCGGCTTCACGCTGATTTTCAACTCCTGCGGGGTGATCAACTTCGCGCAGGGCGAATTCGTCATGCTTGGTGGGATGGGCACAGTGTTTCTGAGCTTGGCCGGCCTGCCTCTTCCGCTCGCCGCGTGCGCTGCAATCCTCGGCACAACGCTGGTCGGGATAGCGATCCATGTACTCGCGATTGATCGGGCGCGCGAGGCTACGACCGTGGCGCTCATCATCATCACCATCGGCGCATCCATATTCCTGCGCGGCGCTGCCCAGGTGATGTTCGACAAGCGCTTTCACACCCTTCCGTCCTGGTTCGGCGACGATCCCATCGTGCTCGGCGGAGCTGCCATTCTGCCGCAGAGCGTGGTCGTGCTCGGCGTCACGGCTGTGATCGTCGTTCTCCTATGGGCGCTCATTGAACGGACGCTGCTCGGCAAGGCCATTGTCGCGGCCGCGGCCAATCAGATGGCCGCGCGTCTCGTCGGCATCAGCACACGCCTGATGGTCGGCCTCTCATTCGCCATCTCCGCTGGGATCGGAGCGACGGCAGGCATCGTCATAACGCCCATCACGCTCACGAGCTATGACGCCGGAACGCTGCTGGCGGTCAAGGGTTTCGCCGCCGCCATGCTCGGCGGGATCGGCCATCCGGTGGGCGCGGTGATCGGAGGCATCCTGCTCGGCATCTGCGAGGCCTTCGGCGCCGGTTATGTCTCGTCCCAATACAAGGACGCAGTCGCCCTGCTGCTTCTTATTCTCGTGCTGTTCGCGCTGCCGTACGGTCTGCTCGGCAGGCCGGCGGCCGACCGGGTGTGAATGCGCCGTATCCTCGCGCACCGGTTGTTTCCGATTGTTCCCCTCGGCGCGATCATACTGCTGCTGCCGGCACTGTTTCCTTCCGCATACTATTATCGTGTCGCTGCGCTGGTCCTGATCTTTGGCCTCGCTACCTTGGGGCTCAACCTGCTCATGGGTTTTGCCGGCCAGGTTAGTCTGGGGCACGCCGCGTTCCTCGGTATCGGAGCATACGCGGTCTCCATCGGACCCGTGCAGCTGGGCGGTCCCCCATCTCTCTACATTCTCGCAGGGGCGTTGCTCGCCGGTCTGATCGCATTCATCGTCGGCAGACCCATCCTGCGGCTCAAAGGCCACTACCTCGCGGTAGTCACCCTGGGACTGGGCCTGCTGCTCGCCATCGCGCTCAATAACGAGTCGCGCCTCACCGGCGGTCCCGACGGAATGGCGGTGCCGCATCTCATCCTGTTTGGACTTGCCTTCCGCAGCGCCGCCCAGTGGTACTGGATTTCCGCAGCTTTCTTCGTCGTAGGCGCCATCTTGGCGCTCAATCTCATGAACAGTCCGAGCGGCCGGGCGCTGCGCGCCATCCACGACAGCGAGATCGCCGCGCGCGTGCTTGGCATCGACGTGGCCGAAAAGAAACTTGCCGTCTTCGTCATCTCTGCCGTGTATGCGTCAGTGGCGGGCTCCCTGTTCGCCTTCTTCAACGGTCATATCACTCCTGACATTGCCGGGTTTCTCCGCTCGATCGAACTCGTTGCCATGGTGGTGCTGGGCGGCATGGGGTCGGTGGTCGGGTCGCTCGTGGGCGCAGCCTTTCTGGTCGTGCTGCCGCAGACCCTGGCCGTGCTGCACGATTACGAGCAGGCGGCGCTCGGCCTCATTCTGATGCTGACCATGATCTTTCTGCGCGGAGGCATCGTGCCAACGCTTGCGCGCGTTTTGACACTGCGGCCGGCATGACGCTGCTCTCGGTCTCGGACCTTTCGATTGCCTTCGGCGGAGTGCGCGCGGTTGACGGTGTTAGTTTCGATGTTGCAGCCGGGTTGGTCTTTTCTATCATCGGTCCGAACGGTGCAGGCAAGACGACGCTGTTCAACGCCATTTCAGGTCTATACGCGACGCAAGCGGGGCATGTGCGCCTCGCCGGCCAGGATGTGACGGGACGCTATCCGGAAAAGCTTGCCCGCTGCGGCTTGTCACGCACCTTCCAGAACTTGGAGCTCTTTGCGCGCATGAGCGCGCTCGAGAATGTTATGGTCGGCCATCACCGCCATGAGCGCAGCGGACTGTTGGCTGATCTTTTTCATCTGCCTGGCTGTACCCGGCAGAACGCGCGCACGCGTGCCGCCGCGCTCGCCGCTCTCGATCGCGTCGGACTGGCTGCCATGGCAGGCCGCTCGCCAGCCACTCTTCCGTATGGAGCGCTGAAGCGGCTGGAGATCGCGCGGGCGCTTGCGAGCCGCCCGCAAGTCCTTCTGCTCGACGAGCCAGCCGCCGGCTGCAACGCCACGGAAAGTGCCGAGCTCGCTGCGGTCATTCGAGGCCTTGCGCGCGACGGCATCACCATTCTGCTCGTCGAGCACGATATGGGCGTGGTCATGCATATTTCGGATCGCATCCATGTCCTTGCCAACGGCCGCACCATCGCCGAGGGCACGGCGGCAGAGGTGCGGGCGAACGAGGCGGTGATCGCCGCCTATCTGGGCGGCGGCAGCAAAACGAGGCAGAGCCGTGCTGTCCGTTGAGAATGTCCGCAGCAGCTATGGCCGCATCGAAGTGCTGCACGACGTCTCGCTTGATGCCGCACAGGGCGAGATCGTGGCTCTGCTCGGCGCGAACGGAGCTGGGAAAACCACCCTGATGAAGGCCATTTCCGGCGTGCAGCCGATCTCGGCGGGCAGGATTGTATTCGACGGGGTTGTGATTGATCGCGTGCCCGCTCACCGCCGCGTGGCGCTCGGCATTGCGCAGGTGCCGCAGGGACGACAGGTCTTCGCCCCGCTCACAGTCGAGGAGAACCTGCGGCTCGGAGCGTGGACGCGTCACGACCGCAAGGTCGGGGCATCGCTCGCTTCCGCATACGAGCTCTTTCCGCCACTCCTGGCATTGCGGCACATGGCTGCCGGCAACTTGTCCGGCGGGCAGCAGCAGATGCTCGCGATAGGGCGCGCCTTGATGGCAAAGCCCCGACTGCTGCTGCTCGACGAGCCATCGATGGGGCTCGCACCCATCCTGATCGAGCAGATCATGGACGCGCTGCACGTACTGCGGCGGCAAGGCTTGACCATGCTGCTCGTGGAGCAGAATGCGCACGCCGCGCTCTCCATCGCGGATCGCGCCTTTGTTATGGAAGCAGGCGTTATCGCCACAGCCGGCACGGCCGCCGAACTGACCCATGATCCGCGTTTGCAGGCAGCGTATTTGGGTATGGCGGAGCCTTAGCGCTTGTGCGGCTTCCAGCAGTGGAGCAGCGGCCCATCTGCACCGAACACGGGGTCCTTCGCGGGAAGCGGCACCTTGGGAATGGATTGCAGTGCGCGCGCGTGCTGTTCTTCGCTGCCGGTGCATTCGTCGTATTTTCCCTCAGGCGGGTAGGCGCCGACGACGAGCAGATCGTCGCTCGCGGAAAGCGCCTGATGCCCGGTGCCGGCGGGGAGGATAGCGACGTCTCCGGGGCGTAGCTCGAAAATCCTGCCCTTGTCGCCGCCAAAGCGTACCTTCGCATGGCCGCGCGCAATGCCGAGCACCTCATGCGTGCTGGAATGATAGTGGACGTAGTCATAGATGCCGTTGCGCCAGGCATCGCCCCAGCCGTTCTCGTCGAAGAGTTGCTCGAAGGTAGCGGCGGGATCCCCCTTCTCGGGCAAGTCGACGGGCGTGCGATAATAGATGAACGGGAGCGTCCGGTTGTTTGGAACGCGTCCGTCGTCATCGAACATGAACTCATTCGGCTTGCGCTCACGGATGCACTCATCGACGTCCTCGGTCGCCGGCCGGCCCATTCCGGTGAGCGTTTCCAGCGTCTTCTTGAAGGCCTCGAAAAGGTACATCGCTCGCTTCCCCACTTTAGGCTAAGAACCGCCGCACGGTAGCGCGGGTTCCCGCTGATCCACAACACGCAGCTCGAAATTGTCAAACCATCACAGCCGCGCATGCGAGCGGAGGTGAGCGAGGAGCGGAAATTCATGATCTCAGGCAAAGGTGCAGTTGTCACGGGCTCGACCAGCGGCATTGGGCTTGGCATCGCCACCGCGCTCGCCGCCCGGAAAGTCAATGTAATGCTCAATGGCTTCGGCGATCGCGAGGCGATCGAGAAGCTGCGCCAAGGCCTGGCAGCCCAGCACGGCGTGAAAGTGGCCTATTCCATCGCGGACATGTCGAAGCCCGACCAAATTGCTGAACTCGTTGGCTCTGCCGAGCGCGAGCTTGGCTCCCTCGATATTCTCGTAAACAATGCCGGCATTCAGCACGTCGCGCCGGTGGAAGAATTTCCGGATGATCGCTGGCACGCGATCATCGACATAAATCTTTCGGCTTCATTCCACAGCATCAAGCGCGTGCTGCCCGACATGAAGCGGCGCGGCTGGGGCCGGATCGTCAATATCGCCTCCGCGCATGGCCTTGTCGCCAGCGCCGAGAAGGCAGCCTATGTGGCCGCCAAGCACGGCCTCGTGGGTCTGACCAAGGTGGTCGCGATCGAAACCGCAAACAGCGGGATTACCTGCAACGCCATTTGCCCGGGCTGGGTGCTCACGCCTCTTGTACAGAAGCAGATTGAGGCCAGGGCAGCCGAAGCGGGCATTCCGGTCGAGAAAGCGAAGGAAGACCTTGTGCGCGAGAAGCAGCCCATGCTGCGCTACACCTCTCCCGAGCAGATCGGCGGCCTCACGGTCTTTCTGTGCGGCGACGATGCGGCGACGATCACGGGCGCTGCGTTGTCGATCGATGGCGGCTGGACGGCGCAGTAATTTTTGTCCCTGCCGTCACGGCAGACTCAAGAGACTCAAGCCGACCTGCGAGCGCATTGAGTCCCCAGCTGCGCGCCAGCGCCGCCGCGTCCTTCCATTTCGGCTTCTGGTCGCGCAGGGCGGGTACCGGGGCACGCGTGTCAAGCGTTGCTATGCGCCGGTAAAGGCGCAACTCGTTGGCCTGCGCCGCAAATCGCCCCGCGCGCAGCGCATTCTCAAGGCTTCCGTATTTGCGCAGGAGTGCCGCCGCTCCCTGCGCGCCTACCCCCTTTGCACCGGGCAGGCGGTCGGACGGATCGCCGCGCAGGGCGATGAAATCCGGCACTTGTTCGGGATCGACGCCATACCGCGCGCGGACCTCCGCGGGGCCGATGCGCGCCATCTCGCCGGCGCGCACCGGCTGCACAATCGTTGTCATCGCGGAGGCCAGCTGAAATGCATCGCGATCTCCGCTCGCCACGACGACCTTGCCGCCGCGCCGCTCTTCCTTCGCAACGGCTGCGGCCAGGAAATCGTCCGCTTCGAACCCCGCTGCCTTGGCATTGGCAAATCCGCACGCGCTCACAAATGAGGGCAGCACATCGAGCTGCTCGATCAGCTCATCGTCGAACTCACGCCCTGCCTGATAATCCGCGAAGGCCGCGTGTCGGTAGGTTTCCTCCCCCAGGGTGTCCCAGCCGACCAGAACGGCCCGGGGCTGCTCCTCCCGGTAAAAGCGCAGGAGATAATTGGCGAAACCGAGGATCGCGCCTGCGCCTTTATTCCCTTTGCGCCGGATGGTTTTGGGCAGGGCGTGATAGGCGCGATGCGCAAAGGAATCGCCATCCAGGACGAGCAGTGGACGCGAGGCTTTTTTCCGCGGCATCGAGACGCGCGGCAGCCACTCAAATTTTTACCTTCTCGTCCTCAAGCACGCGGCGGACCGCCGGCCGCTCGACCATGCGCCCCTTGAATGCGGTGTAATTTTGGAGTTCGCTGACGGGGAGCTCGCGGCGCACTCCCCAGACGTAGAAGATGAACGCATAAGGATCGAGCACGGTGTATTTGTCCGACACCCATTGTCGGCCTGCCAGCATGCCGTCGATCTGTTTGAGATAGCCGTAGAACGTTTTGCGCCCCATCTCCTGGATATTGGGAAAAAGGGCCGGATCGGACGCGTAGCGCTCAGGGCGTCCGATGTGGGCGTGCGCGGGATGCACGCTTGCGGCAAAGAATCCAATGAGCGAGAGCGCCCTGGCTTCCGCCATCGGGTCCGTCGGCCACATGCCGAAGCGTTTGCCCAGGAACGGCAGGATCGCGGTGTTCTCGGTGAGCGCCTCGCCATTCCCCAACCCGAGCGCCGGCACCCGGCCCTGCGGATTGATCTTCAGATACTCGTCGGAGCGCTGCTCGCCTTTGCTGAGATCCATCCTTCGCGGCTCATATTGTTCGCCGCTCTCCTCCAGCACGATGTGCGGGGCCATAGAGCAGGCGCCGGGCGCATAGTACAGCGTCAGCATTTGGCGATTCTCCGTTGTTTACACGCACTTATTGTCCGCTCACGCTCGCCGTTCTCGGGCGGATCGGAAAATCGTACGTACCGCGGTCGCGTGCGTAAGAGTAATGCCACCATTCGCGAAAGTAATTCCAAAAGCCCTGTGCGGCCATCGCCGACAAAAGCATCCTGCGCCATTTGCGCTGCTCGAGAGATATCGCTGTGCTGTGCATCTGGCTTGCCGTATCGAAACAGTCGTAACCGGTTCCCATATCGATGCTGTTGTCCGGGCTGCGCTCCGCTGCGGGCGCCGTACATGCACCGTAACCGGCGCGCGCGTCGAAGGGCGCCGCGGGAGGACCGCCTGTCTGCACCAGCGTCAAATCGACCGCAATGCCGCTCGAATGCCGCGAATGCGACGCGATATAGCCGAGCGCAAAAAGCGAGCTTTTATGCAACTTGGGAAAGAAGCGCTTCGTCGGTCCGTCGCCGCGACCATCATTCGCCCACGCCGCCATGGCTCGCACCGCGCGCGCCGGCCGGTAGCAATCATAAACTTTCAGCGACAGGCCGGAAGCTGTGAGCGCAGCCTGCACGCGCTTGAGCGCCAGCGCCACGTCGCGCTGCAGGACGCATTCCGGCGCGTCGTAGCCTGGGAGTGGCCGGCCGACGAAATTGTCGTAGCTCGCATAGCGCATGTCCTGCGCGATCGAGCTGTCGATGTCGCGCAGATAGACAAAGCCCGGCGGCAAGGCGGCTTGCGCCCACGCGGTGCGAAGCAACAGCAAAACGAGCGCGAAAACAATGGTGCTGCCTGCAACCAGCAGCGCCATGCAGCCGCGCATTAATGCTTGGAGCTGGGCGCAGTCACAGCGCTTGCGGCAGAGGGCAGCTTGGCGTGCGCGGCCGAAGGCTTGGTGCGTGAAGCCTGCTCCGGATCGTGCGGCACGTGCTGCGCGGCGCAGTATCTATCCATCGCGTCGACCACTGCCGCGCTGATCAGCGCCTGGCGCTCGGGCGAGGCCATCTGCAGCTCCTCGTCGCGGTTGATGATCGAGCCTGCCTCGAGCAGCACCGCGGGCATGTGCGTGTCTTTGAGCACGATCAGCTTGTCATGGTGATAGACGCCGTTGTCAGCATCGATGAGCTCGCGCTTCCAACGTCCCATGATCTTGTCGGTGTAGTGGGGCGTGTACTGCAGGCCGCGCGCCTTCATCTCATGGCCGAGAAGCCTGGCAAAGCCCAGGCTGGTTTTGAAATGGGCGTTATTGGAGGAAACAAAAATCGAGTGGCCTTTGAATCGATCGCTGTAGCCGCGCTGTTTGCCCTCGAACTCCCATTTCTGCAGAAACGAATCAGGCACTGCGTCGTGATGTATCGACAGGAAGAGGTCGGGCTTGAGCTTGTTCGCGCGGGCAACCCGCTCGTTGAGGCTCTTGTACTTGCGGCCTTGGGTGACGAGCAGCACGGTTTCGCTGAAACCGCGCTGCACGAGCTTTTGCTTGATCAGTGTCGCCAGGCGCAGGTTGAACTCGTATTCCCCCACGCCCCGCGCGCTCTTTGCGCCCGGAACCTGCTCGCTGTGCCCGACATCGATGACCGGCTTGAATGCAGTCCGGTTACAGACCGCGCCTTGGGCCGGCTCCTCCGCATACGCCTCTCCGATCGAAGCAGATACTATAGCCAGCGCAGCCCCGATGGCCAGACAGAGGCACGTTTTGCGCAGATGACGATGGTGCATACGCTTTCTTAACCACGCCGTTACAGCGCGTTCGCCAGTTACGAATGCGAGCAAGCGGGCACCCAGCCCCCAAGCTCATTTGCGCAGAATGCGCAAGCAAATGGCCGCTATTGTGGCAAAGCGCGGCGTATGGGGATTACTCGTATTCGCCCTCAATGTCTCTGCCGGTATAGTCCGTCATCAGAGCGGTCGCGATCAGGCTGATCACCGCGCAGACCGCGATGTAGATCGCGATGGCATAGGGCGTGTGGTAGGTCCCGAAGAGCCAGGTCGCAATCAGCGGGGCGGGGCCGCCGGCGATGACCGAGGCCAGCTGATAGCCCAGGGAAGAGCCGCTGTAGCGCAGCCTTCCGGTAAAGCTTTCCGCAATCAGCGCGGCCTGCGGGCCATACATCATGTCGTGCGGCACGAGCGAAATCACGATCGCGAGAAAGATGATCGCCGCCACCCCGGTGTTGAGCAGGCCGAAATAGACGAAGCCGAAGACGCCGGTCACCGCCGCGCCGATCATGTACATCTTCTTGCGGCCGATGCGGTCGGAGAGATGGCCGAAGTACGGGATGCAGAAGAAGGAGAGGACCGAGGCAGCCAGCACTGCGGTGAGCAGAAAATCTCGCGAGACGTGCAGCACGGTGATGCCATAGGTGAACACGAAGGCAGTGAAGATGTAAAACGGCGCCTGCTCGGCAAGGCGAGCGAAGGCGGAAAGCACAATCTCCTTCGGATGCCTCTTGATGACCTCGAGCATGGGCGTGCGCTCGACTTTCCGCTCGGCCATGAGCTTTGCGAAAACCGGCGTCTCCATGATGCCGAGCCGAATCCAGAGGCCAACAAGCACGAGGATCAGACTCAAGAAGAACGGCAAGCGCCAGCCCCAGGAAAGAAACTGTTCGCCTGACATCTGGCTGAATGCGAGCACCGCAAGATTGGCGAGGAACAGCCCGCACGGAACGCCGAACTGCGGCCACGAAGCAATAAAGCCGCGGGTGTGGTTTGACTTCGCCCATTCCATCGAGAGCAGGACGGAGCCGCCCCATTCGCCGCCCACGCCGACGCCCTGAATGAAGCGCAGGACGGTGAGGAGGACAGCGCCCCAGATGCCGATTCGCTCATAGGTGGGCACCAGCGCGACCGCGAAGGTCGCAAACCCCATGAGCATCAGGGTGGCAATAAGTGTGGACTTGCGGCCGATGCGATCGCCGTAATGCCCGAAAATCGCCGCTCCCACCGGCCGCGCCACGAATCCAACGGCGTAAATGGCGAAGGCTTCCAGAGTTCCGACCAACGGATCGGACTGGGGAAAGAAAAGCTTTGCAAAAACGAGGCCGGTGACCGTGCTGTAGAGAAAGAAATCGTACCATTCGATCGCAGTGCCCACGGTCGAGGCAATCACCGCGCGCCGGAGTTGGACGTCGTGCTCCTGCGGCGTCAATGCCGCGGGGGTGAAATGAGCGGCGGTCATGGTATTCTCCGGCCGCGGTTGTTCGCGCGCAACTTGCAATTTAGTGATGGAACTCGCGCCGCGATTATCTGTTCCTCACCCCGGAAGCCGCTTGTGTGTGCGCTGCATTATATTTCTGTGAGATGACTGCGGCCCGTTCCTACGCCGCCGCCTGCGCTCAGCCATCAGCTCCGGTCTGTTCGCCAGCGCACCTAAAGTTCCACAGTCGCGTGCACCGCGCCGTGAGATCATGCGCTCTGCACGATCTTGCTGTTGCGTGCGCCACAACTGCTTGCTCACCGCGCGACCGCGCATTAAATGCGCAGGCACAGGGGCGCTTGCGGTCGCCATTGAGGGGCGGGAATAAATGGAGCGCTCATGTCGAAAGTTTTGAAGCTGTTTTTCTCCACGGCCGCCGCTGCGGCTGCAATCTCTGAGTCGTTGTACGGGCAAGCCTTTCCATCACCCAGCGCTGAGGGCTGGCGCATCCTGGCGTTTCCGGATCTTGGGACCAGCGTGCAGTACCCGGCCGGCATTTTCTCCGTCTCGGATGGCAAGCCCCAGAAAGGCATTGGCGAGCGTCTGAGCACGCACGATGGGCGCGCGACCCTGTCCGTCTACGCCCGCGCGAACGAAAGGGGCGAAACGCCTGCCAGCTATCTGCACCACTATTTGCTCACACCGCGCTCACAGCTGGACTATCACCGCGTCACTCCTTCTTTCTTTGCCATCTCGGCACTGAAGGAGGACATGATCTACTACAGCCGGTGCAATTTCTCGCGTTCCGGAACGGGCGCCATTCACTGTCTCGATCTTGTCTATCCGGCAAGCGAGAAGCGCGCGTGGGATGCGATCGTCACTCGTATCAGCCTGTCCCTGCGCCCGTTGCAGAATTGAATGACCCAGAATTTTCATCCGGAGTTCGGGTGCTTTTCTCCGGTGCCGCGTTTCCGGCGGGACTTACGGCTCGCGTTCGGGGCATTTGCATCGGGAGCGGCCCTGGGTGCCGTCGCAATTGTTGCGGTATATGTCAACTACCGTGAACCGGATGCGTCCGCCGGCGTAGCGGACAGCCCCATTGTCATCACGCACCTCGACGTGAACGGCACAGCGGACCACCCGAACCTCGAGCTCAATGTCGCGAATTCGAGACCAGAAACGACGGCTTCACCTGAGCACCAATATGAGACCAGCGGGACGACACCAGCTGCCGCCGTTCCCAAGCCCTTTTCACGCGTGCCTTCGGAGACATTTACCGGTGTAAAGACCGAAGCCCCTGTTCCAATGCAGCCAGTTCCGAGGGTTGCAGAGGAGTCCACCCACTTGATGCGCGAGCAAAGGTCCGATGCACGGGCGCCTCCTGTTGCCCGGGCCGCCGAGCGCGCGCCGAAGGAGACCGGCTCAGCCTACGCGCGCAGCCACACACGGGCCCGCACCGTCTTTTGGGATTGGTCGAGATGACGCAACGCGCTCGCTTTGGTCGCTCGCGCCTCAGGAGGACGGCGTAAGTTGGTATTTAAACTTTCATTCCCGCCAGCGTGCACAAGGCACGGGTAATCGCCCCGTCGGGGCGGCGAAGCTCGTCGAGAATGGAGTAATGATTGTGCCCCGGCAGGATTTTCAGCTCGACGGGCAGCGAGCGCCCGCGTGCGGCCTCGGCGTAATCAAAAGACTGGCGCTGCAGCTCGGGAAGCTCTTTGCCTCCGGCGAACAGGCGCAGCGGCGGCATGCGCGCGGGCAGCACGTGCAGCGGACTTAACTCGGCGATCTCGGCAGCATCGAGATTGAGTTTCTCGTTGAGATAATTGAGCGAGATCGGCTCGAGGTCGAAAATGCCGCTGATGGGAACGCCGCCCGCAAATGCCGGATGACTGGATACGGCCGCAGTGAGATGCCCTCCCGCCGACCAGCCGCCGACAAACAGGCGATCGCGATCGAAGCCGAAATCGCGAGCGTGCTCGAACAGGAAGCTCAGCGCGCCATTGATCTCCTCGACGATGTCGCGCAGGCGCGCCTCGGGCCCCAGCGTGTAGCCGGGCAAGGCGACATCGAAGCCGCGGGCGAGCGGCCCCTCCCCCATGCACGTGAACATGTTCTTGTCATTGCGCTGCCAGTAGCCGCCATGAATGAACACAAACAGCGGCGCGCGGCTGCGCTGAGATGGCAGATAGTCGAGCCGCGCCCGCGGCCCGTTGCCATACGGAATGTCGAGGCGCGCGGCCGGTTTTTCCCGCAGTTGCGCGCTCGCCTCGGTCCAGCGCGCGAGCCACTGCGCGCTGTCCGCGACGGCGGCCGTGTTGTTGTAGGCCGCATCGAGCGCCGCACGGTCCATACCGCGGTAGATCGGCCTGGGCTTTTCAGTCTCCGGGCGGAAATCGTGCGTCATGCGAGTGCATTTGCCGCCTGTTGCGCTCGGCCACGCGCCAGGTGGCTTGTGAGGCGACGGGCGAGATCGCGGCGCACTGCGTTGAACTCCGGGGACGAGACGTCGCGCGGGCGCGCAAGCTCGATCTCGAGGTCGCTTTCGATGCGACCCGGCCCCGCGCTCATCACCAGCACGCGGTCGGCCAACAGCGCAGCCTCTTCGACCGAATGCGTCACAAAGATGATGGTCACGCGCGTGCGCGACCAAATCTGCAGCAGTTCGCGCTGCAGCTGCTCGCGGGTGAGCGCATCGAGCGCGCCGAACGGCTCGTCCATGAGCAGGATATTGGCGTGATTGGCAAGCACGCGCGCAATCGCGACGCGCTCCTTCATGCCGCCGGAGAGCTGGCTCGGATAGCGGTTGGAGGCGCGCTCGAGGCCGACCAGGTGCACGAACTCATCGGCGATCTGGTCGACCTCGCGGCGCGGCAGCCGCCGCTGGCGCGGGCCAAAGCCGATATTCTGGCGCACCGTCATCCACGGGAACAGTGCGTAGTCCTGAAACACCATGCCGCGATCGCTGCCCGGGCCGGTAATCGGCCTGTCGTCGACGAGCACCTCCCCGGTGGTGGGCTCCTCAAAGCCGGCGATGATGCGCAGCATGGTGGACTTGCCGCAGCCGGAAGCCCCGATCAGGCAGACAAACTGGCCGCGCGCGATGCGCAGATCGATGCGGCCGAGCGCCTCAATGTCGCCGTCGTCCACAATGAAGCGCTTGGTCACGCCGCGGATCACCACGTGCGGGCGGTTATCCTCAGCCATGGTGCTGTGGACTCCACTGCAGCACTCGATTGCTCAAGAGCACAATCAGGCGGTCGGACAAAAATCCGCATACGCCGATCACGATCATCCCGGTGATGACGAGATCGGTGCGGGAGAGGGTGCGGCCGTCCATGATCACCGAACCGAGGCCGGTAGGAACGCCCGTCATTTCGCCGACGACAATGAGTATCCAGCCAAAGCCGTGTGCGATGCGCAGGCCATTGAAGATCGCAGGCAGCGAGGCCGGCAAGACGACTTGCCGGAACATCGCCGATCCCGAGCAGCCGAGCATTGCGGCCGCCTCGAACAGGCGCACGTCAACCGACCGCACCCCGAAAGTGGTGTTGAGCAAGATCGGGTAGAACGCGCCGAGGAAGACGAGAAAGATCGCGGCGTTCGGCCCCAGCCCGAAGAAGATCATGGACAGCGGCAGCCAGGCGGTGACTGGGATCGGCCGCAACAGATTGATTGTCGGGTCGAGCAGCTGACGCATGATTTTGAGCCGGCCGATCACCAGCCCGAGCGGAATGCCGATCAGCGCGGCCAGAAAGAAGCCGCCGTAGACGCGCGTCACCGATTTCCAGATGTGGGTGAGGATGGTGGCACTGAAGGCGTCGTCGTAGATGCCGCCAAACGAGAAGTCATACATCATCACCGCAACTTCGCGCGGGCTCGGAATGAGCCGGGTGCCGGTTATGGCGACAGCGCGGTCCCACAGCAGGATCAGCAGCAGGGGGAAGCCGGCGCCGAGCGCAATCGCGCGCAGCCGCTCCACGGCGCGCCGGCGTCGGCGCACGACCACCGGCGCGTCCCCAAGCGCGGGCTGACCCGTGTCAGGAAGCGCGGTGACCTGCTCGCTCAAGCGAAAGCCGCCCCGGCGCTCACATGAACTGCTTGCTGATATGCCGATTGAGATCGGGTATTTGGCGAACCTGCTTGTTCTCGAACATCAGCCGCGCATAGGCGCTCGCCCGCTCCATGAACAAGTCGTCGATCTTCCAGGCGAGCTCCACGTTCGGCACTGCAAGCTCGATTGATTTCTTCTGCTGGCCGAGTTTTTGCATGGACATCTGTACGATCTCTTCGGGATGCGCCATGGCATGGTCGATCGCCCTGCGATGCATGTCCACGATCAGCCGGATGCGCTCGGGATTTTCTTTAACGGCCTTTTCGCTCGCGGAGAGAATCATGTTGAGCGAGCCGATCGGGGTCGAGTACGGATATTCCACAAGCCGGCCGGTGCCGTTAGCGAGGCTGATCCCGGGCGCCGGCTCGGCGCCCACATAGGCGTCGACGTCGCCGCGCGCGAGCGCCGCCGGATGATCGCTGAACTGCAGGCGAATGGGCTGGATGTCTTTGACCGACATGCCTTCCATGCGCAGTCGCTCGAGGATGACTGCCTCCTGGGTCGAGCCCGGCCAGATGGCGACGCGCTTGCCCTTCAGATCCTTGATCGTATGGATGTCGGTGTTGACGCCGGCGATAACCGCCATGCCGCGATTGTTGGCATTGGCGACGATCACGACCGGCTCGTTCGCGGCAGCACCGAGCAGGAAAGCGGCGATGCCGTGGATGCAGGTGTCCACGGTGCCGGTGAGCACCGCGTTCTTCCCGTCGGTCGGACTCTCGAATGGATAGACCTCGACCGTGTAACCGGCGGGCACGAACTTCTCGTAAAAATACGCCGAGATGCCGTGGATGAGCTTGAGTGTTCCCACCCTGAGCACCTTGTCCTCGGCGGAGGACGGCGTTGCGCAGGTGATGGACGACGCCAGAATCACAATGGGCAGCGCGAATTTCGCCGCGAGCAAGCGCAAGGCCGGCATGGAAGCCCCTCATGGGTTGTTGGATAGCGCCCGGCAGAAGCGCGCAAGCTTACCCCAACTCGCCGTGGCGGTGAACGTGTCGATGCGGCGAGATTTTGGGCAGTGCATGGATCAAAACACCGTCCCGTCGGCGGTCACGGTGATTGGCGGAGGGCCTGCGGGGGGCCGCAGCGCGCGCGCAATCCAGCGGCCTGCGGCCCAGGTCCCGCCCTGGAGCAGTTGCGGCATGGTGAATTCGTGCCCGAGCCCCAGCTTTCCGCGCACGATATCGAGCACTCGATCCATGAGCGCGACGGTGAGCGCGCGCCACTCCACGACGAGCTCCGAATCGACCGCATACGGCCGCGCCGGATCGAGTGCGACACGCGGCTGTATCGCCCCTGCATCGATGAGGAGTCCGCCGTTGCGGTATTCAGGCAGCGCGGTGAGCTCGTCGATGTTTTTGACCGTGATCGAGGCGATCGCGAGCGGCTCGATCAACGAATAGGCCATCCACTGCGAGAGCTTGTGGAAAGGGACAATTCCATCAGTGTCGTCACCTGTGCGCACGGCGGGATGCCGGCCCGCATCGCCTATGCAAAATCCATTGAGCACGAGTCCTGAAGGCCAGATCGACGCAAACGCCTGGACCAGTGTTGCGAGCAGCATGCCCGCCGGTATCGCACCGGCCTTTGCAACTGTTGCGAAATGACGGGTGAGGTTGCCAGGGCGCGAGCGCGCGCCGCCGAACAGCTGCGGCTGGCTCGCAAGCGCCACGCCCAGGCGGCGCAACAGCTCGCTGCGCATCTCCAATCCGATCAGCGGGTTTTCGGCACTCACCTGAAAGTGGTCCGCGAGCCTGGCCGCATCGATGTGCGCGAGCGCCGTCGCATCGACCCGCAAAGGATGGGCGCGATCGCACGAGAACGCGCCCGCGCGAAACATTTCCAGACTTGCGATGGCGAGCCCCTCCGAGCGCGCGAAGGTGCGGCCGCTCGTCTTGTCATGATAACGCCATGCGTCCCCCGCGCCGGCATCGAGCAGCACGCTCACGGTGGCAAGATCGATGGCCATGTGCGCGCGTTCACGCACATCCGGCGCGGCGTCCAAAACTTCGCGCGAGCGGTCCACGCCATCCACGCAGAAATGCCGCCAGCGGCTGTGCAGCGGTACTTTCAGATCGGGATAAACTTCTCGCATCACCTGGACGACGAGGTCGGCGGCGCGTTCCAAGCCTGCCGGTTCGAGCGCAAAATGCGCTGACCGGTTTTCCGCGACCCACGCGTGCACCATGGCGCAGCGCTCACGCACCGCGCGGGCCTGCAGCAGTTTCGCAAAAGCAGGAGGAATATCGTTGATCATGTGATGCTCACTTATGGAGCGACACTGTGTCGGCTGTCTTGCCAAGGGAATGCGGCGCATCCAGTATCCACCGAAAGCATAAAGGCGTGATTCAGACGATGCTTGTGAAGCACGCGATGGCACTCGTAGCCGTAGTTCTGGGTCAGCTGGGTCTGAGCGGCACCTCGCTCGCGCAGAGCTGGCCGCAGCGGCCGGTGAAATTCGTGCTGCCGCTCGGCCCCGGTTCCGGCACCGATATCGGCGCCCGCCTCATCTCGGATCGGCTTGCCTCGCGCTGGGGGCAGCCGGTCGTCATCGAGAACCGCCCGGGAGGAGACGGGATAGTCGCCATCAGCGCGTTCGTTGGCGCGCATGACGATCACGTTCTGCTCTTCTCTCCGAGCTCATCCTTCACGGCGCATCCCTACTTGCACGAGCATCTGCCCTACAAGCCTTCGGACCTCGCGCCGATTGCGCGCTTCTCGAATACCGTCATTTCCATTGCGGTCCCGCGCGCGCTGCAGGTCGAAACACTTGCGCAGCTATTTGCGCTCGCGCGCGCACAGCCGGGCAAGCTCAATTGGGCCGGCACCACGGGCGCGACCGATTTCGTGTTCGCCGGGCTGCTCAAACGCGCCGGCGTCGCCATGACCAAGGTGCCCTATCGCAATCCGGTCGAGGCGGCGAATGATCTCGGCGAAGGACGTGTCCAGGCCTATGCATCGGCGCTGGCCATTGTGCGGCCCCAGCTCGAGGCCGGAAAGGTCAGGCTGCTCGCCGTCTACAACAGCACGCGCGCTCCCACCGCGCCCGATGTCCCGACCATCGCCGAAGCGGGGTTTGCCGAGGAGACGATGGATGGACTTGTCGGACTGTTCGGGCCGGCGGAAATGCCGCTTGCTTTGCGCGACCGTATCGCCGGCGACGTGCAGGCTGTGTCGGACCACGGTATTGCGGAACGTCTCCTGTCGAGCGGACAGATTCTCAATCCCGGCGGACCCGCCGAATTCGGTGCGGCTATAGAGGCGCAGCGCGCGAAGGTGACGATCATCGCTAACGAGCTCGGCATCAGGCCAGGGCAGTAGCAGTACTCTGATGATGAGACACATTCGTACGGCAGGCGCAGGCCGGCTCCCTCTCCCATTGGGAGAGGGGTGGCGTGAGGGGTTTGACTGTTCAATTGATGACCCCCTCACCCCGACCCTCTCCCCGCAGGGAGAGGGAGCGCCCCGGAGTGTTCGGCACGATGAGTGATTCCCGCGCCGGCATTCCCTCGATCGCGGAGCGCACCCGCCATGTGCAAGCCGGGGCGCCGGTCGTTGCCGCGCATTTCATCGGCTCGGCGGCGGCATTCGTGCTGGGAGAGGAAGCGCTGCTGTGGGCCGAACGTGAGGGCGAGACGCGCCGCATCGCGATCCATGCTGGCGCAATCCTGGCCTCAGCCGCGTCTGCGGATTCGGTTCTGACTGGCGGCGACGACGGCAGGGTTGTGGAGACGCGCGTAGACGGGGAGAGCGCAGTTGTCGCGCAGGACAGCCGCGCCCGGTGGATTGACTGCGTGGCGGCCGGCCCGAATCGCGTGCTCGCCTGGTCTGCCGGCAAAGAGGCATTCGCGCGCACGCGTGACGGCGCGGTGCGGACGATGGATGCGCCGTCCAGCGTTGGCGGCCTTGCTTTTGCACCGAAGGGATTTCGCCTCGCGATCGCGCATTACAACGGCGTGACGCTCTGGTTTCCCAACCTCGACGCGAAGCCGCAACCGCTCGAGTGGAAGGGCTCGCATCTGGGCGTGTCGTTCAGCCCCGACGGCCGCTTCCTGGTCAGCCTGATGCAGGAACCCGGGCTGCACGGCTGGCGCCTGTCGGATGGCCAGAACATGCGGATGTCCGGCTATGAAGCCCGCGTGCGCTCGGCTTCCTGGAGCACGGGGGGCAAGTGGATTGCGACCTCCGGGGCCACACAGCTCGTTCTATGGCCGTTTGCGGGAAAGGACGGTCCGATGGGCAAGGCGCCGCGCCTGCTTCCACCGAGCAAGCACCGCGTCGAGGTGGTCGCGTGTCATCCGAAGCTGGACATGGTCGCCACAGGCTATGCGGACGGGGTCGTGCTGCTCGTGCGCATCGAGGACGGCGCGGTGATTTTGGCAAAACCGCCCGGCGCGTCGCCCGTTACGGCACTTGCCTGGAGCGCCAGCGGCGACACGCTTGCCTTCGGCACCGAAGACGGCGCCGCGGGAATCATAAGCATGCCGTAAAGGCCCCGCCTGTGTAGCCCGCATGAGCGAAGCGAGATGCGGGGAATGAGGCCCCGGATGTCGCTGACGCTCATCCGGGCTACGCGCCAGTGTTTAAATCACGTACTGCCGCAGCGGCGGGTAGCCATTGAAGCCGACGGAGGAATACGTCGTCGTGTAGGCGCCGGCCGCCTCGATGAGCACCTTGTCGCCGATCGCAAGCGAGACCGGCAACAAGTACGGGTTTTTCTCGTAGAGCACGTCGACCGAATCGCAGGTCGGCCCCGCAATGATGCACGGCGCCATCTCGTCCCGATCCCGCGGGGTGCGGATAGGATAGCGGATGGATTCGTCAATTGTCTCGGCGAGGCCGTGAAACTTGCCGATGTCCAGATAGACCCAGCGCACCTCGTCCTCGGGCGAGCGTTTGGCGATGAGCACGACCTCCGCCTCGATGATGCCCGCATTGCCGACGAGCCCGCGCCCGGGCTCGACGATGGTTTCCGGAATCGCATTGCCGAAATGCTTGCGCAACGAGCGAAAGATCGCCTTGCCGTAGCTCTCGAGCTTGGGCGTCTTGCGCGCGTAACGCGCCGGAAAGCCGCCACCGAGATTGACCATGGCAAGGGTGATGCCGCGCTCGGCGCAGGTGCGGAAGATGGCTGCGGTCGAGGCAAGCGCGCGATCCCACGCCTCGATATTGTGCTGCTGCGAGCCGACGTGAAATGAGACGCCGTGTGGCACGAGACCCTGCCGGTGCGCATATTCGAGGATGTCGGCGGCATATTCCGGCTCGCAGCCGAACTTGCGCGAGAGCGGCCATTCGGAGCCGGTGCCGTCGCAGTGGATGCGACAAATCACCCGCGTGCCCGGAGCGGCGGCGGCGACCTTGTCGACCTCCGCCTCGCAGTCGACGGCAAAGAGATTGATGCCGAGCTTTGCCACGGCGGCGATCTCGCTCGGCTTCTTGATCGTATTCCCATATGAGATGCGGTCGGGCGTTGCGCCGGCAGCAAGCACCGCCTCTGTCTCGCTCACGGAAGCGACATCGAAGCTGGAGCCCAGCTCTGCGAGGAGCTTGAGGATCTCAGGTGCCGGATTGGCCTTCACCGCGTAGAAGACTTTCGTGTCCGGCAGCGCCTTCGAAAACGTGAGATAGTTCTCGCGCACGACGTCGAGATCGACGACGAGACACGGGCCTTCATCCCGGCGCTGCCTGAGGAATTCGCGGATGCGTGCGGTCATGTCGACGCTGCTCCCTTATCCGGAACGGCGAAAGGATCGCCTGGTGGACCTCCTGTGATGCGGCGCGGCCCGAAATGTTCGAGCCATGCATCACCTCGACTGTTGCCTTGGTCCGGATGAGGGAGAGATCCCGTTCCGCACGCCCGGCAAGAAGGACAAGCCTCTTCGGTGATCCGGCGCGCTTCGCCGGCAGTCCCAAAAAAGCCCGCTCCGTCGTTGCTTTAAGCCGCGTCCCCCGTGGAGAGCGGGGTGCGCCGGTTCGCCTCCGGCTGGCGATCGCATGAGCAAGGAAGTGAGTTCACTTCCTTAGGCGGCTGTCCGGCCTCTTGTCCGGATGCCCACCGATC
>JBKPOZ010000167.1:0-27188 GCA_046733355.1 Pseudomonadota bacterium | reverse complement strand
TAACAGCCGAAGTGCGTCCAGAACGCGCCCAATGAGCCCAGTAGACCAAGAAAAAAGGACGACACAGCCTCCAACATGACTGGCCTTTCGCATGTACACTCTACAATCTCTCCGCACCCCAAATACGCAACGGTTCCCCTTGGGGAGAGGGTTGGGGTGAGGGAGTTACCGCCGCTGTTTCTACCGGGAGATCAAAACCCCTCACCCCAGCCCTCTCCCTATGGGAGAGGGAGCCTGCCGAGTCCGTTGCGCCGATGCAATTCAATCTCACCGAAACACGCTCTCTAAATGTCAGAGTCATCTGACCTCTGATCTCTGACATCTGATCTCATTCGAAGCGGCCGGCGGCATGCGCCAGCATGGTGTACACCTTGCCGGTTTCCGAAGTCAGATATGTGCGCGCCACCGCCTGACCCCTGTCGTCGCGCGAGACCTCCTCGAGCAGCCGCTCGAATTCCCCGATATAGCGGTCGACGGTGCGCATGAAGTCGTGATCGTTACGGTACTTCTTGCGGATTTCCTCGAACGCTTTTTGGCCCTGCGCGGTGTAGAGCTTGCTGCGCCCGAACACATCCGATTCACCGCGGTTGTACCGGTCCCACAGATCGGCCGCCGCATCGTGATCGACCATGCGGGCGATATCGCCGGCAAGCGAATCGAGCGAATCGATGCTGGGGCGCTCCGGCCGCCCGCCCTCCGGCGGCGCCTGGCGAGACCCGTCGCGCGGCGAGGCCCGTTCCGGCGCGCCGATTTCCACATCCTGAGAGGCCCGGGTGAGCAAGTCGGAGAGCCATCCTGCGCGGCCGCTCGCGGGTGCCTGTGCCGGCGATAGTGCCGGCGCCTCCGAACGCCGCGCCGCCGGTGCATGCGATATGATCGCATCCGCACGCGCCCGTTCGCCGCCGCGCGAGCCGCCATTCGTCATTGCCGGCTCCTCACGCATCATGCGGCGTGGGGCGGCGTCCACCGGCTCCGGACGACGCATCGAAGGCTCGACCGCATCGATCCCCCTGCTATGGCGCGCGACAATGCGATTGAGCTCCGCCAATGCCTCGATCTGATCGACGATCACCCGCCGCATCTGCGCGGCGGTGTCGGCCGTCTCCTGCGGCAGCTCGAAAATACCGCGGCGAAGCTCGCTGCGCGTGGTCTCCAGCTCCTGCTGCATCTCGGCGGCCATGCGCTTGAGACCGTCGATCACGTCGGCAAACCGCTCAGCCGCCTGCGTGAACAGCGTATTCGATTCCTGGCTGGCCTGCTGGTAAATGCCATGCAGCGCATCGGCCATGCGCTTGCGCTCCTCCTCGGCATTCTCGCGAATGGATACGAAGCTCTCGGCAATGGCCTGCGCGCCGCCGGTGGTGGCCTCGGCCGTGAGCCGGGCGATTTCGCGGGCGCGCTCCGCCGCTCCTTCCAGCGATTCGTCGAGCGCGGCGGCAAAGCGCGTGAGCCGCTGCTCGAGATCATTGCTCTTGCTTTCCAGCGTGGCGACAAGCTCGTTCATCGCGCTGCGGCGCTCCGCAAGACTGCCTTCCATGCGGCGGTTGCTCGTGTCGATGAGTGCGACCGCCTCGGAGAGCGAGCGGCCGTGAGCATCGAACTGACTGGCAAGCCCGCTGAGGTCGTTCAGCGCCCCGCCGGCCATCGTCTTGAACTCGGCGATGTGACGCTCGACGTCGCTGTTCGTTGCCCCGCTCTTGTGCACCACGTCATTCATCGTGGAGACGAAATCCGCAACCCGCGTGACCAGCGTGTTCTCGATCTCGCTCATGTTCTCATGCGCGCCGCTGAGCACTTCCTGCAGGAGAATGTTGGCCTCCCGCAGGCGCTCGAACAATGCCGTGGTGTCCGAGCGCAGCATGTTTTGCGTGTCCAGAAGCTCGGAAACGGCCGCCGACGCGCTCTGCTTCGACTGCTCGACGGCAGAGGAGGTGGCCTCCTGCAGCTCCCGCATCGTGCGGCTGATCGTCTTGGCTGCACTCTGCGTTGCCATGTCGGCGACTTCGCGCAGTTCCTTGATCGAGCGGCTGACGGCCTCGCTCGTCGCCTGGGTCGCCGCGATGTGACTGGTGTGCAGCTCTTTCAGTGAGCCGCTCACCGCGCCGGTCGCCGATGCGCTGGCCTCGTTGATCAGCCGGGCGATGTGCTCGCTGTTATCCATCATCGTCTGGGTGAAATTGAAGGCCTTCGCCTCGATCGCCTTCACAGCATGTTCGGTCACCCGGCTCACCTCGGTGGCGAATTCCTGGCTTTTCGCGGTGAGCGCTGTCAGAAGTCCGCTCGACTTCTCGTCGACGATGCGCGTCATGTCGTTGGCGCGCTGGCTCACCGCGGTCGAGATTTCATCGGCCTTACCCACGAAGTTTCGCGCGACTTCGGCGCTCACCGCGAGCAGCGTACGCTCGACCTCGCCGGCGTTCTGCTTGAGCACGTTGCTCACCCCGGTGGACATGCCGCTCAGCAGTCGCTCGGCATCATGCGCGCTCGAGCGGATGGCGGTGCTGGTATTGTTTGATACCGACGTGAGCAGCCGCTCCGCTTCCATGCTCTCGTTCTTGATCGATTCGCTAAGCTGCTGCAGCCGAGTTCCAATCATCGTGGAGGCTGCGGTGGTCAGATTGCCGATCGTCCGCTCGGCTTCGCTGCTGGTCGTCTTGATCGCGCTGGTGAGCTGCTCGGCGCGCGCGCCAAGTATCTCGGCAGAGCCGGTGGTAAGCCGCTCGATGGCTTGCGCGGCTTCCCCGGCGCCAGTCTTGATGGTGCCGCTGAGATGCTCGGTACGCGCTACGAGCAGATCCGCGGCGGACTGGCTGCGCGTTTCGATCTCCTTGACCACGGCCTCGGCGCGCCCGATCAGCAGCTCCTCGAACCGCGCAATGCGCGTATCGAGATTGTTCGCGACTTCCGTCGCATGGACACCGAGAGCCTGGTCGATATCGCCGATCTTCTCGCCGATGTTCTCGGCGAGCTTGGCACCGCGCACGTTGATGACATTGGTGACGTCGGCAATGCGCTTGTCGAGGGCGCCGACCACTTCCTTGCCGCCTTCCGCCATGGTTTTGGCAATGTCCATGACCCGGGCACCGAGCGCCTCATTGAGCGTCTGTGCGCGCCCGTCGAGCGCGTCACGGAAGCGCGTGAATTGCTGATCCAGGCTTGCGGTAATCTCCGCAGACTTGGCTGTCACTCGCGTATCGAAATTGTCGAGGTAGTCGCGCATCGCACTGGAAATGTCCTGCGAGCGCTCGCCGAGCCGTTCGACCATCTCGCCGCCATAGGTTTTCACGGTGCGATCGAATTCGGCGAGATGACGCGTGATCAGATTTCCCAGCGTAGTTGAATCGCGGGCAATGCGCTCCGCAAGCTCGGCACCCCCCTGGTTGAACATGTCTTCGAATGTCTGGAGCCGCGCAGCGAGCATCTCGCGCACGCCCTCGCCGCGGTTGCCGATCATGCCGGAGAGGCCTTCCACGCTTTCCTGGAACTGCTCGGTGACGCGCTGGCTGCGCTCGACGATGCTGTCGGTGATGCGCGCCCCGGTCTGTTCGAGCTTGGAGACGACGTCGCCGCCGCGCAGGCTCAGGTCGAGCACGAGCGAGTCACCGGTATTCTTCAATGTGGTGTTCACTTCCTCGATGCGGCCCGAAATGGTGTCCGCAAGGGTGTTTCCGCTCTCGATCACGAGATCGGTGAGCTCCTGGGAGCGATTGCTCATCATGTCCAGAATGGACGCCGCCTTCTGCGCAAACCCGTCGGTCACACGGTCGAGCCGCACCGACATCATGTGCTGCAGATTGGCGGTGATCTCGGTGAATTCGTCACCGATGTGATCGGTCTTGAAATTCAGGGTCGAGGTCAGGCGGTCGCTCGCCGCCGAGATCGCCTCGGCGGTGTCTCGGCTGGTGCTTTCGAGCCGCTCGAGCAGATCGCCCCCGCGCTCTCCCAGGGCGGCGATCATCGTGTCGCCGGAATGCTCGAGGGCACGGGTGATGTGCTCGCTTTTCTCGGCAAGCGTGTGGGTGATGCGCCGCGACGCCTCGTTGACCTGTTCGGCGACGAGCTCGCTCATCTGCGAGATGTCCTGACCAAGATCGAGATGCACGCCGTTGATGGCATCGCGGATCTGCTGTGCCTGGCCTACCAGCGTGTCGCGCTGGCCGCCGAGGTCCTGCAGCAGGGCGCGGATGCGCACTTCATTGTCATTGTAGGCATGTTCGAGCGCGGAGACTTCATTCGCGACCAGGGTTTCGAGCTCTGCCGCCCGCGCCAGCGCGCGCTCGATGCCGTCGCCCATGGCGGCCACCTCGCGCCGGATGGCCTGGCCCACGGTGACAATGGATTCCCGCGCCACCGTTTCCGGCTCTGCCAATCGCATCGCCACCTCGGCCATGGACTGGGTGATCAGGCGCAATTCCTGGGAGCGCCATGCGATGTGCGCGAGCACAAAGAAAAAGATAACCGGCGTGAAGAACGTTGCGGCGAGGATCGCAAGCACCGGCGCGGTGAGCCCGGTCGGCCCGAGCGCGCTCTGCAACTGTGGCAGATACATCCAGCCGAGCACGAGGCCGGCGACGACCCAGGCGACGGCGAATATGGTGGCGATCAGATAGGACGTGCCGGCGGGGCGCCGCTGCAGGCTGCGCAGAATGGCGCCAATTGATTCACGGTCGTCATTAGCGGGAAGGCCCAACGAGGCTGGCTGCGCAGGCGAGCGCAGCTCCTCTTCCAGCGCGTTCTCCAGTTCGGCGGCCGAGGGGCGGTTGCGCCATGGCGGCTCGCCCGAGCCCGGCACGGTTTCCTCAGCGTGCGGCAGCGATGCGGCCGCAGATGCGCCGTCAGGAGCCGCAGTCGTTTCCTCCGATTCCGAGACGTTGTCGCGCACGGCGAGTGCGTCCTGGATGGCGGACAGTGCCGCCTCGGTGGGATCGGTGATCTTTTTCAGGTTGTTCGCCATCAGGGTCGTCGCCTCGTCTACGCTGGACCAAAGCAGCGGCAGGAAAAATGCCGGCCGCGCTACGAGCGCGTTAACCAAACGATCGCCTTCGGATCCCCTCCGGCAGTCGGCAGTTACGCGCCGCACACAGGTAGTTGCACTGCCGCTCGATTATCCTATCGATTTGGCGGAGCAAAGAAAACCGCTTGTTAAGGTGTTCTTAATCATCGTTAACGCCGAGCGAGCGCGCCACCAGATCGACTGCACGATCGAAGCGCAGCTCTCCCTCCCTGAACGGGCCACAACCCGCCCTAATTTGTGGCGGTCAATTGCGGCTCCCTTGCGGCTAAAATCCTCCGGGCGCCCTTCGTCCACCAGAGTGCCCCTTTTCGTGCACGCACACCGAAGCTTCTGCAAAATCAGCAAGAATCGAGCAAAACCGGACTGCAGCCCGCAGGTTCCCCGGCCAACGAGCGAGCGCAGCAGCGAAAAAAATCGCCTTCTTTCCTAACGCCGCCCGCGCGACCGTTATTCCGGGGCGCCGCGGCGAAGCCGAGCGGCGAGCACGGAATCCAGCAGTAGCCCGAATGAGCGAAGCGACATGCGGGGACCCGGATTTCGCTGTCGCTCATCCCGGCTACGTCGCTAACGCCCCCACCGCGCGACTGTCATTCCGGGGCGCCGCGAGCGAAGCGGAGCGGCGAGCCCGGAATCCAGTAAGCACCGGCCCGGGGTTACTGGATTCCGGCTCTCGGCCCAGTGGGCCTCGGCCGGAATGACATGCGTGTTAGACGGGAGTGAGCACATGAGCGCGAGCATGCAGCAGGAGCCCGCATGAGCGAAGCGACATGCGGGGACCCTGATATCGCTGCGCTCATCCGGGCTACGCGGGGGCAGCGTCGCTAGCGCGGCAACATGCCAGCCGCTATAGACGCCGCGTTTTCTCCAGCCCTCCTCCCGCATGCCGAAGATCACCTATATCGATCACGAGGGCACCGCGCGCACAGTCGAAGGCGAGATCGGCTCGACCGTCATGGAGACAGCGATCAAGAACAATGTTCCCGGGATTGAAGCCGAGTGCGGGGGCGCGTGTGCCTGCGCCACCTGCCATGTGTACGTCGAGGACGACTGGCGGCCACTGGTAGGCGACCCTTCGGCGATGGAAGAGGACATGCTCGATTTCGGCTTCGACGTGCGAGCAAGCTCACGACTCTCCTGTCAGATCAAGGTGACGGCGCAGCTCGATGGACTGACCGTGCGCACACCCGAACGCCAGGCGTAGTGCTGCGATCCCCCATTGCATGCAAGAGGAGACACGAGAGGTCGGCATCGAGGAGCGCACCACGATCAGCACCGATGTGCTGATCGTCGGGGCGGGGCCGTGCGGTTTGTTCGCAGTGTTCGAGCTGGGCCTTCTCGATATGAAGGCGCATGTGATCGATGTGCTCGACAAGATCGGCGGGCAGTGTGCGGAGCTTTATCCGGAAAAGCCGATCTACGATATTCCGGGCCTTCCTTACGTCACCGGCCAGGGCCTGTGCGATGCGCTCATCGCGCAGATCAAGCCGTTCGGGGCTATGTTCCACCTGCAGGAAATGGTGCAAAGCATCGAATCCATCGGCCATCCGCGCTTTCGCGTTAAAACCGACCGCGGCACGATTTTCGATGTGAAAGCAATCGTGATCGCCGCCGGCGGAGGGCTGTTTCAGCCAAAGCGGCCGCCGATTCCTGGCGTCGAGGCCTATGAGGGCCGCTCCGTCTTCTACGCAGTGCGGCAAATGGATGCGTTTCGTGGAAAACGCATTCTGATCGTCGGCGGCGGAGATTCAGCGCTCGACTGGACTCTCAATCTCGCTCCGCTTGCAAGCCATCTCACGCTTCTGCATCGGCGCAGCGAATTCCGCGCGGCTCCTGACAGCGTCAACCGGATGATGGCGCTCGTCGGCGAGGGAAAAATCGACTTCGTCCTGGGGCAGGTCTCCGCGCTGGAAGGGGCAAACGGGCAGCTCAGCAAGGCTGTCGTCCGGCGCAGCGATGGCTCGCATTTCGAGATCGCCTGCGATGTCATGCTTGCGTTCTTCGGGCTGACGATGAAGCCGGGCCCGCTCGCGAGCTGGGGGCTGGAAATGAAAGATGGCGAATACGTCGTGGTGGATACGGCGGCATTCGAATCGAACGTGCCCGGCATTTTCGCTGTCGGCGATATCAGCTGGTATCCCGGCAAGCTCAAGCTGATCCTCTGCGGTTTCCACGAGGCGGCGCTGATGGCGCAGAAAGCGCACCGTTATGTGTTTCCCGACAAACGACTGGTTTTCCAATACACGACGTCATCGACGAGCCTGCAGAAGAAACTGGGCGTGACTTAAAGCGCGATGATATTAGACCGATTCACCCGGCATTCCGGTTGGTCTCGGTAGGCAAGCAGGACGCGCTATCCTCCCCCGCGAAGCGGGGGAGGGGGACCGCGCGAAGCGCGGTGGAGGGGGCGTGCTACAAACTATCGCATGCGAGTGTCGCGTACACGTGTCACGAAGGCTCGCCACCTTCGCCGAACTCTCTCTCCGCCAGAGGCGCGGCTGTGGGCCAGATTGCGCCAGCGCACGCCAGGGAAGCCGATCTTTCGCCGACAGCATCCAGTCGGGCCATACGTGCTGGACTTCTATTGCGCAAAGGCAAAACTGGCCATCGAGATCGATGGCACGAGTCATGAGTTCGGCGATCGCCCACAACGCGACGAACGCCGCGATGCAAGGTTGAGAGAACACGGCATTGTCGTCTTTCATGTTCCCGCAGTCGATTTGCAGTATCACATAGAAGAGATTGCAGATTCCATCGTGCGGCTCGCGATCGAGGCGCAAGCTTAGTGGGCCCCCACCACCACCCCTCACAAGCTACGCTCGCTCGGGTGGTCCCCCTCCCCCGCGTCGCGCTTCGCGCTTCGCAGGGGAGGACAAGCGCGCCTTCTCGCTGCTTCAGGAATGAGCGGATCAAAACTCATTGAGCGCTAGCCGAAGAGAAGGCGCGTAGCGCCGGAGTGTCAGTGCGCTGTTGCGGCGGGTGAAAGGTTTGCCGCCGGGAGCGGCTCGCTGCGGATCGGCGCCGATGGTACCGCCAGGCCAAGTGCCTCGCGCAGCGCCGGCATCGCGGCATCGGCCATGGCCGCATAGCCTTCGGCGGTGGGATGCACCGCGCCTCCGTACACAACAGCCAGGATTCCCCAGATGGCATCGTGCAGATCGCTCGGCTGCAGGATCACCGGAAGGCCCTCGGGATAGCTCATGGCGGCGAGATAGCTGTCGTTTGCCGTCCGGATCCATCGCGCGCGTGATGCATAGGGCCGGTATTCGCTCGCCGGTCTTCCGCAGGACATCGGATCGACTGCTGCCGTGGTGGTGCCGCTGCGGAAAGTCTCGCCCTTTGCGGAGAAGCATTTACGGTCGAAAACGGGATCATCGTCGGCACGGGCGCAGGCGCCATGCAGCTCGAATGCTCCTTGATGCGCATCAACGAAGCGCATCGCGTTGGTGGAAGGATCCCGGCAGTTGTTGGCATCCGCGCAGAGCGCGAGTGCTTTGATACGGGGCAGAAAACGCCGGGAGACGAAATCGACCGTTTCGCGAAGGCGCTCGCCGTCGGCGCCGAAAGCCGGGTGCACGTCGAAGCCTTCGCGCCCGCCCGGACAGGGGGTATGGGGGCCCGCCATGGCCGGATTTCCGTAGCTGACGAATACGACGCGGGAGAGATCGCCGCCCACGAATGGTTTAAGCGCTGCGCGCAATCGCGCGAAATTGCCGGGTAGCTCATTGTCGAGGATTCTTTGCGAAGCCTCAACGGACGCGATATTGCCCGCACGCGTGAGCAGATTGCGTTCCGTGCTCGGCTCGATGATCACGTTGGCCATGAGCCCGGAGAAGAGCACGTCATTGGCGCCGATCGTGAGCAGCACGGCATCAAGCTTGCGGTGCGGTGCATTCGCCATGATTTCGGCGAGCGCCGAAATCTGCGCGCGCGTTTGCCTTGGACAAGCCGTACCCGTGCCCGGCGAGGGACATTCCAGCGCGCGCAGCGTGCCGAGAAAGCCGATATCGACCGTGGCGCCGGAGCAGCCGAGCGGAAGGAACGTGACCGCAACGTGCGGGTTCTCGATCGCAAGCGCAAGCGCGGCTCGCGTCTGGTAACTGTATAGCGAGCGATGACAGGCGCCGCTCATCCAGCGCGCGCTGTGGCGCGCCCATTCCATGGACGTCAGATCAGCCGAGGTGCTGCAGGTCTTGTTGCCGCTATATCCCGCCCGTCCCGGCCGATAATATTCGACGCCATTGAACCGTTTGAAACAAAAACCCTCATCGGACAACCGCACGGCGCGATCAGGATCGCCTTCGCCTGCCGCGATGGAATCCCCCATTCCGGCGATCAGGACATCGCGCACGACAATCTCGCTGACCAGTCGTTGCGCCGTGCCGTCCGGCAGCACGATGTCCACGCTGGCGAGCGTTGCATGCCCGTAGCGGACACGCAGCTTTATCTCGTCGCTGCAGGCCGCATCTACCGTGCGCGGCGAGCCGTCACCGCCATCGAACGTCCACACGCAGCCGTCGTTGGCGGGCAGGCTCCCGGCGAGCAGAACGCCCACGCGATGGTCGCGCGGAGCCAGATAGTTCTCGCGCTCGCCATCGCGCTCGCAGGTCTCGAGGAGATTGCCGGCACGATCAACGCATAGCCGCTCGACGAGGTCGCGCGCCCAGCCGCGGCCATCGCTTTCCCGCGCAAGCCGCTGCTCTGCCACCAGCACGCTTTCCCCACGCGCGGCGCTTGCATGGTGCAGGAAATCGGCCTCGTTGCGAAATAGCCGGAACCGACTCTTCGCCTCCCACTCGATGCGCAAGGCGCCACTGCTGCGGCCCTCGCTCCAGGCGGGCTGCCCGGGCCATGCCGTCAGCAGGAGGACACCGATGAAAAATAATGCGCGCATGCCGCCGCCCCTGTCCAGCGCGTCAGGAACCGGCAGGCTAGGAGCCTGTCCCTGTAACGGACGGACAGACTGGTTTTGAGTGTGAATAGCACTGCAATTGCAGGGCATGAGGTCACCTTTTCGCCTGTGCGAGCTTGAGCAGGTTGTGCGCGGTGCAGATCATTGCCCATTCCCCTCTGACCTTCTCGAGCCCGCGGAGAAGGAATTGGCGAAAGCCCCTGGCATGCTTGATCTGACCAAACACAGGCTCGGGAATTTGTTTACGCAACCGGTAGCGACTACGCCGGCCTGCACGTCTGAGTTTGATTGTCATCGCAGCAACACGCGTTCCACGACGCCAACGCTTGCCACCGCTATTGGGTTTGCCGTGCTGTGCCCGGCCCGTCGCGATGTAGCCGTTGATGCTGCGGCGGGCCACATGCAAGAGGTTTTCTTCCGAACAGAAGCCCGCATCGGCAGACACTTCTTTGGGGTTGGTGCAAAACACGGCGCGCACCGCGGCCAGCAAAGGCTTGAGAGCACGGGTATCGGCGGGGCTGGTCTGCAGCCGTTGGGCGACGATGACCTGATGCGCCGCATCCACCGCAATTTGGGCATTGTAGCCCGCAATCACTCCAGGCTTCGCGGGCAAGATACGGCTGTCCGGATCGGTGAAGTTGCGCTGCGCGCGATCGGGCGGGCCGCCGTCGCTCCCGCGCGGCGGCCGGGTGGTCCTGCCTGTCATTCCCGAGGACGGTCCAGGTCCATCCTCGTCGGGATCGGGCGCTGGTGCCCTGGCTTCCGCTTCCAGCGTTGCCTTGGCCGCGCGGATGCGCTCAAGGCGCGCGACCTTGTCAGCTACCCAATCGGGCATCTCGTCGCCGCGCCGTTCGGCCCCGTGCTCACGATCTTCGGCCGCATCGGTCGCCTCAGCCTGGGCGAACCACGCCGCCACTTCGGCAGCAAGCTTCTTTTCCGCCTCGCGCATGCGCCCGTAGGACATCGCTTTGTGCACACTGGCATTGGCCTTTATCTTCGTGCCGTCGAGCGATACGTGACCAAGCTTCACCAGCCCCGCCGCCCGGCACAATTTGAGCACTTGTACAAAGAGATCGCCCAAGGGTTTCAGGTGCCGTCGCCGGAACGCCGCGATCGTTCGGAAATCCGGCCGGTTCATCGCAGTCACCGCCATGAAGTCCACCCGCTCCTCGCAGGCCTGCGCGGTCCGGCGGGAGGAATAGACTCCGCGGCTGTACGCATACAGCAACAACGCCGCCATCATCGCCGGATGGTATGGCGGATACCCGCGCTCTTCCGTGTAGGTCAACAGGATCGCACTCAGATTAAGTTCTTCCCGCACCGTCTCGCGCACAAAGTGCGCGACGTGACCCGGCGGAACGAGTTCATGAACAGACGCTGGCAATAGCCAGCGTTGTTCGATGTCCCATGGACGAAAGGTCTTGCTCATGAAAAATAATGAATCTGACTCGCGCTTCGTCGTCGAGCAAAACCCGATTACAAGGACAGGCTCCTAGCACATGGGATGCGGCGGAAATGTGAGGCGCAATCGCGCGGTCGTGATGCGCAGTCACCTGCGCGCGGGCGCGTTCACGCGACAGCATCCGCGTGGCGACGGCGGGGGTGGCCTCTAAAGCTTGTCGGCAAGAAATTTGAGAATTTCCGCCGATTGCCGGTTGATCTCCGCACTCGCTCTTCCGTCCGGGTGCTGATCCTCGGCTTCCGCCTGAATGGCGCGCGCGACGGCTTCGTCAAGAATGACGCGCACCACTTCCTCTCGCGTAAAGATGCCTTTCGCCATCAGCGCGCGGAAGAGCGCGACCAGCGCGCTCAGTGCCGCCATAGGGTAGGCGCCTTCATGAATGGAGCTCATTCGCGCACCACTATCGCAGCCAAGCTGCCGGTTGCCTGTGACGGCAAAACCACAGTTTATCAGCAATCGGAGCGCGACAAAATGTGCGTTCTTGAGTTCCAGCGCGGCTGCACGATACTCGCACGTTGTGTAGCCCGGATGAGCGAAGCGACATCCGGGATGCTCCGTCCCGCATGTCGCTGTCGCTCATGCGGGCTACGGGTAAATGCGCCGGTGCGAGTACGCGTAGCGTGTGATGTCCTCGTATGCGAGATATTGTCGCGAGCAGGCCGCCGACTGTGCGCGGCGCGCGCGCATCGCGAACTCGCCGGAGGTGGCGGCGAACTACCGCATCCTCGAAAAGCGCTGGATCAATCTTGCGCAAAAGGCCGACTTTGCCCCGGCTCGAAAGTCGCCCGCGCACGGGCGTTCGCTGGAAACCTGAGCATCGGCACTACGGATCGGGGCCGGAAGCGTGGCGATCACTGCGCCGTGCTCATGACCGCGCGTTCATAATCGGCTGAGCCCATGCCGGTATCGGCAAAAATTCCGTGCTCGGCAATCCACTGGAAGGTCTCTTCGTACACCTCCTTGGTATAAGGCTCAAACACCAGGCGCTCGCCGGGTCCCCAGCGCCGCGTGTCCATCAGCGCGTGATAGCGCACGGGGAACTCGTTCTTGTAGTAGTGCGTGTAGAGGTCCGGCCGCAAATCGATATCGCGCTGCGCGCGTCTGAGCGCGCGAAAAAATTTCCGCAGATCGTCGGGATCGGGATCGCCTGTCACCATCGTTGCAATCATGAAAGTGGTGTCGATGATCTTGCGAAAGCCCAGTTGCTCCGCGAAGTAATAGGGTCCGCTGAACAGCGCGGAGGCTTGCGCCTTTCCCTCGATGAGCTGATCGAGGCGATGAAACAACATCCCGTCGGCAAATGTCAGAACGATCCTCTCTGCGGGCATGTAGGGCTCGAGCGCCTGGATCGTCGAGTAGTGGCTCCCCGATTGATAGCCGACCGCTATGGGGATGCCGGCAAGGTCCTGCGGCGTTCTGATCGGGGAGTTTTGCGGAACGAATATGCCCGCAGGCGCGACGGAGTAGACGTCCGCGTAAAGACGACCTTTGCCCTTCGATGCCGCAACTCCGACCGTCCAGTGGCAGGCGCAGCTCACGTCGGCGGTGCGGCCGCGCTCGAATGACTGCATCGCGCCGACCTTGTCGCCCTTGTCGTGATGCGCGCCGTCCGTCGACTTGATCAGTTCCTCAAAAACGTAGTCGAGCCCTTCGTCTTTGAAATAGCCCTTCTCCTCGGCCACCCATTCCTGCAGCCGGAAATGCGGTTCGATTATGAACTTGTGCTTCGTCGGCACGGCGAGCTCCCCTTTCCGGTCTGCTGCCCGAGAATAGCCGGGCGCACGCGGTGCCTCAATGATGCCGGTGCTGCATGACGCCAGTGCTGCGCGCCGTATTCTCAGCAGCCGGGCGCGCCCTCGCCGGCGCCGCCGAGGGCCGGATCGTTGATGATCTTTGGCGTGCCGGAGGCGGCAGAGCCAGGCGGGCAGCCGGGCAGGGCGGTCGCGGGGGGCGTCGTTCTGCCGCTCGTCGCGGCTCCCCCCGATGCTCCTCCAGCAGCCGCGGGTGGTTGGTTGGACGGCCCGCCCGGTGTTGCGGTCGGCCCGCTCGCGCCTGGAGCGGTGGGGGTGCCGGCGCCCGGGCTCCGGGGCGCCCCGGTACCCGGAATCGGCAACCCCTGGTTCGGTATTGAGGTACCACCGGCCCCGCCGGGGGTGCCTGATGCGGCGCCTGAACCGGCCGTCCCGCCGGCCCCGCCGGCCCCGCCGGTGCCGCCCGTACCGCCCCCTGTCTGGGCGCCTGCGGGGGTGCCCATCGCCAAGGTCAGAGCAAGCATGATCGCGCTGCGGGAGTGAATAGATCGGCCCATCGCTCACCTCCGGACATGGCAGGAGGGAATATGCGGCGAACGCGCCGAGATCGTCCGGGTTCCGAAGACCGTCAGTTGCTGGGCGTTCCGATCCAGCGGCCCATTCGCAGAAGGTGTCGCGAGATCGCCACGTCGGTCACTCGCCCGATGAGATGGCTCACCGGAACCAGCTCATGTGCCATGCTGCCTCCGCTGGCGAGGCGCGTGGCCCTGTTATCTCCCATGACGAACACATGGCCGGGGGGCACGCGAATTTCGGACATTTCCGCGGGGGGCGCCCCGGAAGCGAGCTCGACATACGGCTCTTCGACGAACATGCCGTTTACGATGGCATGGCCGTTTTTCACTTCGATCCGATCGCCCTCTACCGCAACAATTCGGTTGATGAGATGGCTGTCCGGCTGGCGGGGGTGTTTGTAGACGGCCACCTCGCCTCGGCTAGGCAATCGTGTGCGATAGTAAGTTGCGTCGGCAAGAAAATATTCTCCCGATTCGAGCGTAGGCTCCATGCTTGGACTGTTCGCGCCCAGCCAAAGCAATCGGCCTGATGCCTTCGCCTGCAGCGCGTAGATGCATGGCCAAGAGAACACGAGGCACGCCAAGAGGAACGCACCAGCATAAATCGTCCAACGGCTGTCCGTTTGGAACGCATGCAATGGGGTGCGCCTCGCACGCAATACCGCATCCGCCAAGATGTAGAGCCAAAGCCCGAACAGGAGCGCTCCGCTCACAGCGAACATCCAGAATCGCGCGAGTACCCCCATCATGGCGAACATCAGCAGGGTGTCCGCGATCATGACCAGCGCAAAGAGAAAAATTCCCCTTTTGGGCTGGCCGATATAGAGGTGCCCGAGACCGGGTGCGAGCAGCGTGAGACAGCCCGCAACCCAGGGGGAGGGGCTACGCTGTTGCCGGGTGCTCGCCGGTGCGTAATCGGCAGCCAACGCCATCAAGATCTCCGCCTTGCCGTCAAGAACGCAGGACTACGGGTCTCGAAAGCCGTACTACCATCAGACTTAGTCGCGGCGCCGCGCCATACGGTTCAACCGGATACCACTAGCCCGCAATTGACCGCCACTCAACATGCCGGCCAAGCGCGCGAGGGCAGTAACGGGAGTGCCATGGGCTCAACGCGGTACTGTGAAATAGGCGCCGCACAGTGCGAGCATGCCAGCGATCAGCAGGGCCGCAAGACTCGTTGCGGCAGTGATCCCGGCACCGACCGGGTTAAGAGAGGCCGACCCATGTCCGATATGGGCCAGCAGAAAAACGAGAGCAATGCCCGCACACCATCGCGCTATCCGCAATGGCCGCAGTGGAAATGCAACACGGCTCAGCGCCGCTGCGGTAAGGCCGCTGACCAGGAATGAGATGCCCGCCATTGCCCACCATGGCCCCGTGGTACGCAAATTGACCGCTCCGGCAGAAAAAAGGCTCTCCCAAAGGGGCACCAAGCTCAAACCTGCCCGCGCGAGACGGATTTGCAGCGCGATCGCAGACAGAACGCCAGCGGTCAATGCAGCCGCATAGATCAGCACGGGTGGTAGGTTTCCGGCAGGTCCACAGGTCCTCATGCGGTATCCGAGCGCCAGCGCGCGCCCAGAAGCAAGCCAGACAAGCGCAACGCCCGGGGTTCGGCCCGGGCGTTCCACAGAAAGATATTGGCGACGGGATTAGCTGCGGCGTTCAGCCTGCCATGTTCCGGAGCAGACCCCATTGCCGCCGGTCCAGGATCCGGCCCCGCTCGTTGCAGCCAGACGGCCGGTACCGATCGCCGTCTTGTCTCCTGAGCTGACGTTCACGACCACACTGCCGTTTTTGCCTACGCGGCCGCTGATCTGCACGGTTGCTTTTCCAGCATTGATGAGGTGGCCATTCATGATCCGGACTGGATAGCGATATGACGGTTCGCATAATCCTGCCTTCGTTAGAATGACAACGCTCCACAGGCCGTCGTAGCTGGGCACGGCTTCGGCTGCGCGAAGCGCTGCGGCTGCTACAACAAACGCGAACGCACCCAGCGCCAAAAAGCTGCGTCTCCGGGCGAATATTCGGGAATAAGCCATTGTTGCCCCTCCTGTAATCCCCGCCAAAGCTGCGACGGAACCTGCACTCCCACGCGGTTAGTCGCATTGTGGCAGCAATTGGTTCAAATACGGTTGATGGGCTGCTTGTTACGTTCCTGGTGAACGAACGATTGATTGCGCGCGTGTGCACTGCCCAAGCACTCGCGCCGCGCCAGGAACTGTCACCCGGTTCCACAGTTGCAGAATTGAGGGCGGCGCGCGGGCCGGTTCAGGCTTCGACGCGCGCCGGCTCCATCCCCGCAACGAGATGAAAGGCCGATATCATGGGCTTGTTTTCAAAGGACATCAAAAACATGAACGATCTGTTCGTGCACACATTGCGCGACATCTACTATGCCGAGAACCAGATCGTGAATTCGCTGCCGGCGATGATCGAGAAGGCCTCGGATGCCTCCCTGAAGCAGGCGTTCCAGACCCATCTAGGCGAGACGAAAAATCACGTGAAACGACTGGAGCAGGTCTTTCAGCTCGCAGGGGCCGCTGCGAAAGGCATCGATTGTCCCGCCATCGACGGGATCATTGAAGAGGCCGAGGACATCGTCAGCGACACTGACGACAAACAGGTGCTCAACGCGGCGCTGGCGGCTGCCGCACAAGCGGTCGAGCATTACGAAATGACCCGTTACGGCACGCTCGTCGCCTGGGCCAAGCAGTTGGGACGTAATGACTGCGCCGCCTTGTTGCAAAAGAACCTGGACGAGGAGAAAGCTGCCGACAGGAAGCTCACCGAGATCGCGGAAGCGAAGCTCAATCTGAAGGCGGCAAGCTGAGGGTAAGCTCGGCGGGTTCTTTCCAGCCCCGCGCCTTCGCAGGGATGGTGACGCTGGATGACGTTCAGCCCGCCATCCCGCGGCTACTGTGCGCTGGAGCGCCGCAATAAAAGGCCCGAACGGCCGTTCTCAAAGGCTGTACCCTTCTGGCTCGCCGCAAGCCCGAACTCGTAAAGGGCCTGCATGTACTTTCCATCGAAGGGGCCATGCGACGGATAGCTGAAAACCGGATCGATATGTGCAACCTGGAATGCAAAACCGAGCCGTTGCGCCGCGGCGCTTAGGAGGGACACCTCGGATTGCAGAGCAGACGTAAGCGCAACGCCGATCGAACGGCCGAGCACCCCGCCGACATTACGATCTGCCATCTTGAATTCCGGACCGAGCTTTGAGTTTACGATCACGTAAACTTGCGCAAGCGGCGGACGCGTATCGCTCGCGAGCATGGCTTCCGGTGTAACGAAGAAAGGCGAGGTCAACGTACCGTCCCCGTGCACCTCCTCAAATCGATAACCTTTTGCCTCGACCGTGATCGCAACCGGAGAAAAGAATCCGGGAATGCTGCAGGAGGCAAGCAAGATTTGTCGAAATAGAGTGAGCGCCTGCGCATCACCGTTCGCCGCAATCGCACCCATATTCCATGCGACACGCCGTCCTGCATCGAGATTGGTCGTGACCACAAAGAGGCGCCGGCCGCGTGCGTGCTCGATGGCTATTTCGGCGAGCAACTTTGGAGTTATGCGCTGCTCGATCAGCCGTGTGAGCGGCCAATAATCGAACAGGCTGTCACGTGTGGGCTGATCTTCAAATATGTCCGCCGCCGAAATGGTCGTGAAGCTCGTACGCAGTTCGTCATCGTAGCGCGGGCCTAGGAAAGCGAAGGGTGCGATCAGGGCACCGATGCTCACTCCAGTGACGACGGAAAACTCCGGTCGTGAGCCGGCCTGTGTCCAACCAGCAAGGACGCCCGCGGAGAATGCGCCATCGGAGCCTCCACCCGAGATTGCCAGCCATGTTCCACTGGCCGGCCCGGTTATGGACGGCAAGAGGCGGGCAAACTCGGCGGCCGAATCTCCCCACGCGCGCGCTTCCGGGATACCTGGGATAGTTGCCGCTTCATCGTCCTGCTGCGTAAAAACCGGGCGCTCTTCAGGGCTTTGTTTTTCGACTTTCGCGGGCGGCTTGCGGGTCTGCCTTTTCGCGGCCGCGGGGTATTGAGCATGGCCAGGGTCAATCGGGGCCGCCACAATCAGTACGCCGCACACGATTAGCGCGATCGCAGAACCGCTCAATCTCGACAATGGGCACACGCCTTTCTCCGATGTTATTCTGCGCGCTTCCCGCAAAAATCCAGCATTTCTAGGGCGCGGCCGCGGGCGTCGGGCAGATGTTATCAGCAATTCCAGAGTCGGCGGCGAAGGCGGAACTGAGCCTGCTCAGACCCGATCTGCTGTCGCCAACGATCGGGGGGTGACGAAGTGCTCGAGCCGACCGCCCTCGAAGTGCAGATCGCGCCAGCTCGATCCAGCCAGACTCACGACAACCAAACCCGCAGTCGGCAAAGATTCACGTAACGTCTCTCGAGCCTCGACATCGCCAGACGCGAGGACACGGCAGGCAAAATCATGCAGCCCAGGATTATGACCAATCACCAGGAGCGTGCTCGCGCGGCTTTCTATTTCTCTGACCACGGTCCGAATTGCCTCTGCGCTCGCGTTGTAAAGCCGCTCATCGAAGCGTGCGGGAGGCGTACCGGAGAGCTGCTGCGCGACTGTCTCCCAAGTCTGTTTTGTGCGCTTGGCAGGCGAGGAAAGGCTCAGGTCAGGGGCCAGCCCGTGACGGGAAATGTACGCGCCGATCACGGCAGCATCCCGTTCCCCGCGAGCATTGAGTCGGCGGTCCTGATCGCGCGTGCCTGCCTCGGCTTTGTCTGCCTTGGCGTGTCGGAGCAGAATCAGGCGCATGGCACGTCCGTCGCTTTTCGATGGACGGCACACTAGCATAGGCTGGTGCAATCCGGAGCCCCAGGTCCTGAAAATGCAGGCGCTGACGAGCGCGCGACCTATGGCTCGAGCTGGTACAGCGCAACTACGGTGGCTGCACGCCAGCGCGGCCAATTGACCTTCGATCTTGATGTAGATGTTTGCGTGATCGGCGCTGGCTTGGCTGGTCTGACCACTGCCCACGAGATCGCCCGCCGGGGCTGGTCGGTTGCACTCCTGGAAGGCCGGCGCATTGCCTGGAACGCATCAAGCCGCAACGACGGATTTGTGTTGCTGGGCTTTGCCGAGTCAATGGACAACATTATCGCTCGCGTCGGCTTCGAGCACGGCAAGGCACTCTGGGACCTGTCTCAGATGGGATTGCGGTACGTGCGCAACATGATCGCTGAGCAACGCATGCCCGGCGTTGCCCCGGTACCCGGATGGCTCAAGGTTTCAAAGATCGATAATGGCGATCAGATACTGGCAGATATGCGGCTCTACCGCGATGAGCTTGAGACCGAGGTCGAAGCGTGGCCGACCGAGCGAGTCCGTGATGCACTCAAGACCCAGCATTATTTTGATGCCCTGCACTGGCCAAGCGCATTTCACATTCACCCGCTCAATTACGCGCTCGGGTTGGCCGAAGCAGCGGAGAAGGCGGGCGCTCGTATTTTCGAGAATACGCCCGCTGTCTCTGTCGATGCTGGCGGCGTACGCAAGCGGATTACCACTCCGTTGGCCCGCGTGCGCGCCGGCCATATCGTGCTCGCTTGCAATGTTCACCTCGGATCCCTGCTACCGCGCGTATCAGGCACCCTAATCCCCATCTGGTCTTATGTGCTCGTTACCAAGCCGCTGGGCGCGCCGCTGTCCAACGCCGTGACATACCAAGGTGCCGTTACGGATACGGATCTCGCCGATAACCATTATCGGATTGTCGATGGTGATCGACTGCTGTGGTCGGGCCGATCGACAACGTGGGAACGCGACGCATGGCGATATGCCAAGGACTTGGTCTCCGACATCGCAGAAACTTATCCGCAGCTCGGACCCGTGGAGGCGGAATTTGCCTGGTCTGGCGTGCTCGGCAACGCCTTGCACCGGATGCCGCAAATCGGCGAACTGTCACCCGGACTTTGGTTGGCGAGCGGATTCGGCGGCCACGGGCTCAATACGACGGCCATGGCCGGCAATATCGTGGCTCAAGGCATCGTTGAAGGCGATGATAGCTGGCGACTCTTTGCGCCCTTTGAGCTCGTTTGGGCGGGTGGTGCGGTTGGGCGTGCGGTGCAGCAGGTCTATTACTGGTGGTTTCACGGGCGCGAGCGGTTCCTTGCGCGCCAGGCACGCGCGCGAGAGGAGGAATTCCGGCGCGCTGAGGAGTTGGCCGTGCTACGCACGGGCGCGGAACAGGAGAAAATCGAGGCGAAAATTGGTGCGGTGGTACCGGCCGACCAGCTGCCCAAAGAGCCTGTACTGGCCGAACTGCCTCATGATCCGCTCTCCGTACATCCAGCAGGCGAGCAGAGTATTCCGTCCGGCGACGGTCAGGCGGCTACAGTCGACGAACCGCCGGCAAGCGCCAATGCCGGACCTCGCGGCCAGCGAGGCACGGCGGGCGCTGAACCTCACTGGGACGTAACGTAAAGCGCCTCAGGGAGAGCGTTGCTGGACGGCCGACCGCGTGTGCTGGCCAACTTGAAACTTGTTGTCCGGGTGCTCGGGGCTCGATATAAGCTCGCGCGCAAGCTAGGGGGTCAGCTTCCCAAGGGGTAACAATGTCCTCGCACAAGAACGGCGTCAGCGTATTTGAGAAGAATAACAAGAACTACAGACCTTCCGATAAAGAGCCTTTCATGAATGAGCGCCAGCGGGAGTACTTCCGCCAGAAGCTGCTCAAATGGAAAGAAGAAATTCTAAAAGAAGCGAGGGAGACGCTGGCCCATTTGCAAGCGGAAAGCGAGAACCATCCTGACCTTGCAGATAGGGCCTCATCGGAGTCGGAGCGTGCTATCGAGCTGCGAGCGCGGGACCGTCAGCGCAAGCTGATCGCCAAGATAGATGCTGCCCTAATGCGGCTCGAGGACGGCACTTACGGCTATTGCGAGGAAACGGGAGAGCCTATCTCGCTCAAGCGGCTTGAGGCGCGCCCGATTGCGACGCTTTCGCTGGAGGCGCAGGAACGGCATGAGCGTCGCGAACGCATTTATCGCGACGAATGACTTGGATTGAAAGTCGATGCCGGTTCAGTCTTTGCCGGGCCGCCCAAGCAAGCTCGCCATCTCCTGTTCGAGGCTGTCATAGAGCGAGCTTCCTGCTGCTGATTTGCTTTCATTGCGCGCCGTCCTCGCCTCCGGGCGAGGCGGTTTTACCATTTCCGACGTCGCGGGCCGATGCGGCTGTGAACCCGGCGGTTCTGCCTCGCTTTCGACTTCGGCGGGCTGGGGCTTCTCGGTTTCAGTCCGGACGTCCTCCACCATGGGCGGGCGACGCAAAGCAGCCTCGAGACGCTGGGCCATGTCGGCCAAGCTCTGGTCGGCGGATGAGAGCTTCGTTTCCGAGGACAGACTAGCTGATGCCGCGACTTGAGGCCGAGTACGCATCTCCCGGCGCAATGCAGGCCGAGGCGGCGGACCCCTCTCGTTTTCGGCAGCAGCTGGGCCACGCGAGAACTCGTCAGCCACTCCTGAAAGCGCATCAGGGCGGGTCCGACGTTCGCGCAGGCTAGGCGGTGCAGGCAATCCAGTCTCTGGCTCTGACCAGTCCGGCCTCTCTTCTGCTACTGCCGGTCCCGTGGGCCGGGTAGGCGGCTCCGCTCGGGGGGCGGGGTCGATTCGTCCTGCTGGTTCGGGCTGCAAAGGCCACATGGTTCCGTCCGAAAGCGGAACGGGGCGCGGCAGGGTATCGCCACCTGCGGGGCGCGGGGTCGGAACTTCGCGAGCCGCGCCGGCGGCACGCAGGATGTTCGGCTCAATTACGACATCGGTTGGTCCCCCGGTCATCAGTAGATGCTCGACATTGTCACGCCGGATCAGGACGAGTCGGCGCCGACCGTCGACATTCGCATGATCGATTACGGCCAGTCTTGGCTGGCGCCCGCGCGCGCTCACGTTGCCCAGTCGCTCGCCGCCAAACCGCTTCAGCACCCACAACGCCAAGGCTAGAACGCCAAACACGGCAATAAAGGCAAACAGCATCTTCAGAGCATATGAGCCTTCGCCGAAAAACATGCTGAGCATTACTCCTCCCCAACACAGGGCTTCGCGCGCTCCGACGGGGGTCGGCGCCCGAGCACGCCGCTGCCGCCCTGAATACTAATAAAAACCGACACGGCATAGCCCCCGGAATCCAATTTCCGCATACCCTGTCCCCCGGCGCTCCCGCCTGGATCAGCCTCTTACTTTCCTGCCAGTTGAAATGGCGGCATTTTTGCGCATCGCGTACGATCGAGCGATGCTTGCCATAGTCTTGCCTTGCCTGGACTCATCTGCTCAGGCACTCAGTTGCAGCACAGATTCATTTGCTTCCCCAAGGATGACGCAGGCTCGAACATCGCAACCCGGCATGCCGCTGGATCGCGCCGAGGTTAAGCAGGCCGGCGGCAGCATTGGTCTCGTCGTACTCACGGGAGTTGTGCTGGCAAGCGCCGCAGCAGGCGTGCTCGTCATCGGCCGTGCCAACGCTCACGCGTACATTCTCAGCGTGCTCGCCTTCCTCGCCACGGTGGGAGTATTTCTTCTGTTTGCCCTGGCGGCCGGCATTCTGCGGGCCGTGCGGCCTGACTCGGTCACTCCGCTGCTGGGGCCGCTCGTTGCTGGAGCCAGCGAAGGCATCCTGGTCACTGACGCAGGCGGGCGCGTGGCATACGCGAATCCCGCCTATCTGAGTTTGACGGGCGGGACTGGGACGGAGGCAGCGCGGCCGGTGGAACGAGTCTTCATCGGCGATCCCGGTGTTTCGGAAGCCGTGTATCGGCTGCTCAAAGCAGCGCGGGAAGGGCGACGCGCGCAGGAGGAGGTACGCATCGGAGCGCACAAAGGGGAGCAGGGGCGTTGGTTGCGCATTCGCGTGCGCCCGCTTGGCGAGGGAAAGCGCCAGGCCGGCATGACGGTGTGGTCAGTCAGCGACGTCACGCGTGAGCTCGAACGCCATGAAAATGTATTTCAAGAGCTGCAGCACGCGATCGATTATCTCGATCACGCACCCGCGGGTTTCTTTTCGGTCGATGCGAGCGCAAACATCGTCTATCTGAACGCGACATTGGCCAACTGGCTCGATTACGACCTCGCACAGGTCGGATCAGGCGGCCTCAAGCTGGATGACATCATTGCCGGCGAGGGCGCCGCCTTGCTCACGGCCGTGAGCGCTGTTCCCGGCGATGTGAAGACCGAGATCCTCGATATCGATCTCAAGACCCGCAGCGGGCACACCGTCCCCGCACGACTTTTCCATAAAATCGCCTTTGGCGCCGACGGCGCTCCCGGCAGCTCGCGCACCCTCGTTCTCAATCGAGCGCGAGATGACGGTAGCGATCCGCAGCGGGCTGCGGAGGTGCGGTTTATGCGCTTCTTCCAGAATACGCCGATGGCGATTGCGACTGTGGACAAGCAGGGCCGTGTTGCCGACTCGAATGCGCGATTTGCCCGCATGTTCAACAGCATCTTTAAGGGGGAGCCTGCCGGCGAGCGCTCGATTCTGAGTTTGGTTGCGGAGCGCGAGCGAAGCGCGCTTGACACAGCCCTCCGCAAGGCGGCGGAAGGGCAGGGCGAGATCGCGCCGGTGGATGCCGCGCTTGCAGGTGGCGGCGAGCGCTTCGCCAGCTTCTTCGTCACGCCCGTCGAGGACGAGCAGCAGCGCGAGAAGGAGGCCGCGATCGTATATGCGCTCGAAACCACCGAGCAGCGCACGCTGGAAAACCAGCTCAATCAGCAGCAGAAGATGGAGACCATCGGTCGTTTGGCGGGGAACATTGCACACGATTTCAACAATCTTTTGAACGCGATCATGATGGCGACCGATTTTCTTCTCAACGCGCACAGGCCGACTGACCCCTCCTTTCAGGACATCATGCAGATCAAGCAGAACGCCAATCGGGCAGCGAGCCTGGTGCGTCAATTGCTTGCGTTCTCGCGCAAGCAGACAATGCGCCCGCAGGTGATCGACCTCGGCGAGGCGCTGTCGGATCTTACTGTGCTGCTGCGGCGCCTGATCGGCGAGAATGTGACGCTCGACGTTCCGCAGGTCCGCGATCTGTGGCCGGTGAAAGCGGACGTGGGTCAGTTCGAACAGGTCATCATCAACCTCGCCGTCAATGCGCGCGACGCCATGCCCCTTGGCGGCAAACTCACCTTGCGCACGTCCAATGTGCGCGCCGAGGAGAGCGAGCGACTGCAGGCCAAGGGAATGCCACTCGGAGAATATGTGTTGGTCGAAGTCGAGGATACGGGCACAGGCATCGCGCCGGAGATCATCGACAAAATTTTCGATCCCTTTTACACGACAAAGGAGATCGGCAAGGGAACCGGTCTGGGTCTGTCAACCGTCTACGGCATCGTCAAGCAGACCGGTGGTTTCATCTACGTCGATTCCGAGCTCGGTAAAGGGACACGCTTCCGCATATTTCTGCCCCGCTATGTTCCGGGGGCTGATGATCTGGAGCCGCCGCGCCTGCCCGAAACCACGGCGCCCGCCATTGCTGGTGCCATCACCGCGGCCGACGAAGTTAAGCGAACGGCGGCGAGCGACCTCACTGGTCAGGGCACCATTCTGCTCGTGGAGGATGAGGAAGGGCTGCGGGCGCTCAATGCCAGAGGGCTCGCCTCGCGCGGCTACACGGTCCTCCAGGCGGGAAATGGTAGAGAAGCGCTCGAGGAACTGGAAAGACACGGAGGCAAGGTGGATCTCGTCGTCTCCGATGTGGTGATGCCGGAAATGGACGGGCCAACGCTCATGCGCGAGCTGCGCAAGCGCATTCCGGCAATCAAGATCATCTTCGTCTCCGGCTATGCGGAGGATGCCTTCGATAAGAGCCTGCCCGACCACACGCAATTCAATTTCCTGGCCAAGCCCTTCACGCTCAAGCAGCTTATCACGGCCGTGAAGGAGAGCATGACAAATTGAGGAGCGAGGGCATGCAAGCGCCGGGTGTTGATGAGGAGGGCAGCGACAAGGATCGGCGGAATGCAAACATCCTGCTGTTGTTGTTTTTCGTTGTCCTGGTTGGCGGCGGCGTATGGCTGGTCAATGCTCTGATCGAGCAACGCGCGATGGACAACTGCTTGGCGCAAGGCCGCCGCAACTGTGCGCCGCTCGAGGCTCCAGCGCGTTGATTGACGCAGAGGAGCGCTTGATACTAGCGTGCTTTGCCGTTCTGCCGAGCTAAGCGCTGCCTGCGCGCCGATGCGGATTTCGCGGCTTCTCTGTCGCGGCGCGCAGGGTTGCGCTTTTGGCGGCATTTGTCGCATTTGCATCCGCGTGGGGTAATGACATTCAAGTAATAGTCGCGCCCGTAATCATACGTGATTTCTTCGCCTGGTTTGATTTTCTTGATCGCGCGCAGGATAACCTTGCCATTGCGGCGGGCTGATTCCGCATTGGGGCGGCAGGAATGGTTGGCGTAGCGGCCGATGTTCCTGCGCGTCGTGCCGTCAATGGTCCAGCGGCTGTTGATTTCGTAGAGATAGCGATTGCCGCGCGCTTCCAGCCTCTCGGCCTCATCGTTACTGATGCGCCGGCCCTTGTATTCTACGATGAAAGCCCATTTCGGAATCTCCTTGGTCGCAAACAGGCCAAGTCCAGTGCGCGAGCGTCCGATCCGAAATGGCTTTTTCGCTGGCATCCCGAAAAACACGTATAGGCAGATTCGCCCTGCCCGAACAGCTCCGCTGTGCATGCCGTTGAACGTGGAAACGCAGACGCTCGAAGGCCAAGTATGATAAACCAGTATCGGAGCTGAGCATGAGCGCGCCCGCTGTCATGGTAACTCCGCCCTATCGGCACACGCCACTTTTCCCGCTTGAGAAGGATCGACACCTTATCGCAAACTATTCAGCCATGGGGTGCGGGTCGAACGGTGCTGAATGAGGACATGCTCGTGCTGGAGCGCGATGTGCTGCGTGCGCTCTCGGAGGCGGCATTCGTCGATATCAATCATCTGCTGCGGCCAACGCATCTCAGACAATTGCGATCCATTCTCGACGATCCCGAGGCGAGCGCGAACGACAAATTCGTTGCATTCGATTTTCTGAAGAACGCCAACATCGCTGCCGGAGGCGTGCTGCCCATGTGCCAGGACACTGGCACGGCGATCATCATGGGCAAGAAGGGCCGCCTTGTGTTCAGCAATGGCGATGATGAAGCCGCGCTCGCGGAGGGTGCACGCGACGCGTATCTCAAACGCAATCTGAGATATTCGCAGCTTGCGCCGCTCTCGATGTTCGAGGAAACGAATACGAAATCCAATATGCCGGCGCAGGTCGAGATCTATGCCGCCGGGAACGGAGAAGAAGAGGACAGCTACAAGTTTCTGTTCATCGCCAAAGGCGGTGGCTCGGCTAACAAGGCGTTCTTGTTTCAGGCAGCTCCTGCGATCCTCTCGCACGACCGGATGATCGCGTTTCTCAAGGAAAAAATCCTCACGCTCGGGACGGCGGCATGCCCGCCGTATCATCTTGCCATTGTCATTGGCGGGACCTCGGCCGAGCTGACCATGAAAACGGTGAAGCTCGCCTCCTGCCGATATCTGGATAACCTGCCCCGGCAGGGTTCTGAGGCCGGACACGGCTTCCGCGATGTGGAAATGGAAAAGGAGATCCACAAGCTCACGCAATCCATGGGTGTCGGCGCGCAGTTTGGCGGAAAATACTTCTGCCACGACGTGCGCATCATCCGGCTGCCGCGGCACGGCGCTTCGCTTCCCATAGGACTCGGTGTATCGTGCTCGGCGGATCGATAGGCGCTGGGCAAGATCACGCGCGAAGGGGTTTTTCTCGAAGAGCTGGAGCGCAATCCCGCGAAATACCTGCCTGACATCGATGCCGCGCAATTGCGTAGCGAGGTCGTTCACATCGATCTGCATAAGCCGATGAAGGATATTCTGGGGCAGCTCACGCAATACCCCATCAAGACGCGATTGTCGCTCAACGGTCCCATGGTCGTGGCGCGCGACCTCGCGCATGCCAAGCTGCGCGAACGGTTGGAGAAAGGGCAGGGCTTGCCCGAGTATTTCAAGAACCATCCGGTCTATTATGCAGGGCCTGCAAAGACGCCTCAGGGTTATGCTTCGGGTGCGTTCGGCCCCACCACTGCCGGACGCATGGATTCGTTTGTGCCGGATTTCCAGGCTGCAGGCGGTTCCATGGTGATGCTGGCGAAGGGCAATCGCTCGCCTGTCGTGCGCGAGGCTTGCCAAAAGTTCGGCGGGTTCTATCTCGCCTCCATCGGCGGATCGGCCGCCAATCTTGCCGAGTACTGCATCAAGAAAGTGGAAACAATTGAATATGCCGAGTTGGGAATGGAGGCGATCTGGAGAATCGAGGTGGAGAACTTTCCCGCCTTCATCGTGATCGATGACAAGGGAAATTTTTTTTCAAGGAGCTGAACCTGGGCTGAGGCGCGCTACCGATGCCACAGAATATCACCACCCATGTTGCCT
>JBKPOZ010000166.1:0-13683 GCA_046733355.1 Pseudomonadota bacterium | reverse complement strand
AGCTAATTGACACGTGGCTCCCGCCACCGCGCATTCTCCATCCCTGGCCCGACAAGCGATTCGCCGTCTCACACCCGAGGTAGGAGCCGTATGCGGGAAAGCCGCAAGTACGGATCTGTGCGGGGGGCGCTCAGCAATGGGCGTCCCTACCGCGACCGCCAGCCGCAAGCTGGTGCGATCCAGCCGGTGCAAGTCCGGCCCAAGTCAAGGAGTAGCGTCCGCTTGGTTGCGAGTGTTGCGGGGCCACTGGCGAGAACTTGACTATCGCGGCTCAGTAGGCGCCAAGAATTGCGCATTAATCCAACCCTTCAAGCGACCATTCTGCACCTGGATCCACTCCGCCTCTCGGCTAAGCACCTTGAAGCGTGTGCCTTTCGGGGCCGTCCCGACAGCGCTACCGCTTCTCGAAGGTGTAGACCTGATGTTCACTCCGGGGCGCTGCACGAAAAGAACATTCTCGGCGGCTGCTGCAACGCCTATGCGCGCCTCGGCTGTGGTACCCGACGACGCCGAAACAACCTTCTGAGAAACACCAACAGGCACCGCTTTCTGAGAAGCCTCTACAGATTCTACTTTCTGGGAAGCCATAGATTGCACCTCCCGAGAAGCATCGACAGGCCACGCAGGTAGCGCTTCGGTCCTGGAAGATGCAGATCCCGATCCATCAGGCTCAGTAGGGGGGCCGGATGCGTTGAGAGCTGTCGGGACCGAGCTCGCAAGTGCGGGTTGTACAGCCGCTGAGACTTCTGCAGTTTGCGGGGCTGTTTTGTCATGTGGAGACGAGAAGAAGTACGCACACGCGCAGACGCCTAAAGCTGCTACTATCGCAGTGCCCGCAGCGAGCTTTCGCTGCAAATTGAAGCTCCTCCCGGTTCCGGATAAATCATTTTGCCCAGGACCATTGAGCAGATCATCTTCCTCAGGACCATAGAGCAGATCCTCCTCATCGGCATAAACAGCAGGCTTGCGGGCAACAACTTCAGGATGACGGGGTGCGGTCGCCCCAATCGGCGCAAGAGCGGGCGCGCTCCATTCTGGCGAATGATTTTCTGTGCCGTGTGTGAGCTCATGTTCTCTAAGCGACGTTTCGGCAAAACTCAGGGTTGCCATGTTCCCCTCCCATTACGCTGCCGCACTAGAGAAGATCGGCCGAAACGATGGCTACATAAAGACGCGACATTCTCAGGCCTCCGTTTGAGAGAAGCAGGTTTCGTGGAACTTGGCCGCTTGGGCTCAGCAGAGCGGGATTTTCTGTGGCTCTAAACAGAAGCAGCGACGTGAGCCGGAGCTGCTTTTCAGGGCCTCGGCAAACCCATTTAGTTCGTAGTCAGTTAGCTGGTTCTGTTTCAAGCTGGCGAGAAGAAATACGGTTGCGGCTTCGATCTAAAACTGACCCGCGGCACCCCCGTTGTTCTTTAAATCAGCTCTGCGGTCCGCGATTCGAATTTGTACCACGAAGTGACAACCCTGCATGGTAGGCCTCACCGCTACCCGGGAGGTGATGGCTTATACGGAATGCAGCACTTGGTCGCGCATCACTCAGTAGCATGCCACTTATTATCGAGCGGACCGTTCTGCTTCTGATTCGCTTCGATAGCTGCCAGGGTGCCGATGTCAGCCTGAGCTAGCGGTTGGCTGAGCGGAACTCGCGTCGCATCGACGATAGTTTCCTCACGTCTTGACGATCCTTCGAATCGGGCATTCTCCTCGATTGATAACATTCGATGAAAAATATCTCCTTCTACGATAGCGCTACTAGTGAGCTTGACCCGATCAGCGTGAATAGTCCCCTTCACACATCCGCCGATGGTCACTTCTTTCGCAACGATGTCACCCTCAACTTGTGCGCCATCGCTGATCAAAAGGATCGAGGCGTGGAGCTCGCCCTGGATGCGCCCAGAAATTTTCACAGTTCCCTTGCCAATAATTTTTCCGACGATCGTGATATCAGAGCTGATTGATGAAAGCTCGTCCGCCGATTCCCGAGCCTCTGAGTCCGCGACTGGGGGTTGAAGCTGCTGCGAATACGAAGGGACCTGATTGTTTCCGGGCGAGGTGTTCTTGGATTTTCCAAACATGTCGTGCTCCTTTCTTAGGATGTGGGTGAACGTTCAAACTGTTAGACGGCGTAATAGATGCGATGGAAACGACTCCCGAGACGGCTAAGCACTTCGCGCCCTGTCGATTTACTCGCCGCCGCGACATCGTCTATTCCAATCTCCCCGCCGATTAGCGTAACCGTTTCCCCGTGCCTCGCGGCGCCTGGATCGGGGAGGTCACTTACATCGATCGGCAGCAGATCCAAGGACGGATGCCCAGCAACCGGGCAGGGGTAACCTCCGACCAGCACCTGCAGCTTATTTGCGGACGAACATGGATACCCGTCCGCATATCCGACCGAAATCAACGCTACGCGCATGCGCCGCTTTGTCGTGCGGCCGATGTTATCGGCGATGCTTTCGCCGGGCTCCAAATTGCGGACCTGCAGAATGCGTGCACGCAGTTCAATGACCGGAAGCATCGGATTGGAAAGACCTCGTGTCGGATTCACCCCGTACAGGGCTGAGCCGGCACGCACTAGATCGAAATGAGCGCTCGGAGCCAGGAAGATGCCGGACGAATTAGCCAGTGAGGCGGGAATGCCGCTGTAAAGGCGACGCAAATCGCGAAACAAACTGATCTGCCGCTCATTGAACGGACGTTCGGCTTTACTATCATCATTGAGACGGCTCATTAGGAGCGTGATCCCATGGTTCGGCGCATGAACTCTGGGTGCAAGCGCAGCGGCCTCTTCAAATGACAACCCGATGCGACTCCCGCCGGTGTCAACGCTAATCGCGCAGCCACCGCCCCATTGACAGGATGCAACGAAGGCATCCCATTCAGCCATTTCAACCAAGCTGTTTATGACGGGCTGCGCATTAAGTTCTGCGAAAAGCGGCCCGGTTCCAGGGTACAGTCCATGCAGAACGTAGATGGTCGCGTTCGAAGCAATCGCGCGGACGCGTTTGGCTTCCGGGAGATTAGTGACGAAAAAAGTCTTGCAACCGGCTTCGGATAAGGTCCTCACGATTGGTTCGATGCCGCAGCCGTAAGCATTTCCCTTGACAACGCTGGCACATTCAGCCTGGGTGTGCTTGCTGAGCTTTTCATAATTAGATGCAATGGCTGTGAGGTTTATTTTCAGGATGCCGCAGGCTTCCGTTTCGGGGGGGCCATCGAAAGTATTGTTGTTGACAACGAGTCGGCCTCCTCTGTTGACTATTTTTCCATCAACCGAACCTTCGACGACCACTGTCGCGCCTGCTTCAATCGTCAAATTGCCGAGAAGATTTCCTCCAACGTGTAAAGAGCAATTCTCTCGAACAAGAGTATCCTGGAGGACGGAACCTTTGATATGTGAGGAGCTACTGATAAGCAGTGGCTCTCGTCGATCGATTTTACTGTTGCAAAGCAAGTGATCGTTTAATCGCCTAGGCGCCATATCCATTCTCGACCACATCGACACACCGGCCTCGCTCCAACACTCCTGGCAGCGCGCCGCATACTGACAACGTGCTTGCGCTCGAGCACCTTCAGCCGCGGCCAGCACCAGGCCACGAGCGCAGAACTCGGCAGCACGTTGCCGCGCTCTGCGAAGGCACGTGTTACTGCGCGCTGCAACCTGCCGAGCTTCAAAAATTAATGCCTTAGCTGGGAAGCGAAACCAAACTCACCGGACTGCTGCGGCTGGGGCCTGCAGGCAATATCGCGCTGTGCCCCAATCGATCCCCAATGCAAAAGTTCATGGCTTGATCCCCCCTATGTTGTCATTTCGTGACGGAGGAACATGAAACCGGTCTAGTACTATGGCCAAAGTCCAAAAAATGCGGACCGTTGCAAAATTCCCACAGATAATTTGTCGAAGAGTGCGCCTGGGATGGATCAACCAGCCCGGGCAGGTTATGGAGAGCAAGCCGCGGGATGGGTGATCGCCATTACCGCCTGGCCTGCTTGCCGTCCGTTTGCAGCCGGGACCATCGCGCTTCCTCCCGGCTCCTTTCCCGTTCACGTATCCCCCGCCTTGGTGCTCGTGCTGCCACCGCGTTGGCTCACAGTTTAAATGGTGCGCGCCGGGTTGAACTTCCGATTTGAATTTGCGTACTTCCTTGGCCATACGCCGTGGGGCCCTTGGCACGCCACCCGAGTCCTCGAGCCGCCCCTTCCATCTGGGCTGGGGAAATGGGCCTGCGGGCGACCGAGATTGACATCGAGCACGCCCTCTGCGCGCAGGCGCGCTGCCACTTATGACCTGGAGCGCTGCGGACCCGAAAGTGCCCGAACCAGGGCCAGCGCGGCTTCGATACCGGCTGAAGCGGAAAGTTCGGCAAGGTAGGTTTAGCTAACCGACACAGTTAGCGGCTACGGTCAGAGAGGGCGTACTCTCTCTCCTGATGAAATCTGAGTGTTTGGCCCTTATACATGACATTCAGGCCGTCTTTTTTTGAAAAAATGTCTGATCGATTTCATTGTGTATAACAATGAGCCAATTCTCTGCGGCGTCAGCGCGCTCACGAAAGTGATTGGCCTCGGCCTCAAGCTCGCGCGCCCTATCCTCTGCAGCGCGTAGCTGTAAAGTAAGCTTATGTGCGAGGTCCATGGCTCGCGCACAATCTTTCTTGGCACTTTCAGCCGCTTTGTGCAGCAGAGCGATGATGCCATTCCCAGTGTCATCCGCTGGCTTTTCTCGGCCCGCCCTCTTGCGGGCGAAGTCGACCACCGAAGCCGACGCTTCATGCCTCTGCACAGTCATGGCACCCCCCTCGCTTCTGTTAAGCGGGACATCACCATAGACATAAAGGCCAGTGGAGGGCCAGCATTTTGGCCCTAGATGACGAAACTAGCACCCCAGATGCGATTTACAGTGAGTGTGGCAGTACGGTGACTCAGAGTGCGGCCATGTACGGATCACAAAGGAAATGCTCATTGCGAATGCCGGGGACGGGAGCGGCGCTCGCCACCGACAGGCTTGGGTGCCAGTGGTCCGCTTCGCCGCCAGCGCGCCACCCACCGGATAGCGGAGCTTGGGCTTACCTCAAAGGCTGCCGCGGCTTCATGGGCAGGATGCTCCCGCCTCGACTGCACGTACTACCCGTTCACGCAAGTCACGCGAATAGGGCTTCGACACCGTGGTCTCCCGAATCATCGTTCCCGTAGACTCGCGCATCCGCAAGCTTTTGAGAATCCCATTCCTATGCCTCCGATTCGCCCGACCTGCCTCTAGCCGGCTCGGCTCACCACTGATGCGCGCCTCTTGATTTTCAAATACCGCAGCAGGGTACAAGTGTGGGATTTGTGCAACGATCATTCATTATTTCACGGGAGCCATAATGCGAGAAGGAATTTTTGCTTTCTGTCAAATCGGGACAACGTGCAAGGGGGCTAGATGAGTATTCCGATCCCTGAAGAAAAAATGGACGACTACGCACGGGATTGCGTCGTGCGACTCGCCAACCGAGTTGATGATAAGAAGCTTCGCGAACGACTTCTACGAATGGCGCGCGAATGGAAAGCGGCGGCCATAGATGAAGGAACTCAGTCATCGGCAGTGACTTAGGGTCCAGTATGCGCGCTCGTTGAAACGATGGAGAGCTATTCTGTTGGACTTGTTTGGAATCACAGGCTTGCGCCACTGCGCGCATCGAATGCCACTTCCAGACCTGAGCAGGTGCAGCAAACATCACAACCTGCTGGCCTATATCGTCGATGAGCCACCTGCCTCCGACCCCAGCCGTAGAAGCAGCGCTCGCCGCGCTCGGTTCCTGTCTCGCCAGATGACGAGCAGAATGCTGAGCAGAAACAGGCTACTCTCCGGTGCGCACAACGCGCATCGGTTATGGAACCAGTCGATGACTACTTATGGGAGGTTTATCAGCGCGTGCCCATCAAGAAGGACGGAACTGGTGATTTCACGTGGAAGGACCCGGTGTCCGCGCAGCATATGGGACTCTGCTTACGAGACTACGTGATCGGTGGTATGGATCCTGAATTCCGCGAGCAGCTTTATCATGCGGGACACGCGATGGATGCGGCTGGCCTGCAATGGTCGATGCTGAGCGCGTTTCGCGACGATTATCGTCAAAGCCTTGCTTCTGGTTACAAAGCAAGCACCAGCAATTCACTACATGGTGGTAGCCGCCGGACCGGTGGTTATGGCCATGGCCGGGCTATCGACATCACAGGACCCGAAGGCAAAGAAAGCGACGTATGGAAGTGGATCGATGCGCGGGGGCAAATACGGTTTGCTGCCCAAGGCTGATCCCGCTCATCTCCAGCAGCTTGGTGATTGGCACAGGATCGCCGTTGCATTGCGCGAGAGTAGGATTGGCTCTGGAGCCGATGATAAGATTGCGGTTGCGTTGTCCGAAGGTCGAAGTCGCTCTGCAACGGTTCATAAAGCCAAACTTTCCGCGACGACGGCGAAATCCAAGGCCCGCAAGACTGCTGTAGCGTCGGCTAAATGTATTCCGGATTGGCGAGAGGCTCCAAGCACAGGGCTTAAACTGACGGCTCATTGGCGCCCAAACCACTCGGCTTACCCGCGGCCGGATTTCTTGTTACTTCCCCCGACTATGGAACTGCCGGGGCAAAGTGCGAAGCTCTTTACAATAGCTTCCGACGCGGTCCTCAAGGGTTTTGCATAGGCTCTCCCACAAAGACGCCACACATCCTATGCAATTCTAAATACCGGCCGCCGTAGAGTTTGGCCAAACTGGGGCAGGGGGATGAACGCAACGACATTGGGGGTAGTCGCTGGCGTCGTCGTGTTCGCCGTTGGCGGTCGTCATGGCGTTCTGGTTCTAATCGTTGCGCTCGTGTCGTGGTGCATTGTGCGATCAGCCTGCATTTGGCTGTTAGCGCAGCAGAAGGAGCACGCAGCCGGGCATGGGGGAGGCAAGCAGCGCAAAACGGCAGGGCTGGCCGAACTGGGTGCGCTGCTTCCGCTTGTAGTGGGGCCAAGGTTCGCAATCATACTGGCCTCGCTGCTCACTGTGTTGACTGCAACCCTTGCGGCACGTTTGGGCGACTTCAGCGCGTTCGACATCGCTGGAACAGCACAGAGGACAATCAACCCACTCGCGGCGTTTGGCTGGCTTCTAATGGTTCTCGTCCCGCTTGGCCTTGCTTACTGGGTATTTATCCAAGTGGACCAAGAAACCCGCCGAAGAGAAACTGAACAACAAAAAGGGGCGCGTGAACGACAAAAAGCAGCACAGCGCCGTGAGGCTGAAAGAAGGGCGGAACAAGAGCGACGAGCCGAAGAACGGCGGCGCCAATCCGAGGAAAAACGTGAGGCGGAAAGCCGGCGTGAACAGGAAGGACAACGGGCCGCGAAGCAGTTCGAGGAGACTGCTTGGTGGAGCGTTCTGGATGTGTCACCCTACGCCAGCGCTGATGAAATACGCTCTGCATATCATCGCAAGATAAAGCAGTGCCATCCTGACCGGGTCGCAGGACTTGCCCCGGAGTTCATAGAGTTGGCTGAGAGGCATACGCAGGCGCTCAATGCAGCGTATGACGAGGCAACCCGCGCGCGCGGGGCAAGCCAAGCGGCGTAACGGCAGTCGCACTATCTCGCTGGCAGAGGCGTGAAGTCAAAGTCCTTTGGCGTTATCGCGGAAAAGAAGCGTAAGCCCGTGAACGGGTTGAACGGCGTACCCAGCCTAAGACGTGCTCGCCCGGCCTCACGCGTGTTCCGCGCGGGTAGTAAAGCCACCTCCTGCCTAATCATGCGCACGCAGTAGGTCTGCTTAACTCCGGTGTCGGACTTAGACGCTGACGCGCGTCGTCACTCCAAAGCGCCTCTTTTCGGATGACGCAAAGCATCATCGTTTGGGAGCTACAAACTGTACCGGATCTACACGGGTTTGCAGCGGCCAGCGATCTCGTCGATAAGTCTCACGTCGAGGTGCACGGGGCGATTTTCCGAGACAGCGGGTGGGCAGACGTGGCTTACATGGGACCCGGGTTCACCCCGCGCGCCTACCGCTACGACGTGCACAACAGCCGCTCAGCTTCGGGAGTGGCATGAGTTGCTCCCGGTGACCGGTTTGGCTAGCTAGACAGCGCGCCTCTCAAACACCCGGTATCGGCAGGACCGGCATGACCTCGACGGAATCCCCCGGAAAGTTCGTGAAGTGGGGATGCTTCTCGAACATGTTGGCGGCTGCTTCATGTGAATCCGCGCGAACCACCGTGTAGGCGCTCAACAAGTTGCTAATGTCCTCGATGCCGCGCTCGCTAATCTTTTTGGTTTTTCCGAGCGGCCCGCCCATGCCAACGATCGCGGCCTGATGCTTCTGGACCCAGCCCTTCCAGGCCGCAATCCCCTCCTGCATCTTGGCGTTGCGCTCCGTCTCGGAAAGGGCGTTCCACGCCTTCATTTTAGCGCTGTCCTTATTGCCGAGGAAAACAGCGAGGTAGGTGTCGTTCGTGCTCATAGCTTTCTCCTTTTATTTCGACAAGCGTGATGAATTCGCGTCGTTTCATTCGATCACCTCGCGGCAAGCCTGTAGGTCTTGAATCGAGGTGGGGCGCCCTCGGCGCCTGCCACCGAAAGGATAGCACACTCCATCACCCTATAACGGCTTCGGGTCCATCAGCACGCATTGGCTAGGCAAGTTCGGCGCTTCCGCTTAGCCCCACTCAGCGGACCTTAGTTTAAGCCGATCAAGACAGCCGAGTTGTGCCATAAGCAGCTGTGAGCAATTGCAGCAAAGTGGACTCTTTTCGATCACCTCGTCGGCGGTGGCGAGCATCTCATCGGGTACGGTGAGGCCAAAAATTCTCGCGGTGTGGTTGATCACCAGCTCCAGTTTCGTCGATTGCACGACCGGCAGGTCCTGCCGTCTACAGCATCAAAAGCAGCCCCAGGAAAATTCAATATTAGGGACTTTGCTGGGGCAATTTATGGGTTTTAGGTCGGAAGAATGCCGCTCAGCGACTCTCGTCATGCCCCATATGCAGGATGACGTGCGTCACCCCTTTTGTTACGTCGGCGGACATATGTGATCAATGCCTGCTGACGTTGTATCTTTACTTTGAGGGCAGCAACCAATGCATCCTCCGCTTCCACGATCATATGACTTGCCTTGTCATAAAGCTTGAAACCGACAGCAAATTGCAACTGCATTTCTTCATCTCCCCGTTTGCACGCTTTGCTCAACCCCGAGCTATGCATGTAGTGTTATCTTGAGTCCGAGTCACCATCGCTACCTGATGTTCATGCCGTGGTACTATGAGCAAATATCCGGTCTATCTTTGCGGCCATGATGAAGTCGTTCTCGTGTAGTCCTTTGATTTTCTTGGTCTGCAGAGAAACCGTGGCGTTTCCCCAACCGAAGCAAATATTCGGATGATGGCCTTCAGCTTCCGCGAGTTCACCAATTTCCTGGACGAATGTAAGTGCTTCCCTGAAATTGCGAAACCGAAAGCTCCGCTCAATGTGACGAGCTTCTTCTGGTAATTGCCAATCTGCGGCCTCTGCATGGAGGCGCTCAGCTTGCTCGCGTGTGAGCGGGGGGATTCCTCCGCGACAGGGGGTACAGGTTTTATTTACAAACTCTGCGGTCATTTTGCTTTCCTCTCGTGACCACCATCACGGGCAGTAACGCTGGCACATCGAGGCGCGATCTCTGCGGCCAAGCCATCGAGGAGGCTCACAGTTATTGCCACGTCCGGTTGGATGAGTTTAATCACGCCTCAATCACCAGTGCCTGGATTCGGTGAGAAGTATTGGAGTTTATCCGGCTTTCCCTCCCATTCCTTAGAATCGGGCGGAGGCGCTTTTTTAGCCGTAATGTTTGGCCATATTTTTGTGTATTGCGCATTCAGCAACAGCCATTTCTCAACCCCCGGTTCGGTGTCCGGCTTGATCGCGTCGACCGGGCACTCTGGTACACACACCCCGCAATCGATGCATTCGTCCGGGTCGATGACGAGCATGTTCTCGCCCTCGTAGAAGCAATCCACGGGGCACACTTCCACGCAATCCATAATTTTACAGCGAATGCAGCTCTCGTTGACAATGTAGGTCAAATTAAGTGCCCTTTCCGCAGATCACCGCGGTTAGGCGACTTGGCGATGTCGAGACCGATCGTCGTAACCGTTTGCATAGCTAGCTGCTCCGAATCGTGGGAGCCTTAGCAGCGCCCACATCTTTGGCACTCGCGTGCGGGTGGAGGAGCCGTCCACAGCATCAGGAGCCGACCTGAGCAGCAGCAAAATCGTAGTTTGCTGGATCGGCTGGTTCTGGGCCTTGAGGATACGGCGGGCATAAACGCCCGATTTATGGCATCCACATCAACTATGCTCGCGCCATAACCCATGAGACCACCTAACAGCGTCGGCTCCCGATATGCAAAGCAGGTTGGAAATGCATGCTGAATTGCCAGTTCAGCAGCAATCCCGGTCTTTATCTTAGGTCTGATCCTTGAACCTGTTAGCCACTGTTTTGGTCAGACCTTATGGTGACCTTAGTGTCCGCGGCGTCATTCCGGTCGTCGATTATCCGTTTTCTCCAATGTCCGATTTACCCCACCAATGGGTCGGGAACACCGCCGCAGGAAAATCGGCGGCCGAACGGCGCGGATGCTCGTACGCCAGCGGCTGGTAATCCGGGTGCGAATGGGAATCCGGTTCGACCGTACGCCGATACAAGTGCCAGGTCGCATGTCCGAGCACCGGCAGTACCACTGCGAGCCCGACGAAGAACGGGATCGAGCCGATCGCGAGGAGCGCTGCGACAATGAATCCCCACAGCGCCATCGGCACCGGATTCGCCGCCATCACGCGAACCGAGGTGTGCATCGCGACCGCTGCGCCGACATCGCGGTCGAGCAGCAGCGGGAATGAGATCGCGCTGATGGACAGCACAAGGGCGGCGAACAAAAACCCGATTCCCCAGCGGACAATGATGAGAGTCCATCCACGCGGCGTGGTCAGCCAGTCGGTGATGAATTGCTCAACCGAGGACGGCGGCGCATCGCCGAAGATCACGGTATAAAGCGCGTAGGCGACAATGAGCCAGAGCACATAGATCGCCATCAACAAAATGCTGAGCAGGATGATGGCGCCCAGTGACGGCGAATGCAGCACATCGAAGGCATGGCCGGGAGAACTGTCGAGTCCAGCCTCCCGCCGCCGGCTCAACTCATAGAGACCGATGGCTGCAACAGGCCCGACCAAAGCAAACCCGGCGACAACTGGAACTGCCAACGGCAACAGCGATAGCGTGCCCAGGGTCCAGGCTATCAGTAAAATCCCGACCACCGGATAGATCAGGCACAGGAATACGCCGTGGCTGGGGAACGCGGCGAAATCGTCGTACCCACGGGCAAGGGCATAATAGAGATCGGATGTCGAGATGCGGCGAACGAGCGGTTGCAGGGCATTTGTGTTCGCGCCGACAAGGGCGTGCGAATAGGCCATAGCGCTCCTCCTGATGGTTGCTCATCCTGAGCGACTCAGGTCGCGCCACGGACCCGGTCGGCGAGCGGCCCGAGCGTATAACCGAAGCAAGATTGTTTTCCTCTGCGGATATCCCGAGACCAACCATGCTTCGCGTGCAACGATTATGGCACTTTAACCCTGCGGATGCACAGTGAATGTGAACGATCGCGCCACATTGCACTTCACATTCCGGTGTGCGCCAACAGAATTGAGATTCCAAACCGCTTGATAGCCCGCGCGTCTTTCAGTCAAGCATGAATGCCCACGCTTGCTTCCTTACCCGCTCTCTTCGCAATGACTCTCCTACTCGAATTATCTGAGGTGGACTGAGGCAGAGAGTAGTTGAGCCCTTGGTCCGCTCATGCGACTAGAACGGACCTGCTGAGCTACCGTCGCGTCAGCCGGTTTTGACCCGAACCGGACGCCGTTCGGGATGACAAAGCGCCATTTAGGTGCGCTGGTACTTGGCTTCACGATCCTGTCACTGTGGAAGTATTTTATTGTGAGTCGGCTAGCCAACATTTCTCGTAAGGCGCACACTGGTCATTCCTCACATTCAAAAGCTAGGGGCAACAATGAGCAGAAGCTGCATCATCCTTTTCGGTTTGCTTGCGGTATTCGCTGCAGGCGCTCCCCTTGGAGCGGCCGCTCAAACCACGGTTAGCGAGCAAGAGGCACATGCTATCGGCATTGACGCATATCTCTATTTCTACTCGCTGATCATGATGGACGTGACGCGGAAGCAATCCACGAATATCGAGGCCGGCAAAGAGTTTGGCAAAGGGCCGATGAATATGTTCACGAACGTGCCGGAATATCCTCCCGCCAGTTTCAGGGGAGTGGTCAGATCAAACTTCGATACGTTGTATTCCATTGCATGGCTCGACATGACCAAGGAGCCGATGATTGTGTCGGCACCGGACACCAATGGGCGCTATTATCTGCTGCCAATGCTCGACATGTGGACGGACGTATTTGCGTCGCCCGGTTGGCGAACGACGGGCACCCAAGCAGCAAACTATCTGGTCACACCGCCGGGCTGGAACGGCACGGTTCCAAACGGAATCAAGCAGATCAATGCGCCGACGCCCTATGTCTGGATTATCGGGCGCACAAAGACGGATGGCTCGGCGCACTATGATGCAGTTCACAAAATCCAAGCGGGTTAAGGTCACGCCACTCTCCGAGTGGGGCACCCCATCAAAACCCGTGGAGGTGAAGGTCGACCCTACTGTCGATATGAAAACGCCGCCCAAGGTTCAAGTCGATAGAATGCCCGCTGGCAAGTTCTTCGCCTATGCCGCCGAACTGCTCAAGATGAACCCGCCGCACATAACTGATGAACCAATGGCCGCTCAGTTGAAGAAGATCGGTATCGAGCCCGGCAAATCCTTCGATGTCGAGAAAGCCGACCCCGCGGTTCGCAATGCCTTGGCGAGTGTTCCCGAAGAAGCGCAACAACTGATGCTCTGGAGGTTGCCAACGCTCGCACACGTCGTGAACGGCTGGTCGATGAACCTTGATACGATGGGCGTGTACGGCAACTACTATCTAAAGCGTGCCATAATCGCGCGGGAAGGTCTTGGGGCGAACGTGCCCGAAGATGCCATTTACCCTTTCGATTTTGTTGACGAAAGTGGAAAGCCCCTCGACGGAACCAACAAGTATACGCTGCACTTTGACAAGGGTAGCACACCTCCTGCGAGCGCCTTCTGGTCGGTTACGCTCTATGATGTGGAAGGCTTCCAAGTTGCCAACCCGCTCAACCGGTTTGCTGTGAGCAGTTGGATGCCTCTCAAGTACAACACGGACGGCTCGTTAGACCTGTACCTTCAGAATGAAAGTCCCGGCAAGGACAAGGAAGCCAACTGGCTTCCCGCCCCGAAAGCCCAGTTCAACTTGACGATGCGCATCTACGCCCCGAAATCTGAAGTGCTCATTGGGAAGTGGACCCCACCGCCGGTTACGCGGGCGCAACCCCTTCCAACTTTGGGCGGTCAATGACCCAATAGCAGCAGAGCAGTGCCCCCAGCCTGCTCTATGTCCGCTGTTGGGCAGATTTTGTTGCAAAACTCGGCCGTGCGGTGCGCGCCAGCTCGCGTGGGTATCGACGCGCTTATTGAGTATTTCCTCCCGTTTGGAGGGTGACTTTTAAGCCACGCCACCACTTAGCGAGGGCAGCTGGAACTCTAA